>JBLHWU010000097.1:0-22701 GCA_047629355.1 Saprospiraceae bacterium | reverse complement strand
GTAATTTTTTCTTCTAAAGAATTCAAAAAATCGTTGCATAGCCTTCGTTACGGAACTATTTTTTGTGTTTTTTAGAAGGGAAAAGGACAAGCATAATGGCCCAAGTTATTGAATCGTTTTTACTTACCTGAATTGAACAAATACAATGCAGATTTATTTAGTCTAGGGTTATTGTTCTTCCTCATAGGTCTGCTAAAATTTACGGAAACCTATTTTAATTATAGGGCTACTTCTATTTATTCCAAAAGAATTATTCCGCTTACTATTTTCGTATACATATCAAGTTATCTATACATATATTTGTCCACATCGAGAGTTTATTTTTTTGAGACCATTCCTACTGTATTGGTCGTGTTTTTTGGTTTATTCTTTCCTTTTTGGTTAGCCATCAGAGCAAAGAAGCAACCACCGTGTATAAGCCTTGGAGCAAAACCTTAAAGACCAACAAATCATTATTGAAAAATTAGAACAAACCACTAAGTTGGAAAAAATGGATGAGGTGAAGACTCGTTTTTTTACCAATATCACGCATGAGTTTCGGACACTCTTGACGGTTATTTTAGGAATGACCGACCAATTGGGAATTGGAAGCTGGACAGCTAAGATGAGCGGCAAAGAAAAAGATAGGCTTGCTAATGGATTAGATTTAATTGACCGAAATGGGAAGAAATTATTACAGCTCATCAACCAGTTATTGGATTTATCAAAGATAGATAGCGCCAATCTAAAAGCCAATTATCAATTAAAAGAAGTGGTTTCCTTTGTGCAATATGCCGGCGAATCGTTTGAGTCCCTCGCCGCAAAAAAGCTGATTCGATTACAGGTTTATAATGAAATGGAGAACCTGATGATGGCGGTGGATGAAATTAAATTACAAAAAATAATCTCTAATTTATTATTCAATGCCGTCAAGTTCACGCCTACCCGTGGGAAGGTAACGCTGCATTTGTCCCAACAAAACAATTTTATTCGAATAAAAATAAAGGATACCGGGGAAGGTATTTCTGAAGCGGCCTTACCTTATATTTTTGACCGATTTTATCAAGAAGATAATGCTTCCAGTCGAAAAGGAGAAGGGACGGGTGTAGGTTTGGCATTGGTCCAAGAATTGGTAAAACTGATGGAAGGGACGATTAGTGTAAAAAGTAAACTGGGTAAAGGAGCGGAATTTGTGGTGTTGCTCCCCATTCATACGAAGGTAAACAAGCCCCTTTCTTCAGCGGAAGAAATGGACGTAACCAAGGAATAAGCTAACCTTCTTCCTACTCCTGACTCGATAGTTTTAGACAATAATTATTTAGCAGATACGGATACAGCAATTGCTTTGCAGGACAACTCTAAACCGCATTTATTGATTGCAGAAGATAATCCGGATGTCATTTTTTATATCTGTTCTATCCTCGAACCCTTTTATCAGATTATGACGGCAGCCGATGGAGCAGAAGGGATTGATAAAGCGTTGTAATACGTTCCTGACCTGATTATTAGTGATGTGATGATGCCAGTAAAAGATGGTCTTGAACTGGTCGAAACGCTCAAAAAAGATGAACGAACGAACCATATTCCAATGGTCTTGTTGACGGCAAAAGCGACGCAACAAGATAAATTAGACGGACTAAAATTTGGAGCGGATGCCTACCTGATGAAACCTTTCGACAAGGAAGAATTATTGGTGCGTTTGGAAAAATTGTTGGAGACGCGGAAGTCTTTGCAACGGCGATACAGCAAAGATTTTGTAAGTGCAAATACACCCAAAAACCAAGAAGACCTTTTCCTCGAGAAGCTCAATACCGTTTTAGAAAAATACTATGAAGACTCTGAATTAAATGTAAAAGACCTCGCTAAAATGTTGCACCTCAGTCATCAACAATTTTATCGAAAATTGAAAGCATTAACTGACCAAACGCCTAACCGTTATCTCCGTACTTTTCGCCTAAACAAAGCGAAAGCTTTATTAATTGCCGATAATGATTTGAATGTCTCCGAGGTGGCTTATGAGGTGGGATTTGACAATCTGAATTATTTTAGTCGGGTTTTTTCGGAGGCGTTTGGGGTATCGCCGAATGGGTGCGGAAGTGAAGGTGAGGTAGGCTTGCGGTGCGAGAGAACGCATAATATTTTTACATAGCCACATAACTTTTCGAAAGCCAAAATTAGCTAAATGGCCATCTGCGCTCATATCTTTGCAAAAGAAAAATTGGAATTTATGCCAAACAAATTAAAGTTTTCGTATCATTTTAATCAGTCAAGGTAAAAATTGAACAGTAAAGTTTTCCATATTCATAAAATATTAAAAAATAGGTTTTTATGAATAGGGAATTTCACACTTTTAAAAAATCACCTTGACTGATTAAAATGATAGAAGTTTTCTTGAATGTAGAAAATCCTGAAAGGATTGAACATCAATAACCATGGATGAAATCCATGGAAAAGGAAGCAGATTTCAAACAATCCTTTCAGGATTGCTAAATCAAACCCGAGCTCCCGAATTTCGGTCGGGGTTATTCATATTCATCCGCTTCACGGATTTTTTTGGTTCTTTGACAAATCCCGTGAAATACAAGTTTGTTCTTGTTTTAATGTAAGGGAGTTTGAGGGATAAAATGGTTTTGCAAAAACCGTTTTTATCCCTCAAAACCCTATCCGCGCTGCCGCAGGTAGCGCGCACTGTGTTTTTTGAAGCTCGAAAATCTTAGGATTTTCTCGCTGCTTAAAATTCAAAGAATACTTTGTTCCACGGGATTTGTCAAAGAACCATTTTTTTAGTGAAACGTAGTTTACACAACGTTTAAACAGCATATTTACATGCTAATCACGACTTTTCCCCTTACCTTTCTATCGTCCAATTCTCGCAAAGCTTCCGCTGCGTCCGCCAATGGAAAAACTTTGTGAATGTGTGGCTTGATATCGCCGCTATAAAACCATTTTAGCAGTTCTTGCGTATTAATATAATTATTTTTTGGCTCCCGCTGCGCGAATGCACCCCAGAAAACGCCTGTAATTGCACAACCTTTCAATAGCGGTAAATTCAATGGAATCTTAGGAATCTTCCCTGCGGCAAAACCAATGATTAAGTATCGACCTTTCCAACCTGTAGCTCGCAATGCGGCTTCTGTATAGTCGCCACCGACGGGGTCATAAACGACATCCACGCCTTTTCCACCAGTCAATTCCTTAACGCCCGCTTTCAAATCTTCTTCGTGATAATTGATGACTTCATCTGCGCCATATTCTTTGCACAAAGCTAATTTTTCGGCAGTCGAAGCAGCAGCGATGACTTTTGCACCCATCAATTTACCCAATTCTACCGCTGTCAAACCAACGCCACCGGAGGCACCGAGTACCAATAGGGTTTCGCCTTTTTGCAAATTTGCTCGGTCTTTCAAAGCATGATAAGAAGTACCATAAGCCATTAAAAAAGATGCGGCGTTCACAAAACTCATGCCTTTTGGCTTTGGAAATACAATATTTGCATCCGCCAAACATTCCTCCGCAAATCCGCCGTGTGCGACCAACGCAATCACTTCATCCCCTACTTTTAGATTTTTGACCGCATCACCAACTTCTTTGACCACGCCCGCGACATCGCTGCCAGGGGAGAAAGGCAATGCAGGCTTAAATTGGTACAATCCTCTGATTATCAAAGTGTCAGGGAAGTTAACGCCACAAGCTTTTACGGTAATTAATACTTGCTTTGACCCAACTTTTGGAGAAGGAATATCTTCAAAAACTAAGTCATCTGGTCCGCCGTGTTTTTTACAAAGAAGTGCTTTCATATTTTTTTTATTTAAAAGAGGTCAGAAGTCAGACCGTTTCTCTATCAGAAGTCAGAGAAGTCGAGCGCTAATAGTTGTGAACGCTCTGACATCTGATAGAGAAACGGTCTAATTTCCCAATGACCGCAAATGTAGCAAAAGAAAAGGGGAAAAACCATTCGATTTTTCCCCTTTTACAGCAATATATTTATTCAAAGTGTGATTTACAAATTATTTAACCACACTCAATTTTTTACCAGAAATAACTTCTTTGCCGTTCAAAATTTTACAAAAATAAATGCCAGATTGCCAATCATTGATGTTAACTTTCAATTGCGTACCGGTAATTTTTTCTGTCAAAATCGCTTGTCCAAGTGCATTATAAATCCGTAATTCCGCGTTTTTCAATTCTTTTATATTATCAGAAAATTCAAAAGTCGTGGACTCTGTAGCTGGATTTGGACGAGTGGTAAAAGTGAAATCATCTTTCGATAAATTAGTCGTCGAAACTGTTCCATCTTCCACGGTCACAATCGCAAAATCATCGAAATAAAAACCGTCTTGCTCTACTTCAACATCAGTAATTAGGACAAATCGAACGGTAATTTCAGGATTACTGCTCAAATCCACATAATCATTTAAATGAATTTCTTCTTTCACCCAATCGCTTGTCCCCTCGTATAATGGCTCATCTTCATCTTGATTGTTATTTCCATAAACGGTGTATTTTCCACATAAATTAACCCACGGCCCACCATTTTCCGACAACTGAATTTGTGTATAATCCCAATTAGTTTCAATGTCCCATTTTGCCCAAAAAGTTAAAAAGGCATCGTTGGCATCAATTAATTCAACTGGATTTTCCAAAGCAATGACGCTATTGGTATTTGCTTGATAATTACCATTTGGAGAGTCTGTAATTGAAGATGGTGCAGACACGAAATCTGCGGTTGTTGTTGCCCAGTCTGTGCCATTTGACCAACTGTCCAAGTTGCTACCCGTATCGCCAAAAATAGTTTCTGGAGAGGCAAAAACCTTGGTGATCAATTCTTTATGTTGATATTCTCCATTGTCAACCACCAATTCAAAAATAACTTCTTCACCGTTAATAATCGCAGGGTCTAACAAATAAGGAATAGAAGATTCTACTTGTTCGGTGGTCAATAAACCAAAAAAATCAGGCGAACCCACCCAAGAAATATTATCGCTAACGGCTGAAACTGAGACGGTCAAACCACCTGTTTTTAAGCCATATTTTTTCAAACTAAAGTTAAACTCATTGTCTAATTCTGTCAAGAAGTTCTCGGTCAAATCTCGTGCTAACCCAAAATTATGCACCAAATGAGCCGTCGTCAAATTTTGTAACAAAGTAGGCTTCGTCACATCTAAAATTTGATTTTGCTGCGGCCAAAATGCTGGGCCAACCTCAGGCGTCATCGAAAAAATCTTCTCTTTTTCTGTTTCCTCACCATACATCCAATCATCAGAATCTCCATTAACGGTATAGCCCACGGTTTCCGTTCCTGTTCCTGCAAAGTAATTATTCTCTCGAGTCATCGCTTCCGTAAAGCCTTGGAAAATACCGTGGTCAGGCGTAACAGAATCGCTAAAACCCCAAGGATAAATCAATAAATTTCCGAAAGTGTGATAGTTCAAACAAATTTGAAATTCATGTGCATTACAAAATTGTCGAACTGCTTCCGTCTCCGGTTCAGAAAAACCAGCTGTTCCACGATAGGTATCAGAGTCTGGATTGATTGAAGAACCAACGTCATCAAAACCCCATTGAAAACCATAATTTCGATTCAAATCAACGCCCATAGAACCATCACCATTATCGCGACGATTTTTTCGCCAAAAGCCACCACCGTTTGGATTGGTCGTCTCATTCCAAATATAACCATCAGGATTAACGCAAGGAATAAAATACAATTCGGTATTGTTTAATAGGTATTGAACTTCTTCATTGTCCTCATAATTTTCCAAAAGATACCATAGGAAATAAATATTCTGCGTCAACGAATTAGGTTCACGCGCGTGGTGAACAGAGGTGTACAAAACTTCTGGTTCGTCTTCATCGACAGTTGGATTATCTGAGATTTTAACCCAATAAACTGGACGGTCTTCGTGTGTTAACACATCGCCAATCTGCGCCCGAGTCGTAATCAAATCAGGATATTGTGCCGCCATATCATCCAAAATGTCCAGCATCTCTTGATAGGTGTAATA
Organism: Saprospiraceae bacterium; assembly: GCA_047629355.1. Lineage (GTDB taxonomy): Bacteria > Bacteroidota > Bacteroidia > Chitinophagales > Saprospiraceae > CAYUNA01. Next base: position 16,717 of record JBLHWU010000097.1, on the reverse strand, counting down.
ACCACCCATCGAACCGAAGGTGAAATTTTCAGGAACTTCATATTCCGTTCCGCCACCGCCTGCTGCATCACAGTGGTCATTTCGATTTTCGACGCCTGCATTTGCTGCATTTTGTGCTAAATAATGTGCTTGTACGTCTTCAATCATCATTTTGGTCTGGAAACCAGCTGCGTGAATTTTAGCCAAACTTTCTTTAGAATAGACATTGGTTAAATGTTTTCCAAAAACCAATTCACCGTGGTCTACTTCAACACCCAATCGCGCCAGTTGAAAAATGGAATGGTCGTCGTCAAAAATGATTCGAACTTTGGAGAAGTCTTGTGCGGATAGTTGGCAACTAAACAGTAAGACAAATGAGAGTAAAATTATTCGCATGGATGCTTATTTTTTTATGTGGAAATAAATTTTTAATTGAAGACCCAAAGTTAGAGAAAGGTAATGAAAGGTGGTGTCGGGGATGTGGCAAAAGTGAAAGAAGAGAAATAAATAAAAAAAACAATTTTTCATAAAAAACTGTTCATTTTCGAACACTTGCCGTTCATTTAAGTACAATTTTCTTTTCTAAACGTAATGTTAATATGGTTTAAATCGCTGATAATCAGTATTTTGAGAAATTGGCATCCCCATTGGATAAAGTCTATTGTGGAAACGTTGCACAAATATCATTTTGAAATAAAATCAGATTTTTTTTGAACGAACTGTAACTATTTTGTACAGCTAACCGTCACCCATTTGATTGCCAAAATGATGTTTTTAAAAATGATTGCCAAAATTTCTAATTCTATATTTTTCATTTTTAATTAAAACATGCAACCTCTCGAACTTTTAAATGTCACTTATTATGAACTATTTATCAATAAATCATCCGACCACTTTAGCCAACGCCATTTTAAACGTTCAGCCTTTTTTTGAATCAAAAAAACGGGTGAATCGACAGTCTGCGACGACACAAGATGTTGCTCAGGAAGTTGAAATAGCGGAAGTGGAGGAGTCAGCTCTTAATCTACATTTGGAATACGGCAGCACACACCGAGAAATAGTTGAATTGTGTAAAAAAGGCAATCGCCAGGCACAGTTTGATTTGTACCGATTGTACTCGAAAGCGATGTACAATATCTGCTTGCGTATGCTACGTAAAGAAGAGGATGCAGAGGATTTATTGCAAAATTCATTTTGTGATGTTTTTACTAAATTACACACTTTTCGCTACCAATCAAGTGTTGGGGCATGGATAAAGCGGATTGTCGTCAATAATTGCATCAATCATTTGAAGAAGCGTCGATTGAAATTTGAGGAGTTGGATAATAAAATGTACGGTTTATGTGAAGCTATTACAGATGAAAAAGTAAAAGTGAATGTGGAAGCCATTAACAATGCGATTATGCAATTGCCAGATGGTTATCGAGTGGTTTTTTCGTTGTACATGATGGAAGGATATGACCATAAAGAGATTGCAGAAATTTTGGAAGTGACAGAAGCAACTTCTAAATCGCAGTATAGCCGAGCAAAATCCAAATTACGCGATTTGCTTTCGGCAAAAGAATTAGTGAATTTTTAGAATGAAATAAGGATTGCACCATTTTCATTCTTTTAAAGATAGATTGTTACGATTTTTAAGATACAAAAAATTTGTATCTTTATAAATCAAGTTAAACTCAAACTTTTAAAAAAGAAGATGGAAAAGCTGGAAAAATATATTGCAGACCACCGCGAGGATTTCGACTCTGCCCTACCAAGCCTGAAGGTTTGGGCAGCCATCGACAAGACCCTCGAAGAAAAAAAATCGGGTAAGCGAGTCCAAATGTGGAAGTACCTTCGGGTAGCTGCTGCCGCTGGGATTCTTCTCATGGTAGGTGGAATTGGCGGAGCGTATATGAATGGAAATTTTGACCAAAACCAAGGCGCGATTGCTCAATTGGCGCCCGAACATGCCGACCTAGAAAAATATTACACTGAACAAGTCGAACAAAAGACCAAACAATTGGTCAGCTTGAAACATGAAGGTTATGTGCGAGTAGAAGAAGATTTGAAAAAATTGGACGATACTTTCGCTGAACTCATGCAAGAATATCAGAAGTTACCGACAGGTAGTGGCAGTATGGTGATTCAGGCGATGCTCGAAAATTATCAGGCAAAACTGGATATTTTGGAAAGGGTACTCGAAAAAGTAAACCATAATAATCCGAATATTAATTTAAAAGATAGCTTGCCAAAACAAGATACACAAGATGAAGATGACAGCGCAATTAGCATATAAGACGGTACAGGGTTTTCGGCGTACGGCGCAAGATGGAGTAGGGCTTTACCGTTTGGGATTGGTGTTTTTATTGGTGGGTCTTCTTAGCTTTTCGATGCAGGCGAAGGATTGTTTATTTGGAAATTTGGCGGAAGCTTTAGGTTTTGAACAAACGTTTATTTCCACACAGGAATATACCAAGACCCTTAAAAAAGAATTCCCAATAACAAACGATGGAAATACTATTTTGGAAAATAAATATGGTAAAATTGAGGTGAAAATTTGGGATAAAGACCGAGTGAAAGTTAATGTGAATGTTGTTGTAAAAACAAGTTCGGAATCAGAAGCGCAAGCTGTTTTTGAACGAATAAAAATAAATTTTGAGAATGGCGAAACTTTCGTCAGTGCGAAAACTTCTATTGAAAGTAGTCAAAAAAGCTGGTGGGGATGGAACGATGAAAGTACGGAATTTCAAATTAATTATGAGGTGTTGATTCCAACCAACGGCGCATTGGATTTGACGAATAAATATGGTGATGCGCAAATTGCGACCATTGGCGGCAAGGCGAAAGTCGCTGTAAAGCATGGCGATTTTACGATGGAAGAGGCGAAAAATGATTTAACAGTTGATTTAGCATATGGAGCGGGGACCGTGGTTCGTGCACGAGATATTACGGGCGAAGTGGCTTATTCCAAATTTAGAATTAAGGACGCACAAGACATTATTTTGGACACTCGATATTCAAAAGTGAATGTAGAACGCGCTGAAGATTTGAAAATCGAATCTCGCTACGATAATTATGAAGTAGGAGAGGCACGAGATTTTAAATGTCAAGCGCGCTATGGTGACATGGATATTTTGGCGGTCGATAATGTGATTTGTAATTCTCGATATACGGAATATCGTATCGAAAAAGTGGGCAATAAAGCGGACTTTAATTTGGAATTTGGTGGTGTCACAGTAGAGCAGATTACAAAAGGATTTAGCGAAGTGATTTTGGTGGGAAAATACACAGATTATCGTTTAACGGTTGAGCCAGGGGCAAGCTATCAATTGGATGCCAATGCGGAATACGCAGGGATTAAATATCCTTCAAAAATGAATGTGACGCATGAAGTAGATAAAGGTAAAATGCATACGGTCAAAGGGCATCAAGGGTCACAAAATGCAAGGAGTGTGATAAAAGCGAGTCTGAATTATGGGGCGTTACGGGTGAAAAATGGTTGATTTTTAAATAAATTTAGTAGCGGTCAGAAGTCAGACCGTCTTATTGTCAGCGGTCAGTAGACCCACTTCATTTGAAAATGGAAGTGATTTGCTTTCTGAATAGGTGCAATTTTTAAAGCGCTAAAGACAAATTAATGACTACTTTATTAGTAACTGATGTTACGCACTAATGTCGAAGAGATTGAATATTAATAACCGCAGATGCAATCTGCGGAAAAGTAAATAAGCTGTAAAAACGCTGAAGGAGTTGAATGTAGCACTTGCAAGTTCAACTCCTTCAGAGTTGGGGTACACTTTTTCGTTTTTCTCGGATTGCATCTGAGGTTATTTATATTTAACTACTTCGTAGTTTTTAACTGGGTAACATTAGTTAGTCATTCAAGTTAATTCTGCCGGTTAATTTAATTGATTATTGCGTCTGCACTTCGTTAAAAATACTCTTTAGCTATTGCTCTTAGCAAAAGCCAGCACAGATAGCAAAGACTATGTCTGCGTTTTTTGTCTCGTTCAGACACAATACTCAACCAAATTCATCCAGCACCATTACTTAATAGACTAAAAATTAAACAAGCCGTTGGTGCGTAAAGCGTCAATGGCTTTTGTATTTATCAGAAAAAATTGATTTTTTAAGGAAACTGTGCTATTTTTACGTTTCAGATAGCCATTCAATAGAAATCATTTTGCTGTCAGAGAAGTTGGTTATCTAAAGTCGTGCTTTATCTGACTTCTGACAGTAAAGCGGTCTGACCTCTGAATTTAAATTAAACAACTTTGGAAAACAAATTCGTCGATACCGTCTCCCGTTCTTTTGAAGTCGAATTGCCACAGGCAAATACGCTCGACCAATACCTTGATTTCATTATTCCACAAATTTATCAGTGGGGGGAGGATTTGGGAGAAACTAAATTTTATGTAGCGCCAGGGGGCAAGCCGTGGTTGGAATTTCGGGATGGTGAAAACTTTCACGAAGCCGTTTTGCACTTTTTTAATGAAGGTGGCGAATACTTACAAGTTGTCAACGGCAACATCTCAAAAGGTCGCTGGAAGCTATTGGGCGATACGAACAAACTCATTATAGAACAGGGCAATCGCTCGGAATTATTCATTTTAGGCTTTCTGACGGATACCTTTTTTATCTTGAAAAAGCATGGTCGCGGAACGTATTTGGTGCTGGGATATGAGCCTCGGGTAGCGGGTCTGGAATGGCGTGATTATGTGGAATCGTTGTTCAATACTTACCGCGAAAACGAGAGCAATACGAAAACGACGATGATTGTAATTTTGGTAATTATTGCGATTATTGTGTTGTTTTCGGTTTTTTAAACCTTAATGAAAATCAAATCTTCCTCTAAAATTATCTCTCCTTTCGATATTATAGTACATTTGCGTTTAGAAAAGTTAATCGTTATTCGTTGATTGGTTATTCGTGTAGCAATACGCTGGAAATCAGTTTTTTTTAAGTAAAAAATCTTAACCAATAATGAATTCTTCCACTAATTTTAAAATTAACGGGATAATCGAAAAAATCGAGTTAATCTAAATCAATTTAGATAATCGAATAATCGAAACTGTCGCGTTAATCAAACCAATCGAATCAATCAATCGTGTATCCAGATTTATCCTATATTTTACATGCCTTAATCGGCACCGAACCAGACAATTGGACATCCATTTTTAAAACCTTTGGCCTGCTGTTGGTCACGGCTATCTTGATAGCTTCGTGGTTTTTATACATAGAATTAAAGCGGAAAGCGAAGGAAGGTATCTTCAAATCCGAGAAAGTAAAATACATCATCGGTGAGCAACCTCAATTGTGGGACGTAGGGGCGAATGGTTTATTTGGTTTATTTTTAGGTTTAAAAGGGGTGCACATCGCACAGAATTTTGCCAAATTTCAAAATGACCCAGCGGATTTATTGTTGTCTTTGGAAGGCAATTGGCTGGCAGGAATTGCTATGGCGGCAGCGTTTGCTGGTTTTCGGTATTGGGAACAAAAAAGGGCGTCATTGCCCAAACCAGAAACTACGATTCAGGAGATTTACCCGCATGACCGGATTGGAGATGTGACGGTAGTAGCAGCAGTTTCTGGAATTTTAGGCGCAAAGTTATTCGCGATTTTTGAAGCACCAGAGACAATGAGTGGCTTCTTTTCTGATCCAATTGGTACGTTCTTTTCCGGTAGTGGTTTGGCAATTTATGGCGGTTTGATAGGTGGTTTTTTAGGAGTTTGGTGGTGGTTGAAGAAGCATCGAATTGCGTTTTGGCCCTTTGCTGATGCAATTGCGCCAGCATTGATTCTTTCGTATGGTATAGGTCGAATTGGTTGCCAATTGTCAGGTGATGGTGATTGGGGGATTGTTGCAGGTACGATGCCGGAATGGTGGATGTTGCCGGATTGGTTGTGGAGTTGTGATTATCCGCAAAATGTGAACAATGCAGGCGTCTTGATGGATATTTGTGACCCAGAGAAGTATCGGGAAGTGGTGAATTTGCGCTCACCAGAATTGCGATGTGAGGCAGCTTGTGGTACGCGATATTGCCATCAATTGGCGCAAGGTGTTCATCCGACACCTCATTACGAAATAGCGATGTCTTTGGTCATTACGGGTATTTTATGGGCATTGCGGAAGCGATTATCAATACCGGGTATGTTATTCTTTATCTATTTGATTTTCAATGGAGTAGAACGGTTTTTGATTGAAAAAATTCGAGTAAATGACATTCTTTTTAATATCGGTGAAACGGGGGTGACGCAGGCAGAATTAATTTCAACTATCTTGTTTTTTATAGGAATTGGTGGAGTGGTTTGGTTGAAGAAAAAGCATAAAACTATAGAGAATTAATTTAGACGATTTTAAAAATTGCAAAAAAAAATAGCGAAACCAAGATAATTTTGGCTTCGCTATTTTTTTTTATTCAGCGCGTTGATTATTTATTGAAACGGTAACCAATACCCAATTTCCCTGTAAGCATCAAGTCACCAGAAGTCAAAATTAATCCAGAGAAGTTATCGTCAGTTTTTGTGTTATTAATAAAAGCACGACCACCTGCAAGACCAATATCAAATACAAATCCACCTTTAGAGATAACTTTGTAACCAACACCAACACCAACGCCAACAACAAATCGAGTATTGGTAAAGTCACCGTAGTTGAAAGAATCATTGTCGTCATTGTCTTTGTACTTACGGTTGACGAAACGCATGAATGCACTTACATAAAATTTGTCGATACCATTTTTTGGATTGAAATAATATTTTCCAAAAGCTGTGATCGGAATAGCACTATATTTGGTACCGTCATCTTTACGGGAGCTAAATCCAACAACACCTTCAACACTGATGCTTTCGGTAAGGGCAAAATCGCCTCCTACACTAAAACTGCCAAATAAGGCACCGATTGGGTTAATTGTGACGTCAATTTGAGCTTGAGCATCTTGAGAAAAAAGACCTGTTAAGAGAAAACATGTTGTGAGAGCGAATACTTTTAAGGTTTTCATAAAATAGTTTTTTTGTAAAAAAAAATAGTTTAAAAATGGTTAAATACAATGCTATATTGATGTAGCATTATATAGCAAAGGTATATTTTTTTACAAAAAAAATACTTAAATAATTTAAGAAGTATTGTGTTTGTAACTTTTGATGCTGAAATCACCCAATAAAATATCTGTAGCTCATATTTATGATTCTGCGCTCAGTTTTTTCTCAAAACCCTATCCGCTAGGTCATTAGGTGTGGCGCAATAGCATAACTTAAAGTGTGTTTATGTTTCAGGGAGATTTCAAGGCTTTAAAAATTACTTTATATCTCCAAGCAGCACGATTTTTATCTCTGGATATTTCGTTTCCAATTCTTTTTTTATACCAACAATATGTGAAGCTCCAATAATTAAAACGCTTTTTTGACGCGGTGTTGCTTTGATTTGAGTCGCTAAATTCTTCACAATCCGTTCATTCCGTTCATCCCAATATCGCGTGACGAGTGTGCAGGCTTCGATAGACGAATCAGCGTTGCGCAGACCGCTATTTTGGTCTAGTCTTTCGAGGTTTTTAGGATTGTTGGTGTATTTACCAAACCGTCCAAAAAGGGCTGCAATCGTGGCTTTCCGAACTTGTTTTTTGACGAGTTTGGTATATTTTTCAGCAGGTTCAGGTTTCCAAGGCGCTTGGGAACAGTCGGAAGAATATTTGTGAAATTCTCCATTCGTTTGTTGGTCGTCGGTCGCAAACACTCTTTTTATATTAAAATGTAGTGCTAATTTAGCCGTCAAGTCACCGTCTTCATTGCGAGTTGGTTTTTTAGAACCCGATGCCCCGTAACGTTGGATGTATTTATAATAGTTGTAGTTGGGCGCATCTCGTAAGTATGCAAAAGCAGGTATGATTTCTTTAAAATCTTGCGCAGTCATTTTATCAAAATCCCTTGCCAAGAGGTCATTTAATTTACTTTCATCATAAACATAATCACTGTTTTTTAAGGAATCTGATAAGGTATAGAATTGTTGCAAAAAATCAGAATAGCCACCTTTTAAATAGTCCCAACTAAGGCTATCATTAGGCATAGAAGTCTCCACATAAATGGCTTCAGGATGATATTTTTTAGCTATTTTTAACAACGGTCGATAGCTATTTTGACTATATTGGGAACCGTGTGCATCACACCGATAAGCAAAACTTCTTTTTGTGATTCTTGACCAAATAGATTACAAGAAAATAAGCAAATAGCAATAAACAGGAACGTGGACTTGTACCGCATTTTTTTAATTTTTGATAGAGAAATGGGTGTTGAGCAAGTATCAATAGATGCCTCAAAAATAGTCAATACTTTTAGATTCAGCAGTTTTCCGTCTAAGAAATTTAAAAAATCCTTAAACAAAAAATATCGGCGATTAAAAGTGTCAATTGTTCAAGGTCATTTGATTATTAAAATGTGTGAACTGATAAAAATCTTAATTGTTTTGAAATTAAATTTGGAAAATAAGTTTTTATTAAAATGCAAAATGACAATGTTTCAATAAGTACAGTCTTAGTGTTAAAATGACAATAAAGAAGTGAATTAACCTTAATTTGTTGAAAATCAGTATTTTAATACAAGTTTTATCTTTCGCCAAATTTAATTCTGTGAAAATATTATTTTTTTTAATTCCTTTATGCAAAATAAAAGCAAGGAATCCGATTTTTCTTCAAAACGCCCCTAAAATAGTTGAAATTTTATTTGCATTTTATGTCAAAAACCCCCTAGTTTTGCACTTTCTTTCACAGAATAATATAGATTCTCTTTCTAAAAAGAAATTAATTTTAATACCAAGTTTTTTAACTATTAAGTTATGATTAAAAAGAATTTTCTAAAAAAATCTCCGTTGTGCAAAGTCACTTTTACTTTGCCAAAAGAAGCAGTTCAAGGCGCAAATGAAGTACGCGTTTTGGGTGATTTTAACCAGTGGAATTGGGAAAAAGGTGTTCCAATGACGGAAGGTGACGATGCTTATTTCGCGGAAGTAGGCTTGGAAGCTGGTCAAACTTATGAATTCCGATACCGCACTGATAATTTCCAATGGGAAAACGATTGGGCGGCTGATAAATATGTTGCCTCTCCATTTTTGGGCGTAACCAATTCTGTTATTGAATTGCCAACAACGTTTAAAATTGCGGAAGCACCTGTAAAAGCACCTGCGAAGAAAAAAACAGTAGCGAAAAAAACAGTAGCGAAAGTTAAAGCAACTCCAAAAGCAAAAACTACTAAAGTTGAAGCAAAAACTACTAAAGTTGTAACGAAGAAAGTAGCAGCTAAACCTGTTGCAAAGAAAGTAGCAGCTAAGAAAACAGTTGCGACTAAAAAAGCGACAACTGTTAAAGCAAAAGGCGCAGATAATTTGACAAAAATCGAAGGCATCGGTCCAAAAATCGCTTCTTTATTAATCGCGGATGGCATTGATACCTTTGCAAAATTATCAAAAGCAGAAATCACAAAATTGGAAGAAATTTTGAAAAATGCAGGTCCTCGTTTCAAAATGCACGTTCCAACCACTTGGGCAGAACAAGCAAGATTGGCGACTAAGGGCGACTGGGCGACCTTGAACACTTTGCAAGAGGAGTTGAAAGGTGGCAAGCGTAAATAGTTGATTGAGTTGATTTAATTGACTCCGTTTTAAAATATAAAAAGCTCACAATCTAACGGTTGTGGGCTTTTTTTGTTTGAGGTATCTGATAAGTAACAAGTCTATTAATTAGGTAAAATTTTTAGACAAGATTTTTTCGTTTTTTTGCGCTAAAAAATTCTTGAATACTCCCTTTAAGGTCACCTACTTATTGAAGTGTTTTTCAGTGAAAAATAACGGAAAAAGATACTTATTAGCTGAAAACTCAACAGATTTTTCAGATTGATTGTGACTAAAGGGAGTTTGAGGGATAAAAGTGGTTTGTAAAACCGATTTTATCCCTCAAAACCCCACTCGCGCTGCCGCAGGCAGCGCGCATTGTATTTTTCGAAGCGAGAAAATCTTTTGGTTTTCTCGCTGCTTAATTTTTTAGCAAACTCCTGTTACCATCTACTACTTCATGCGGAGTTAAACTTGGTCATTTTTATGAAAAATCGACCATTTGTAAAATCTGTTGAGTTTTCAGTTATTAGACGTCCGATTAATTGTATCCAGGTACTTACGCGCAGTGCTATCCGATACCTTTACCACAAACTATTTCTATGATATAAAACGCAAAATCATTATTTGTAAAAAAAAACTATTTTTGCTTTAAAAAAAATGATACCACAATCTATAAATGTCCTCGAAAAATTTTCTCGATTTACCGAAACTTGGACACCCAAAATCATCGGTGAACTCAATGGTCAGCACGTTAAATTAGCCAAACTTCAAGGAGATTTCGTATGGCATGACCACAAGAATGAGGATGAATTATTCCTGGTTTTTAAAGGAAATCTTATCATGGATTTGCGTGACGCAAATGGTAAGGAGACTACTCAAAACCTCAAAGAAGGCGAGCTAATCATCATTCCAAAAGGCATGCAGCATCGACCATGGACAAATGGCGAAATCGTTTTAGTTCTGTTATTTGAACCCAATGTGATTGCGCATACTGGTGATGTGGTGCATAAGTTGACGAAGACAGAATTGGAGAAAATTTAAGGAATAAAGGTAAAATATCCTCTCAAGAGTCTGAGTTTATTTAATTCACATTCCTAAGTAACGGTAAAATAATAAGTCCGCCAACTAACAACGTTTATTTTGTTCTTTTTCTCCACTTCGGTCGAAATGACAAAAGATGTTTACTTTTTAAACAGGAATTATCTCTATACAATGACTGTTTCAAAAGTGGAAAATAAGGATAAAAGAAATACTTGGTAGTTGGCGGAGTTATTTTCCAAATCCCTAAGGAAACCCACCGTTTTATTTTAAAATCTCCTAAATTAATCAGAACTTGCGCAAAAATTAGAGAATTACCTAAGTAACTCGGATTTTAAATCTGGGAAGCTCGTCTTTCGGGTTTCCAACCCGAAAGGTAAAAAATGTTCTACCAAATAAAATTTAAGCTTATGACTAACGAAGTGCAAGTTTCCTCTCAAGACTTTATCCAACAAGAAGATAAATACGGTGCGCACAACTACCACCCATTACCAGTTGTCCTCGCGAAAGGTGAAGGCGTATATGTATGGGATGTGGAAGGTAAAAGATATTATGATTTTTTATCAGCATATTCAGCGGTTAATCAAGGGCACTGTCACCCAAGAATTGTCAATGCGTTGAAAGAACAGGCGGAAACATTGATGTTAACGTCTCGAGCATTTTACAATGATAAATTAGGACCTTACGAAGAGTTTTTGACCAACTACTTTAGTTTTGACAAAGTATTGCCGATGAATACCGGTGCGGAAGGTGTTGAAACGGCGATTAAAATTTGTCGAAAATGGGGGTACGAAAAGAAAGGCATTGCGGACAATCAAGCCATTATTATCGTCTGTGGTCAAAACTTTCACGGTCGAACGACGACGATTATTTCGTTTTCGTCTGACCCAGATGCAAAAGGGAAATTTGGGCCATATACCCCAGGTTTTGTTTCGATTCCTTATAATGATGTCGATGCTTTGTTGGTGGCATTGAAAGACCACGGCAAAAACGTCGCGGGTTTTATGGTTGAACCAATTCAGGGTGAAGCGGGTGTTTACACACCTGCTGATGATTTTATTGAAAAATGTGCGGCGTTGTGTAAAGAACACAACGTATTGTTTATTGCCGACGAAATTCAAACAGGTATCGCAAGAACGGGAAGTTTGTTGGCTATTTGTGGGAACTGTACTTGTGACAGCACTTGCAAACAACAAGCTACTTACGTGCGTCCGGATATTTTGATTCTCGGAAAAGCATTGTCTGGGGGGGCTTATCCGGTATCGGCGGTATTGGCAGATAATGAGATTATGAATGTCATTCAGCCTGGTCAACACGGAAGTACTTTTGGTGGAAATCCAATTGGTTGTGCTGTAGCTATTGAGGCTTTGAATGTAGTGACGGATGAGAAATTAATGAACAATGCCCGTCGATTAGGCTTAATTTTCCGGAATCGAATGAGTAGCTTGGCGGAGAAATCTGATTTGGTTAATTTGGTACGTGGTCGAGGTTTGTTGAATGCCGTTTTGATTAACGATACACCTGATAGCACTACTGCTTGGGACCTTTGTGTAGCGATGAAAGATAATGGGCTGTTGGCAAAACCAACACATGGAAATATCATTCGATTTGCACCGCCATTGGTTATAACGGAGGAGCAAATACACGCATGTTGTGATATTATTGAAAAGACGATTTTAGCGTTTAAGAAATAGGTAGACGACGGACGGTTGACGTCAAAATTAAAAAGCAAAAGCCGTGAGTAGTGTTACTACTCGCGGCTTTTTTTTGAAAAAAATGAAAATAATTTGATGAAAAATCAATACAAAACTGGAATCGCATTTATTTTTATTTTAACCACCATTTTTCAACTAAATGCCCAAAACGACGCCCACTATTGGACACATCAATATGGTGCAAAAGGATTACTTCTAAATGGTGCGGTCATTGCCTCGACTGATGATGAAACTGCCGTTTATTACAATCCTGGTGCGATGGGAAATGGCGAAGATTTTGGAGTTTCCTTAACATTTTTTACGCCGTCTTATTCTATTTTAAAAACACAAAATTATCTGGGCTCTGGTAATAGTTTACGGAACACTAATTTTGGTTTTACGCCTGGCTTTGCTGCCGTTGGGGTTAGACCATTTAAGAATAAAAAAATCAAGGCTGCATTTACCTCTTTTACGCGTTTTAAATCAGGACTGGGCGCAAGAAGTCGAGAGGTAGGAACGGTCAAAAATCAGGAAGGGTTACTTTTTGTAGGTAATTTAGATTTTAGTCGAAAGGTTAGTCAACGCTGGTTTGGCTACGGAATGGCGTATAGACTTAATGATAAATTATCTTTGGGAGCGACTCAATTTGCAGCAATGCACTCCGAAAATGCTTTATTATCGGTGCAAAAAGAGATTGTTTCAAAAGACAATCCGTATGATGTGTTGCTGGCTTGGCGGTCGAAAGTACGGTACAAATTTAGTTTTAAAGGTGGTTTGTTGACCAAATTTGGATTGTCTGCCACTTTAGGAAATATCAAAATTGGCTTGACAGCAACGACACCCATTTATAAATATTTCTTAGATGGTGCGAGCTATGATTTGGACGATTTAAAGGTTTATCCGCAAGATAGTGTAGTGTTGATTTCAAATTTGAAAAGTGCAGATTTGATGGAGTACCATACACCTTGGTCATTTGGTTTAGGACTTGATTTTACCATTAAACGAACGCGAGTATCGTTCTCGACTGAATATTTTACCGCAGTTAAACCCTACACGATTATTGACGATAAAGATGACCCGTTTAATGGAGAAGCTAACGAGATATTTTTAAATAGGTTTTTAGTGAATGCAGGGGAAAAAGCGGTGCTGAATATGGCTGTTGGATTGCAGACTAGATACAATGACAAAGTAACCATGATTTGGGGTGCACGAACGGATTTTAATCAACGACGGCTTGATCCTAATTTTCAAACGTTGAGTTTTTTGAGTACCTCACCAGATATATTTCATCTTTCTTGTGGAGGATTTTTTAAGGCTTGGAATAACCAGTTTTCACTCGGGTTAGACTATGCTTTTGGTTTTAAAAAAACAAATACGCGAGTGGTTGATTTGAATAATATCACCCAAGAAAACTTATTCGAATTTAGTGGAAGCGGTCCCGTAACGACTCGTTATCAAGCATTTACGCTTGTTTTTACCTATGACTTTATTGTGAAAAGTTGGAAAGACCGTCGTCGCCGATTGAAAGACGAACGTCAAAAAGAATTGGAAGAAAAAGAAGAACAGTTAAAGCGTCGGGAAGAAAAAATAGAAAAGCAACTAAAAAAAATGAACGAGGAAAAAAATGGGTAATTGGAAGGACTTTTTAGTGAATTTGCTATCTTGCAGCTGGTTCATACGAATCTTTAAAAAGCGACAGCACATTTTAGCTCATTTTATGTAGTCAATAACTACAAAGTAGTTGAATGTGAATAACCTTGGATGAAATCCGAAGGATAACGAAAAAAGACGTCGCAACCATGGAAGAGTTGAGCTTCGACTTTTAAGGTTCAATTCTTCCAGAGTTGTTACACATCTTTTCACTTTCCTCAGGTTTTATCTGCGATTACTCATATTCAATCTCTTCGAGATTCCTGCATAACATGAGGTTTTAGACAAAACGAAATATGAAAAATAGCCTGATTCTCACTTACTTTTTTCTTCTTTTTTCTACGACGGTTGTCTTCGGGCAAACGCTCAACGATACCCTAATTCTTGAGCCAAAAGTTGAAATTTCACCCGTTTCCGAGGTAGAATTAAAAGACTATTCTATAGATTGTCGAGATGGGAAAATAATTTTTCAGTCAGATAATTTGAATGGAAAAGCAAAGTTAGAAATTGCAGGAGAAGAGACGGAATTGCTATTTAAAAACGGTTTGGCAAACTTTGATTTTGAAGTTGATGCAGCTGGTGAATTGGTTCTTTTTAAAAATAAAAATAAAAATAACGACCACCAACTTTATCATTTCTCCCAACACAACGACGGAACGTATCGCGTTCGCTACATTCCACTGTGGATGTCGCTGTTGCCGCCGCTGATTGCGGTTGCCTTGGCCTTGTTATTCAAAGAGGTGATTATTTCATTGTTTGTCGGTGTTTGGACCGGCGCATTTATCGCAGGTGGCATGCGTATCGAATCTCTCTATTATTTCTTAATGAGCATTTTCAAAGTCGTTGAAAAATACGTGTTGGGTGCATTAACCAATAGCGGACACCTATCAATTATTATCTTCTCGTTATTAATTGGTGGTATGGTCGCGATTATTTCCAGAAATGGCGGTATGGCAGGCGTTGTGAAGTCGCTTTCTCGTTATGCTCGGTCGCCAAGAAGCGCGCAATTTATTACTTGGTTGCTCGGTGTTGCTATCTTTTTTGACGATTATGCGAATACTTTAATTGTTGGAAATACGATGCGTTCAGTGACGGATAAATTTAAAATTTCGCGTGAAAAACTGGCCTATATTGTCGATTCTACCGCTGCACCCGTTGCGGCGATTGCGTTCGTCACCACATGGATTGGCGCAGAATTAGGCTATATTGAAGATGGTATTGCCAGTTTAGAAAACTTTAATGCCGACATGACTTCCTACGCGATTTTTATCGCTTCCCTAAAATATTCTTTCTATCCAGTTTTGACTTTAATTTTCATTTTAATCCTCATTTATACAGGCAAGGATTATGGACCAATGTACAAAGCCGAGCATCGCGCACGGACAACTGGTCGCGTTTCTTCTGCACTAAATGACGATGATGACGAGCCAAATATGGAGGATTTGACGCCTGTGAAAGGTGCGCCCTTGCGCTGGTACAATGCGGTGATTCCCGTCTTAGTTGTAATCAGTATGACCTTATTTGGTCTAATTGATACGGGTTTCGTGGGTGTGTATGGGGAGTTGATTGAAAAAGGATTCACTGTCACGTCGCAAAGCTGGGGCGATACTTGGGCGATGATGGGGAGCTTGCTTCCTGAGGACGCTGGTTTCTTTCAAAAAGTTGGAAAATTGATTGGAAAATCTGACTCGTATATTGGCTTATTGTGGGCTTCGACTTCGGGCGTCATTGCCGCAGTTATTTTAACCCAATTTCAAAAAATAATGAAGTTGCAAGAAAGTATGCACACAATGGTCACTGGTTTCAAAGCAATGTTACCAGCCTTGATAATTTTGACTTTAGCATGGGCATTGGCTTCCACGACAGAAGAATTAAATACCGCAACTTACTTAACTTTTGCCTTGCAAGACAGTCTGAATCCATACTTGATGCCTGTGATAATTTTCATTTTAGCAGCATTAATTGCTTTCTCAACGGGGTCAAGTTGGAGTACAATGGCGATTTTGTATCCGATAGCCGTGCCGACGACCTGGGCGATTTGTCAAACACAAGGTATTGCGCCTGATGTAGCGATGGAATTGTTGTTAAATGTGATTGCGATAACCTTGGCCGCCTCTGTTTTGGGTGACCACTGTTCCCCGATTTCAGATACTACAATTTTGAGTTCCTTGGCATCGGATTGTAATCACATCGACCACGTTCGAACGCAGATGCCCTATGCTTTGACGGTGGGTGCGGTGAGTATAACAGCAGGTTTTTTATCAACCTTATTAGGTGGTGGCTGGTTGATTTGCTTTATATTGCTAATTATCAGTATCGCTGTTTTATTTGGTGTGGTTTGGAAGTTCGGAAAAGAAGCGGGGGAGTGATTTTTTTACTGTTACTAGCCTATTTCAAATATCATTTTTCAGAAAATAAAAAGAGCTTTTCGAACTTATTCGGAAGGCTCTTTTTATTTTAATAATGTTCTGGTGTTTAGACTTCAGTCTACGCTTGAACTGTTGGATTGGCGTAGACTGAAGTCTACACACCGAGGCATTTGAGCAATTTTTTGAAAGTCAAGTTTAAAATATTGATTTACTAAAAACTCAACAGATTTTTTAGATTGATTGTGGCAAAACCGCTTTTATCCTTCTAAGCCCCACTCGCGCTGCCGCAGGCACATTTCGAGCATTCAAAAAAAATTACATACAAAGTTCATTGACAATCAGGAATTAGAGCTAAGATTTTGAAAATCAAAAGGCTGTTTAGATATTTGTGAAGAGTATCAAAT
>JBLHWU010000096.1:0-22730 GCA_047629355.1 Saprospiraceae bacterium | reverse complement strand
TACCGATTTGGAAATTGTTGCGCACAGCATAAATATTATTGACACTATTGGCGTGAATGCCCACAAAATTATCTTCAAAATCCGTCCTGACTACTCGAAAAGTATTGGCAGAAGCAGTATTGAAAGCTGAAATCCCGTAGCCCATGCCACGAAAGACTGAGTTTTTGGGATTGCTGCAAGGGTCGCTACCAAGTCCATCATCCAGACAAGCCGCTCCGACAATAAAATTGGCATCGCGTGATTCAATACCAATGCGCCTTTTATGGGCATAGTCTAAGCCCGCAACTTCATTGATAAAGTCACAGCCATTGAATGGAATGCCCGTAACTTGTCGGAGGTAAACGTGGTTACGAAACTCCTCTTTGTAAGCGCCAATATAATCATTGTCAATTGTAAAAGTACAATTGGTGAAGGCACTCAAGTTTCGATATGGCTGATTGGTAAAAGGGTTATAACCTTGGTAATCGACAATAGATACGGATTGCTGATTGTTTTTAAAATCGGAATCTGACGCGACTACGACGCCGCCCCGTTCGTCCAAAAAATTAGGATTGTCTTGGTCAGGACCGTAAGTACGGATGGCGAAGGAAGCATTTTCAAGGGTAGAATTGTTGACTCTTAGGAAGCCTTGTTGGCGGATGCCGTTGAGTTCAAATTGGTGGGCATTGGAGTTGCCTTCGACGATGATGCCTTCCCATTTTTCTGCATTTCGATTAGTGACCAATGCACAGTCTAAATACAATTCACCACCTGGCTCAATGGTGATTCTATTGCCTACTTTTAGTTGACCAGAGACCGTTAATTTTCCACCATTTTTGATAACGATATTGTCTGCTTCGTAGAAACCGAGCCAGTTGAGGTCTTGACCTGCATTGACTACTATGTTAGATGATTGTGTTTGTTCAATATCAGCCCAGTTTGGTTTAGCAGTCACGGCTCTTTTGTAAACTAATCCCCACTGGCAACAAGATATTGCATTTGCTAAAGGATTTTGCCCCATATTGTTATTACTTCCAGAACCTGAATTGTCACAAATTCCTTCATTAAAAGTTGATGGGTTACAATCGTTTGTTAAATCTGCATCACCTCCATTACCACACTCGGCTTCTAAATCTAAATCAACGGCACCACATGGATTTCCACTTGCGACACAAACGAAAGAATGGTTTAATCCAAGATTATGGAATGTTTCATGAACCAACGTTCTTCCCATTCGTAAAGGAGGCCAGGTATTCCAATAATAATCAATAACAACCAATTGGTAATTGAATGCAGTTATCGTATTGTTCAGAGACAAGCCTGTTGATGCTTCAAGGCGACTACCTGGACAGCTTGCATGTGTAGCATCTCTAAAAACAACATTTTTTACTTGATTTTGATATAAATTAGCATTAGAACTCATTGCCTGATTATACTCTGTAAGGCTATTCCAAAACCAAATACCTCCATGAATATCATCTGAATTATTTGCTTCCGTATATAGATTAGCTCTCATTCGACTATCTCCAATAAAACTATTTGAAGAAAGATTATCAAGCTGAAAATCTTCAAGGAGATTATTTGCCGCTTCCAAAATCAATTCAGAGGTTCTATGGGCATTGGTCAATAAGAAATCATCTGCTGTAGTAGTTGGGTCGTCAGGGTCTAAATTACCCGCAACGCCAGCAATAAAATGGAAATTGTAATTAAATGTCACTAATGGTAGGTTATCGCCCTGCTGCCCACAATCTGCAACTAAACAATCTCCATAAAAATCCTCAGTTAGTTTACTTTGTGGAGGTGAGTATTCGAGAGTACATTCCGCTACTTGGGCGTAGGAAAATTCGACGCAAGATAAAATAGCAATAGATAGTATCCAGCCTATCCTAACAATTTTAGCGTTTGAAAATGAAAATAGAGAAATTTTTTTCATAATAGACTTTATGAACAGAAAATTTAAATCGTGCGCCTGCGCACGCAATAAAAATTCTGAAAACTTTGTATATTGAGGGCATGAATATCAATAAAACATTTGAGAACCCTGCCCAATTAATTGCACTAACTTCTTTAACCCGGAATGAGTTTGACCTGATTTTTCCGATATTTAAAGAAGAGTGGCGCAAATGGTATAAACATTATGATTTTCACTTTAAACGCCGCAAAAAGCCATTGATAGCCCTACAAGTTGAAGCTCCGACCCAGACATTGCCTTCTGTGCAAGATAAATTATTTTTCGTTCTTTTTCAGTTGAAAAATAATCATTTGCAACAGGCTTTGGCAGCGGCTTTTGACATGGAGCAAAGTCAGGCAAGTATTTGGCTAAAAGTACTCGAACCTCTTTTGCAAATTACGCTAAAAAAATTAGGAGTCAACCCCGCTCGTAATGCTGATGAATTAGCAAAAATGTTTCGTTTACGTCAAAAATTGATAAACCCCAAGCCCGTACACTAAGTGCTGATGGGATTGACCGTACCATCGGACGAAGTACGAACTATGAAACTCAAAAGCTTTATTATTCGGGCAAACATCATCAACATGGCGTAAAAAATACGGTCATTGCTGATGAATACAAATTCGTTCATTTTGTCGGTGATACTTTCCGAGGAGCGCGACACGACAAAACAATTGTCGATGAGGAAATAGCTGATTTTACAGACCAATGCTACAAAGATATTTGGCTTGCAAAAGATTCAGGTTATCAAGGTTTTCAACCGGCAGGAGTTCATTTACTCGAACCTTTTAAAGCGATAAAAAATAATCCTTTAAATCAATTTCAAAAAGACTTCAATCACTGGGTTTCTCGTGTTCGTATCACCGTAGAAAATGCCATTGGTTCTATCAAAAGATGTCGGTTAGTGAAAGAAAAGTGGCGTGGCAAAATTCTTAAACGTATTGACCGCTGTATGGAAATTGCTACTGGTTTACACAATTTGCGCATCATCACTCGAAAAACAACCTACGAAAAGGCTGAAAAACGGATTGACGAACTGCTGTTTTTTTGACCCTATTCATAAAGTCTAATTTTACAATGTTTAAATTACGTTAACTAATATGGTTAATGAATAGGTGGGTTGTTCGCGCAACTCACCTTATTTTTTTACAATAGATACTCGTCCAAAAGAGCGAGTCTTTTAGAAAAATAGTATAAAATAGCCTTGTTTGAAAGTTTATTTGAACAAGCAGAACAGATATTGTTGAGCGTACATGTCATTTTGGTTTTGGAGAATACAACATCAATAGAATAGAATAGAATAGAATAGAATAGAATAGAATAGAATAGAATAGAATAGAATAGAATAGAATAGAATAGAATAGAATAGGCATTTTTTACCTATAAATTTAATTTGATGTATCATCTCATTTTAAAAATATAGTCAAAATCGGAGCAAAGTTCATGTTTTGACTAATTACTGAGCAAATCTAATAGGAATAAGGCATAATTCCAAATTTTTGATGTTGTTTTTTATTGAAATCTCCCATTTTAACATAATTTACTAACCTCTTCCCTCGTTCTCTCTTAAAGTTTTCAAAATCAAACCACTCGCCCGAACTTCCCCTATTTAAAAAGGTTTAGTAATTTCGCGAACGGTAACCAAATGTTGCCAATCGAGTTTAAAAACAATGCGGCATTGTCGCGTGCATCATATAACAACCAGCAAGCAATGAATAAAATTTTTCTTTTCCTATTCCTGATTTTCACAACCCAACTGTCGGCACAAGAACCAATGACCGTCATCCGCTGTACTGCCCCCGAATTGCAAGACCCGATTCAAAATATCTATGTCGATAAAGACAATAAGAAATGGGTCGGCAACAGCACGGGATTGTTTCAAGTCCACGCGATTGATTTTGCGACGGAGGAAGCGGTCAAATTGGGTGATGAAGCCTTGCTGAAATTGCCGAACGGAAACAATGACCTCACTTGGTCAAAGTCGGAAATGGACAATATCTTGAACGGCGCGACCATCACAGCGGCATTTTACGATACCAAAAGCCGAGAATTGTGGGTCGGCACGGAAGATTCGGGCATCATTCGCTTGAAAACCAAGCCGTCTTTGCAAAAAGTAGGTGAGGTGACCAGCAAAAATTCTAAACTAAAATCTGATAAAATCAACGCCATCAACAAAGACCGCGACGGCCGTTTTTGGATTGGTTCGGATGAAGGCGTACTGATTGGGACGCTCGATAAATGGAAATTGGAGGAAAAATTCTTCACCATCGAAGCCATTTCTATCAACCGCGAAAACATCTGGGTGATGGGCGACGAGACCGTTTGGAAAGTGGAAGAAGATGATGAACTCTATCCAATCGACATCGACGAACGCATGGTCGATGGTTCGATTCGTGACATTGCAGCAGATAGCAAAGGGCGCGTTTGGATAGCGTCGGATGTGGTTTCTCGCTATAATTTTATAGCAGAAAGTTACCAATTATTTGGTCCTGCGCAATATTTTACGAGCCAGGCTGTCAATTATGTGGCCGTCGATAAAGACGATGCGCTATGGGTTGGTACAGAAGATAAAGGCTTGTATTTGATTGAAAAAGCATCGGCAATTACGGTGACGGTATTGGTGGATAAAGGGTTAAGTTGCGATGCCTCGAAACCAGATGCTGCTTTGAAAGTACGGATTACGGGCGGTCAACCACCTTATTTTTATGATTGGGATGGCGGTTTGAAAGGAGAGAATCCTACCAATTTAGCGGCTGGTGAATATGCGGTTACGGTAACGGACGACAAGGGCAAAACTAAGTCTTCCAAAGTGATGATTCCAGACCCCAGATTTACGTTGAGTGCTGTGCAAGACAAGCAAGAGAGTGGGGCAGGGGCTGGCGATGCAGCGGCGACGGTGACGATTAGCGGCGGCGGTTTACCTGAATTTAAATACGTTTGGGACAATGGCGAAACGACAGCACAAGCGGTAAAACTAACGGAAGGTGCACATGCTGTGACGGTGACGGACAAAAATGGATGTACTGCTTCGACGACGTTAGAAGTTTCTCAAAAGTTGACGCCGTTGAAAGTAACGGTAAAGCAAACAGCTGAAAATAATTGTCAGAATGATGCCAACGCTGGTTTGGAAGTTCTGGTTGAAGGGGGGAAAAGTCCTTATAAATTTAAGTGGAATGATACCGAAGTAGAAGGCAAAACGCGGTCTGGTTTGAAATTTAGTCAATACACGGTGACGGTGACGGATGGTACGGGCGTGACGACTGCGGGGAGTATTGTTATTAAAGAAATTTTAGGAATTATGGCATCTATTTCAGTTGAAAAATCAGCGAGTACAGGCAATTCTGATGGAAAAGCGAAAGCAACGGCAAAAGGTAGTAGCGATAATTTTACGTATAAATGGGATAACGGAGAGACGACGCAAACGGCGATAAAATTGCCACCGGGTAGTCATTCCGTTACAGTTACGGATGCGAAAGGTTGTGAACAAGTAGCGACGACTGATATTTCAGAAAATATTTTGGCGCTCTCCATTTCGATTAGTCAAACGACAAAACTTAATTGTTATGGTGACCAAAATGCAGCCGTTTCAACTGCTATAAATGGCGGAAAAGGACCATTTATTTACAATTGGAATATCGCTGATTTGGTTGGTGAAAAACCTGCAAATCTTCCTGCGGGCACTTACGAAGTCACACTTACGGACGTAACAGGTGCGACCGCTACCGAAAAAATTACCATCGAAGAACCAAAGGAATTAAGCGCAACCGCGACTGTACAAGCAGCAGCGACCACAGGCAATTCGGATGGAAAAGCAACCGTAAAAGCCAGCGGCGGTAACGGAAATTATACTTATAAATGGACAAATAACGAAACTGATAAAACGGCAAAAGCATTGAGTCCTGGCGCACATTCGGTGACGATTACGGATGCGGCAGGTTGCTCGACGACAGCTTCGGTTGATATTTCTGAAAATATTTTAGAATTGGGATTGGTAATTAATCAAACGGTTGAAATTGATTGTTTTGGAAATAAAAATGCGGCGGTGGAGGTAGAAATGAATGGTGGGAAAGGTCCCTTTCAATATGCTTGGAGTGCCGCTAATTTGAATGGTGAAAAAGCGACTAATCTGGGTGCAGGAAATTATTCGGTTACTTTGACGGATGCAGCAGGAACGACTAAAACGGCGCAGATTTCTATTCAAGAACCAAAGGAATTGACCGCCAGTATTTCTGTTCAACAGCCTGCGAGTACAGGTAAATCTGATGGAAAAGCAACGGTTAAAGCCAGCGGCGGTAGCGGAAATTATACTTATAAATGGACAACTAATGAAACCGATAAAATGGCAAAAGCATTAAGTCCGGGAGCTAATTCCGTAACGATTACAGATGAAGCAGGTTGTTCGACGACGGTTTCGGTTGATATTTCTGAAAATATTTTAGAGTTGGGATTGACGATTAATCAAACGGGGGAGATTGACTGTTTTGGAAATAAAAATGCAGCAGTAGAAGTGCAAGTGAATGGTGGAAAAGGACCATTTCAATATGCTTGGAGCGATGCCAATTCAAATGGAGAAAGAGCAGCTAATCTGGGTGCAGGAAGTTATTCTGTTACTTTGACGGATGCAGCAGGAACAACTAAAACGGCGCAAATTTCCATTCAAGAACCGAAGGAATTGACCGCCAGTATTTCCGTTCAACAGCCTGCGAGTACGGGTAATTCTGATGGGAAAGCTTTAGCCAATATCAGCGGAGGCGATGGTAAATATACTTTCAAGTGGGCAAATGGCGAGATGGAAAAAACGGCTTCAAAATTATCACCGGGCAAGCATACATTGACGATTACAGACGGTCGAGGTTGTACAATCACGGTAGATACCGAGATTTCTGAAAATGTTTTACCGCTGACTGTTTCTATTAGTGAAATATCAAAGTTAGATTGTTATGGTGATAAAAAAGCAGCTTTAAAAGTAACAACGAACGGCGGAAAAGCACCATTTACCTTTAAATGGAATCAATCAGCTGCGAAAGATGATAGTCCTAATAAGTTGCCAGCAGGCGAGTATCAAGTAACGGTAACCGACGCAAAGGGCGCAACCAAAGCTGCGTCTTTCACCATCAATGAACCAACAAAATTGACTGCACGAATCACTGCTTTAGAAAATACATCTGAGCAAACTTCCAACGACGGGGAAGCTAAAGTCGCTGCATCAGGTGGCGCAGGAAATTACACTTACGCATGGGATAATGGTCAAACGAGCGAAACAGGTCGGAAATTCAACATTGGTAAACACAACGTAGTCGTTAAAGATGTGAAAGGTTGTGAAGTGAACGTTGATTTTGAAATTAAAAAGAAAATCATTCCAGAATTGCGAGTAGGCCGTTTGAGTATCGGACAAGTTATTCGTTTGAGTGAGTTGTATTTTGATGCCGATAGTACCATTTTGAATCAGGATGCAATGCCGATTTTGGATGAAATTACTTACTTTTTGGAACAAAATCCAACGATTTCTATCGAAATTGGTGGACATACGAATGGCGTTCCTCCTCACGAATATTGTGATGCTTTATCGGATGCGCGGGCAAAATCCATTGCGACTTATATCTTAGGAAAAGGCATTGAAATTTCTCGTGTAAAGTACAAAGGCTATGGAAAACGTAAGCCAATTGCTTCCAATAAAACGGCCGATGGACGAAAACGGAATCAGCGGGTAGAGTTGACGATATTGACGCTTTGATTCGTAACTCGCTATTAGTTGATTCGTTATTCGAGAGCTCTCGAATAACGAATCAACTAATAGCGAGTTACGAATTTAATGAAATTTTAATGTTTGAAAGTGTGGGGAAATGGTAAATTTCTCGTCTAATATATGGAGCGATGAATCAAATGATCTTTTTACAGAGCCTTTGACCAAATAGCGGTTAAAACAGCGTTAATTTATTAAGAAGCAAGAAACCTTTTAAATTTTTTCGATAGATTTGCCAACTCGAAAGCGATTGCTCTAACCAAAACCCTAAGTAGTTTTTCAAGTTAATGGTGTCGGATAGCATTTGGATGAGTTTTGAATTTGTACAAGGGAAAAAACGCAGATATTGCCTTTGCTATGGCGAGTATTTTTAACGAAGGACAAATTTAAAAATCGCCAAATCATCCGACAGGATTAACTTGAATAACTACTAAGTAACGGTGAAAGAATAAGTTCCCGATTTTCCAAGTGATTATTTTGCCCTTAGTTCTCATTTTTGAAACAGTTATTATGTATAGATAACTCCTTTTTCAAAAGTAAAAACTAAGACCAAAATAATTGTTGTTAAATAGTGAACTTATTCTTTCATCGTTTCTAAACAACTTCATTTTTTAAAAAATTATTCAAACCAATTTGCATTATGAATTTTCAAAAAATAACTTTATTCGCTTGTGCACTCTTGTTTTCCATAACAATGATAGCACAGAAACCACTTCCAGATGCCGAAGTAAAAACTTTAGAAGGCGAAACACTGAACCTACAAGATTTAGGGAAATCAGGTAAAATTACCGTTATCAGTTTTTGGGCAACTTGGTGCAAGCCTTGTAACAATGAATTGGATGCGATTGCAGAACTATATGAAGATTGGCAAGAAGAATACGATATGGAATTGGTGGCGATTACGATTGATACGCGTCGTGCATTTGCGAAAGTGCCAGGTTGGGTAGAAACGAAACGATGGGATTACCGTGTGTTACATGGCAACGAAACAGAAATGCAAACCGCGTTTAATTTCCAAACGATTCCACAAACGATTTTGGTTGACCAGAACGGAAATGTGGTGTATCGACACAATGGTTATCAACAAGGTGATGAGATTGAATTGGAGGAGAAAATCGCTGAATTGGCGAAGAAGTAAAAGACGGCGCATGATTGGTAGCGAATGGCTCAAGATGTGGCAAAAAATAAAAAAAGTGGCTCGAATTATCCAATTCGTGCCGCTTTTTTTATGTACAAGTAACTCGGGTTTTCAACCCGAGCAGCTGTCTTTACGGGTTTCTAACCCGTAACTAATAGAATAATAAACAATAAATTGCTTCGGAAAACAAAATATCCTCACCTGCCCCGTATGGGTCAAGAATTTAAAGTTATTTACTTCGCGTTCCTTTGGTTTAGAAAACCCAAGGACTACTGCTCGGATTAAAAATCCGAGTTACTTCTATAGGATTTCAATCCTCCACAGGCGCAGGCTTAATTTTCAAGGTCATTAAAGCAATAATGCCAATCGCAAAAAAGACAGTCAATGCCAAAACGCTATTCCGCATTCCAAACAATTGGTCGATAATACCAAAAATAAAAGTACCAATCACCACCGAATATTTCTCTAAAACATCATAAAAGCTAAAGTAGGAAGTCGTATCAGGTGTATCGCGTGGTAGCAATTTAGAATAGGTACTTCTCGATAAGGATTGAATACCACCCATGACCAGACCAACACCTGCTGCGACTCCATAAAACTGTGCGGCAGTCGTCACAAAATAAGCGATAATACAAATGCTAATCCAAATAAAAAGCATGAAAATCAGCGCAAATTTATTGCCTTTTTTATCAGAAAGCATTGCAAAAATATACGCTCCTGCAATTGCTAAAAATTGTAAAAGTAGAATCACCCCAATCAAATCAGCCGTTTTAAAATTCAGTTGAGAGGTCGCAAAAAGGGTCGCCAATAATAGGATAGTCTGTACGCCAGCACTGTAGAAAAAGAAGGCTAAAAGAAAGCGTTTGATACTCGGTGCTTGTTGAACCTTTTTCAAAGTTCGCTTCAATTTATCTATACTTTTACGAAATAAATTGGCGGGCGAAGGTCCTTGTCTATCTTGTGGTAAACGATTAAATGGAATAAACGAAAACCCAAACCACCACAAGCCAACCATTGCAAATGCTATTCGATATTGCAGTGTGCCATCGGGGTCAAGCCCAAATGTCTCAGGAAACATAATGATAATCAAGTTGACAATCAATAGCAAAACACTTCCAAAATATCCATAAGAAAATCCTTTGGCACTCACTTTATCATACTGGTCTTCAGAAGCAATATCAGGCAAGAACGAATTGTAAAAAACCAGTCCTCCCGCAAACCCGACGGTCGCTAAAATGAAAAAACTAATTGCCCAAACCACATCTTCTGCTGAGTAAAAAAAGAAGAGCATCATACAAGAAATACTTCCCAAATAGGTGAAGAACTTCATGAATCGCAACTTTTTACCACTAAAATCCGCAATTCCAGACAAATAAGGAGACAAAATAGAAACCAATAAATACGCAAACGATAAAGCAAAAGAATACAAAGCGGTATTGGTTAAGTCAAAACCAAAGATTGTATATATTTCTCCATCCGTGATGGTATTGTAGTAATTTGGGAATATCGCCACCGCAATTGTGAGCGCATACGCTGAGTTTGCCCAATCAAAAAACGCCCATCCCGTGATGGTTCGTTTGTCATTAAGTGGATAGTTTTTCGAATTTTTCATTCGGCAAGATATAAAATAAAATTTGTTTTTAGATGGTTCGTTTAGGTTAGAGTGGAACGAGGAGTACTGTGATTTTTTTGGTTAAAGTATTTTATCAATAATGGTCGGAGCGTCGAGAACGCTCCGACCACCAGTATTTTTCTGAACTTGGAGCGTTCTTGACGCTCCAAGTTCTAATGGGAACAACTTTTTTTTGATTTCAAAAGACCGAAGATTAATTTACCAAAAGTCATTTTATTTTTTAAACCGTCCAATCGCCGCCTTCGTAAATTCAGACAAAATCAACTGCCCACTCATCGCCGCACGTTCATCTAATAAATCATCCCAATGCTCGGTACCTTCCCAGAATATTTTTTTCAAACCCGCTAAAGCTTCAGGATTGGAGTTGACTAATTTTTCTGAAAAATGAACGATGTATTCATCCAATTGCTCCGTAGAATCGAAGGCTTCTGTGAATAATCCCTTGTCTTTTGCCCAGTTAGCTGTTTGAAATTCAGTAGCATTCAAGGCCATTTGACTCATTGCAGAAATGCCAACTTTTCGCTCTACCGGAGGTCCAATGACGAATGGGCCGATGCCAATCGCCAACTCACTCAACTTGATAGAAGCATATTTCGTTGCCATGCAATAATCTGCTGCCGATGCCAATCCAACGCCGCCGCCAACGGCTTTTCCCTGTACTCGACAAAGGATAACTTTCGAACATTTACGCATTGAATTAATGACATTTGCAAAGCCGAGAAAGAAGGTTTTACCCATTTCAAAATTTTCAATCGAACTCAATTCATCAAAGCTCGCGCCTGCACAAAACGTTCGTTCGCCACCACTTTTTAAAATGATCAAAGCAATATCGTTGTTATCGCTCGCAGCGTCGATATTTTCTTTTAGTTGTTTCAATAAGTTGCCTGGCAAGGAATTATGAGAAGGATGAAAAAATTCAATGGTGGCAATTTTATTGTCGATGGCAGTTTTGACGTATCCAAGTTGGGTCTTATCCATTTTTATTTAAAATTTGTACAATGGATTTAAAGATATTTAGCTGTTTAGAAATTTGGATATTTAGAAAAGAGCATTGCTTGTTATTCTCAATTCTCAATTCACTAAATATCTAAAATCCTAAATGTCCAAAAATCTTCCTTCCAATTGTTTTTTATAATTTGGTATTCGATTTGACGAATTTCGCGCAAATTTAAACAAAATTTTACAGCAAAATATTTAGACTTTCCCAATCTTTGCACCATGACAGACGAAAACTTCATCCCGTTCAATCCTATTCGCTATCCCAAGGCAGAAATGCTACAACGTAGCCGAGACTTTTATCAATATTTAGACAAACGCCGTTCGCTGCGGATGTTTTCAGACAAACCCGTTTCCAAAGAAATCATCGAAAATCTAATCATGGCTGCTTCGACTGCACCCTCGGGGGCACATAAGCAACCGTGGACATTTTGTGCGGTATCAAGTCCTGAAATCAAAAAGAAAATTCGGGTAGCCGCGGAGAAAGAGGAATACGAAAACTACCACGGTCGTATGAAGGACGATTGGCTCGAAGACCTCGCGCCTTTCGGAACGGATGAAAACAAACCATTTTTAGAAACCGTCCCTTGGTTAATTGTTGTTTTTAAAAAGACTTATGACCTAGTCGATGGTGAAAAAAGTAAAAATTATTATGTCAATGAATCCGTAGGTTTAGCGGCAGGATTTTTATTGGCAGCTATTCATAATGCAGGTTTGGTGTCGCTGACGCACACGCCGAGTCCGATGAATTTTTTACAAAAAGTATTGGATAGACCAGTGAATGAAAAGGTGTTTTTATTAATTCCAGTAGGCTATCCTGAGGATGATGCGGAGGTGCCAGATTTGACGCGGAAGGGAGAAGATGAGGTGATAGTTTATTATGAGTGATTTCTTTGTCATTCCGATCGAAGTGGAGGAATCTGGATGAACTATCACGCCAGATTCCTCCACTTCGATCGGAATGACAAAGAAAATTACTCCACCGAAATTTCCACCTCCTTCACCAACCTCCCCACAGGATATAATTGATGCGTCTTCTCATAATAAGCAGACCGTTTATATACGAAATTCAACTGCGCGCGAGCTGATTTTGCAAACTCCTCATCTTCCTTTTTGCGAGTTTCCAAAGCTACTTTTATTTCAGGATTTTCTTTTAAAATTTCTAAGGCTAAGTCTTCAAAAACATAGCTGGAAAAATACTCTTTTTGCATCAAAATGGCATCAAAAAAATTCCACGAAAAATAGGAGTCAGGAGCTTGTGGCTCTAAGACCGAAAGGATGTATTGATTGGTCGCTTGATTGGTGAATACGACGTAATCGCCTTTTCGGTAATCTTGTGTTTGATTTTTAGTTTCCACTTCTACATTATAGTGTAAATAATGCCCTTCGTAAGCGGCTCGGTCTTCATATTTTCGAATATAATAAACTTCCATTTCTGTCGTCAAATCTTTGGTCAATCGCTGAACTTTTACGCCATTCCAACGCAGCCGGGCTACAATTTTATCATAAGCCTGTGGAATAATGTAAGTAATTGGTTTTGATATGGTTAGCGTATTTTTATAAGTGTTTAAAAATGGAACATATTTTTCAAAAGGCGCATTTCTATCATAATACAAACGGTCAATTCCAGAAATCTCACTTGGCTTGTATTTAGCTTCGTAACCTTTGAATAATAGCGAATCTTTTTGCTCCATATCCACTTCCCAATTTAAGTCAAAATCTGTCTTTATTTTATCTGCGTTCTGTGCTTTTTGTCGCAATGCCCCAATCATTTTTGCATCTCTTTGCATCGTTGTCAACATCACTTTCATAAAAGCATAGGTACTTCGAACGCGGTCTTTAAACGGCTTTAGCATATGCGTTTCAGAAGTAAAACTCAGGCAATTGTGCGTCGCCGCATATCCCGACGAATAACGAGGTAAATCAAGGAACCCCGCAATACCTTCATCAGGTGTATTTCGAACGAAAACATAGGGTGTCATTTCCCAATTCCCTAACTTCATTTGTCGGTACAAATCAGGTAACATCTTCTTTTGCAAATAGGAGGATAAAACTGGATTCAATTTGTCTTTTTGTGTTGCAATCATCGTCAGGGTATACTGATAATCTGCCCCATTAGAAGTATGATTGTCAATAAAAACATCAGGCTGCCATTGCGTAAAAACTTGGTTGAAAGTCCGTGCATTTTTAGAATCACATTTGATGAAATCACGATTCAAGTCCAGATTTTGAATATTACCCCGAAAGCCGTGTTCTTTTGGGCCATCTTGATTGGCGCGACTAAAACTACCTCGATTTAGTCCTCCACTAATATTGTAAAATGGAATGGCAACGACAACTGTTTCTTTTAACAATTGACTCATGGATTTATTCTTCACCAAGTCTCGGAAAAGCATCATCGACGCATCAACGCCGCAAGGTTCTCCTGGATGAATGGCATTGTTGATGAATAAAATACGCTTTCCTGCCTCCTTCAATTTCACAGGGTCAAATTGCTTACTTCTTGACGCAATCACGATGTGCAATGGGTAACCGCTATCCGTTCTGCCAACCTCTTTTAGTTGAATCCAAGGATGAATTGCTGCTAGTTTTTTATAAAAATCAATGACTTCAAAATAGGTGGCGGAGTAGTTGTCATCCTTTTCAAAAGGGGTCGTCCAATCCATTTTTTGACCAAATAATTGGGTGGACATAAAGAGGAGGAAGAAAATTATTTTATTCATAATCGGAAAATTTTTGATGTTTTGGGAGCAAATTTCGTAAAATATTTTAGAATGAAGGCTATTATTCTTTCATATAGCGTTTTCTTCCGAAAGAGTGGGTTGAACCCAAATGTCATCAGTTTAAGTACAGATAACGGATACTTTCATGGTATCTGCTACCTAAAATGTAAGAGAAATAGGTAGCAGATATTCTGAAAGTATCCGTTACCCTGCGCAACACGAAATATTTAAGTTAATGATATTCAGGTTCAGCTCAATACTTTGGTTTAGCTCAGAAAAGGTACGAAGTAGGCTGAACCTACCCCGTACCACAGGAGAATAAAGTGCATAAAAAAAGTCCCAAACTTCAATTCAATGAAGTTAGGGACATTCAAAAAATACTTTTGCTAATTTCTGTCTAAAATACTTTTACTAAACTTTTCTTTTAGGTATCAAAGTTGGGCGTTAAAAAAGTACCAACTCACCCGTCATTTAGCCTTAAAAAAAAGACTACTTGACGGATGGGTCAGCCATAAACCACAGTATAAGAATCCAATAAATTTTCATAGCCTGAAATGAATTTTTGAAAGTTTAGACAGCTGGATATTTAGATAAACCAGAGTGCGTGACTTTTAAAAGCGTGATTTTTGCGGAATGCAAATTGATAAATATTGTCTATCCAAAAATCTCAATGTCTAAATTTTCAAAACCTATTTTCAATTATCAGGTTTCTATTTCCTGACTTCTGGTGCAAAGATATAGGTCTATTTAAGTTTTTAAAAACCAATAAATGCTAAAAGTCAGGTTTCTGAATTACTAAAAGTGCCTATTTCTCCAATACATTAATTTATTTATTATTTGTTTTTGGAAAATATAAAAAAAACATCAACTAAATGTGGACTCGTTTAGGTGTCTTTGCTATGAATCCGTACTTTTGCGACTTTTCAGAGATAAGCGGTGTATTTACCTGCTAACTCTTTTTTCGTAAAATCAGGTTTTAGTAACGGTCAAAAAATAAATGTTGCCAGATGACGGACTTATTCTTTCATCGTTACTTAGCGGGAAAAATTGTAATTGATTGATTACTTTTTTTTTGAGAAACTGATTTCCAGCGCATTGCTCTACGAATAACCAATCAACGAATAACGACATTAGCACATATTTCTACCATGAAAAAAATTAAATCAGCACTTATTTCCGTTTATTATAAGGACGGATTGGAAGACATTGTCCGTGAATTGGACAAACTCGGCGTGAAAATTTACTCGACCGGTGGCACACAAAAATTCATCGAAGGTCTAGGTATTGCTGTAGAAGCTGTGGAGGATTTGACTTCGTACCCATCTATTTTGGATGGTCGCGTGAAGACGCTGCATCCGAAAGTTTTTGGTGGTCTTTTGGCACGCCGGGAAGAGGCGCATTTGGCGCAATTAGCAGAGTATGATATTCCTGAACTTGATTTGCTGATTGTTAATTTATATCCATTTGAGGAGACAGTGGCGAGTACGGACGATGAGTTGGAAATTATTGAAAAGATTGATATCGGTGGCGTTTCATTGATTCGGGCAGCGGGTAAAAATTATAAGGATGTTGTTTGTGTACCGTCGGCGGAGGAGTATGGAATGTTATTGGATTTGTTGAAGGAAAAGGAAGGTTTTACCGATTTGGCAGACCGTCGAGAATTTGCGCGACGGACGTTCAAAGTGAGTTCAAATTACGACATTGCTATCTTCAATTATTTCAATGAAGGTACGGCTGATTTGTCATTTAAGCACAGCATCCACCGTTCGGATATTCTTCGATATGGAGAGAATCCGCATCAAAGTGGCGTGTTTTATGGTGATTTTGATAAAGTTTTTGATAAAATTAGTGGAAAAGCCATTTCTTATAACAACCTTGTGGATATTGACGCAGCGGTGCAAATCATGCGGGAATTCAAGGATGCTGACCCATCGTTTGCGGTTCTAAAACATACCAATACTTGTGGTTTGGCGACTCGTCCGACGGTGAAAGAAGCTTGGGATGCTGCATTGGCTTGCGATAATGTTTCAGCATTTGGTGGTATTTTTATTACGAATACGACGGTTGATTTGGCGACAGCAGAGTCGATCAATGAGCTATTTTATGAAGTATTGATTGCACCAGATTTTGATGCAGATGCTTTAGAATTATTGAAATCTAAAAAGAAGCGCGTCTTATTAAAAATCAAAGATTTTTTGGTTCAAAAACGTACTTTTAAAAGTCTATTAAATGGTGTAGTTGAGCAGGATACTGATTTGAAAACGGAAGGCGACGGTGATTTCAAAACGGTTTCTAAAAAAGTACCAACAGCGGACGAATTGGCAGATATGAAATTTGCGAATATCGCAGTCAAACACTTGAAATCTAATGGTATTGCCTTGGTGAAAAACCAGCAACTCATCGGTATGGGTTGTGGTCAAACCTCTCGTGTAGATGCCCTAAAACAAGCAATTGTGAAAGCTAAAGCCTTTGGTTTTGACTTGACAGGTGCAGTGATGGGGTCTGATGCATTTTTTCCATTTCCTGATTGTGTGGAAATTGCGGATAAAGTGGGTATTACGGCCGTTTCGCAGCCAGGCGGTTCGATTAAAGACAAGTTGAGTATTGCCTATTGTGATGAAAATGGATTGGCGATGGTGATGACGGGAACACGGCATTTTAAACATTAAAAAAGAGGTCAGAAGTCAGACCATTGCATTGTCAGAAGTCATAATCTTCTGATAGCAAAGCGGTCTGACTTCTGACTTCTGACTTCTCGAAACTATGATTTTAGCCATCGACATTGGAAATACACGCATCAAATTGGCGTTGTTTGAAAACGAAGTGTTAGCTCAAAAAGTAATTTGGGATAATTGGTCGGTGGAGAACATTGAAGAGTTTGCGTACAACCATTTTGTTAAAAAAATCATCCTTTCAAGTGTAAAAACAGTACCGAAAGAGATTTTAGAATTTTTAACGCAAAATTTTGACTTCCTCCAATTGACTGCAGAGACACCGTTACCTATATATAATAAGTATCAAACGCCGAAAACACTTGGGAAAGACCGATTGGCGGCAGTAGTGGGCGCATACCGCTTTTTTCCAAACCAAAATTGTTTAGTCATTGACGCAGGAACGTGCATTACGTACGATTTGCTGACGGCTGAGAAAGAATATTTAGGTGGGAATATTGCACCAGGTATTGGTCTGCGAATGCGAGCAATGCATGAATTTACGGCAAAATTACCGTTAATTGAGCGCGGCGAGCAAGATGAAATTTGGGGAATTAGCACCGAAACAGCTTTACGTAACGGTGGTCAATACGGCGCAGCTTACGAAATGCAGGGCTTTATCGATGCTTGTGAAGCGAAATTTGGTCGGATGCAAGTAGTTTTAACGGGCGGAGATGCAGATTTTTTTGGAAAAGCGTTAAAAACTAAGATATTTGTACACCCAAATTTGGTGCTATGGGGACTGTTAGAAATTTTAAATTACAACGGCGTAAGGCATACGGCACACGAAGTACGGTAAATTACATGAAATTTGTATATTAATTTTTCAAGTGAAACCACCGAAAACTGTGAGCCGAAAACCGTGAGCCGTTTTTAGAGAAATCGTTAAAAGAACTTTAAAATTTGTGAAAAATCGGGTTTTGATTTCTCTATTTATTGAGCAAAGGCTCTTACTTTTTGAAATAGTTAATGATTTTATGCTTTAATAAATGAGTTAACTAACTTCCGAAAGGAAAAAACTAAATTATGTTGAATAACTGGAAAAAGTTAGGGATGTTGCTACTATTGGTGGTGGCGAGTTGGACGATGATGGCGCAAGTGCCAAAAGAATTGTCGCCATTTTCAAGACTGGGTTTAGGTGATTTTTATTACCAAAATACACCAACGACTCTTGGGATGGGTGGATTTGCTGCAGGGTTCGGTGATCCATATCGCATTAATTTACAAAATCCGGCTTCTTTAGGATATTTGCGAACGGCTTCTTTCGAGGCGGGGATGTTTTTGGAAAAAAGTGAAATTGAATTGAATGGGGAATCTGCTGAGAGTTTGAATGGAAATTTGAGCTATTTATCGCTTGGATTTGCATTGAACAATTCGTTGAATCAAGTGCTTGATCGTAGAGTCTCTAAGTTGAAATGGGGGATGAATTTTGCATTAATCCCTTTCACGACAGTCAATTACGATATCCGACAAATCATCAGTGACCCGGCAACCGGCGATGTGCGAACCGAATATTCAGGGAGCGGTGGAACCAATAAGTTTGTCTTGAGCAATGGTGTTCAATACGGCAATTTTTCTGGAGGTCTGACGTTGGGCTACTTGTTTGGGAGTATCGAGAATAAGCGAGATGTCTTCTTTTTGGATTTAGCCAATTCTTATCAAGATATTTTTTCAGACGATATTGGCGTGAAAGGATTTGTGTATGATCTTGGTGTGATGTATAAAATTGATATCGGAAAAGACCCAGACAATCCAAAAGCATTGCCGAAGCAAACGTTGACAATTGGTGCTTACGGACACTCCGCAACGAGTTTTACGACAAGTACAACTCGGCTTCGGTCACGATTGAATCCCACTTATATTAATGTGGCGGATACGATTCAAAGTAATATTAATGTTAAAGAGAGTGGAAGATTACCGATGGAGTTGACTTTAGGGTTTACTTTTCGTCACAAACGTAAAATACTGGTTGGGTTGGATTATACTTATTCTGATTGGGGGAATTACGAAAATCCAGCGGCTGACTTTAATCAGGAAAATCCGCAACAATTGACAAAATCCAGCAGAGTCTCGGGTGGGTTTCAGTTTACGCCAGATGCTTCATCGTATAATAGATACCTCAAACGAGTATCGTATCGCGTCGGCGGATATTATTTTGACGACCCTCGATTGACTGATTTGAAAACGTATGCTTTAACATTTGGGGCAGGTTTTCCGATAGTATTATCGCGACAACGGACTTCATTTTTCAATATAGCTTTTGAAGTAGGGCAGACTGATTCAGATACGATTGATGAAAATTTCTATAAAGTCAGTGTTGGCTTCTCCTTAAATGATAACTCGTGGTTCTTCAAAAGGAAGTTCAACTAATATAGATTAGAAGTTATACCATGTTGTTGTCAGACGATAGATGTCAGATAGCAAGGTGTTTTTCTGACCTCTGACAGCAAAGCGGTCTGACTTCTGACCTCTTTAAAATAAACAACTAAAAATTTAAACTAATTAATATTATGAAAGTATTCAAGCAAATTTTTAAAACAGCCATTGCAGTCGCTTTTGTACTCGGTTCGGCTGTTACCGTGAGTGCACAGTGTGAAACATGGAATGAGAGTCCGAAAAAAGACTATGCAGAGGAGCAACACGTATTGTACCGACAGTTTTTAAAGTCTGATCCGCCAGAGTTTGATAAGGCATTTCCTTATTGGAAAAATGTTTATGATATCGCTCCAGCAGCAGATGGTGGTCGTTCTTTTCACTATTCAGATGGTATCGATATGTACCGTCACAAATTTAATGCAGAAACGGATGAAGCGAAGAAAAAAGAGTATGCTGCGGAGATTTATAAATTATACGACCAAATTCTGGAATGTTATCCAAAAGAAAAAGATACTTACTTAGCGGCACGAGTTTACGATATGTTTTATGTGTTGAGAACGCCCTACGGTCAGTTGGAAGAAGAGTGTCAAGCAGCAGTAAAAGGAAGTGGGAATAATATGCTTTACTCTGTTTTTACACCGTATGCGAGTTTGGCAGTTTTCAATTTTCAGAAAGAAAGAATGGATGCCAAAACAGCACGAGATATTTACGTAGCATTAAATAATATTGCAGATTACAACATCATTAATCATGAAGATGAAGCGTACCGTGCTTTGTACGAGCAAGCAAAAGAGGCAATGAATGGTACTTTTGCAGCGATAGAAAATGACATTTTTGACTGTGCATTTTTTAAAGCCAAATACGAACCTGAGTACCGAGATGCACCGGAGGATTTTGATTTAATCAAAAGAATTTACAACTTCTTAGGTCAGCAAGGTTGTGAAGATGCAGACCCATTGATGATAGAATTGAAAGGAAAATATGACCGATTGGTAACAACGGCGAATGCAGAGAAATTAGATGATTTCTACGATGCTAATCCTGGGAAATATGGTGTTGCATTGAATAAAGAAGGAAAATACAGCGAAGCAATTGCTAAGTTTAAGGAAGCGATAGGAGACAATGCTACGCCTGCAGATGAAAAAGCAAACTACTATTTCTACATCGCTTCTATCGAATTCCGTCAGATGAAAAAGTACTCGAGTGCTCGGGAGAATGCGCGGAAAGCAGCAAGTTTTCGGTCAGGTTGGGGACAACCATATATGCTAATTGGTGATATGTATGCTTCGACCAGTAGCGGATGTGGTAAAGGTGCTTGGGACCAACGCATGGCGATTTTGGCAGCGATTGACAAGTATGCTTACGCAAGATCTATCGACTCTGAAGTAGCAGCTGATGCGAATAAGAAATTGGGTAAATACGCAAGCTATAAGCCTGAAAAAGAAGAAGGTTTTATGCGAAAAATAAGTGCTGGTGACAAAGTGAAGGTTAAATGTTGGATTGGTGAAACAGTAACTGTACGTTTCAAATAAGCGGACATTTGAATATAAAAAAAAGGCAGTCGATGTATTTCGGCTGCCTTTTTTTTGTGAGGTTAAATAGGCGTTAGTTCCAGATTTTTTGAAGCTAAAATGTATTTATGTCCAGGTACTTACAGCTTAAAATTCAATAGCTTTTTCAGGTTGATTTTTTTATAAAAATCGACTATTTTTAAAATCTGTTGATTTCTCAGATATACAGACCGTTAAATTTGAACTTGGATTTAGTGTGCCGCAAACTTTCAGTTTGCGTCTATGTGAATAGGGAGGTCAAGCGTATTTGCTCAGGCATGAGAACCGCAAACTAAAAGTTTGCGGTACACTGAATAACTACTTATTATTTTACTGTTACTTAGTAAATATCTAAAGGAATTTCAATTCAAAAGCCATGAGTACCATGTAAACTCAGCTTTATTAGGTTTTTAAGGCGCATCGCGCTGGACACCGTTTGTAGAAAAAGAGAGATTATATTTTCAAAGTGGCATCGCCACGAGGCTAATATAATCAACAGTGCCGCCACGATGCGACTTGGGAAATACCCGCTAATCATTTTTGCAAACAGTTACGAGGCGATGCCTCTGTTAATCAGAAACTTTTCCTATTCCTCTTTACATAGTAATGAGGTTGCCTTTACTTTAAGAACTAGTATAGTTAAAAGAACAAATCAAAGTGTCAATAAAGACTAAAAAAAAACGCACCAAAATGTAATTAGCTACATTTTGATGCGTCAAAAAAAGAGAAAAGCGTAAAATAAAATAGTTGGTTACAACTTAATTTTTAATCACTTTATTAATCGCGTAGCTGTTGTCATTGACCAATAAAATGCTGTAATTTCCAGCAGGATAACTAGTCAAATCAATCATTGCCTGTGTTGAATTTACGATTCGCGTTTCCAATACTCGACCGGTAAAATCTATTAACTGCATTTCCACAGTCGTATTCAACATTTCTTGAGGCAACTCAATTTGCACATAATCAGCCGTTGGATTTGGTGTAATTTTCAATGTTACCTTTTCGAAATCAGTTACATTTACAAAACTTGGAGGCAACATCACTGCATCCAAAACATGTACAACACCATTTGGCGTCACAATATCCGCAATGATTACTCGTGAGTCATTAATGAAAACACCATCTGCATTAATCGTTACTTCGATATCTTCACCTTGTAAAGTCGCCGCCGTTTGACCATCAGACAAATCACCTGAAAGTACTTGTCCACTCAATGTGTGATACAATAAAACCTGCGCTAAATCACCCGTTGGGTTATCCAATAAATCTGCTAAGACCACAGGGTTAACATCAGCAAATGCATTATCGGTTGGTGCAAACAAAGTAAAAGGACCTGCTCCGCTCAAATCATCCGCTAATTCCGCTGCAGTCACCGCTATTTCCAAAGTTGTGTGTACATCGCTATTCACAACAACATCTACAACGGTTGTTGGAAAAGTTGGTGGTAACATCACTGCATCCAAAACGTGTACCACACCATTTGGCGTTACAATATCCGCAATAATTACTTGTGCATTATTGATAAAAACACCGTCAGCATTGATAGTTACGGTCACATCTTCACCTTGTAAAGTACTCGCCATTTGACCATCAGATAAATCACCTGACAATACTTGCGCACCAATAGCATGGTAAGTCAAAATTTCAGCCAATTGTCCAGTTGGGTTAGCCAAAAGACCAGTAACAAAAGCTGCTGGCAAAGCTGCAAATGCAGCATCAGTTGGTGCAAAAACGGTAAAAGGACCAGCTGCACTCAAATCATCCGCTAATTCCGCTGCAATTACTGCTGCTTCTAAAGTTGTATGTACATCGCTATTCACAACAACATCTACAACGGTTGTTGGAAAAGTTGGTGGTAACATCACTGCATCCAAAACGTGTACCACACCATTTGGCGTTACAATATCCGCAATAATTACTTGTGCATTAT
>JBLHWU010000095.1:0-22747 GCA_047629355.1 Saprospiraceae bacterium | reverse complement strand
AACGCGCCATTCGTTTTTTGTGCAATATCCATCGCCAGCTTTACATTCGCATCATAATGCTTGTTATCGGCTGCCCAAAGCGAATCTGAAATTGTGTTTTTATTAAATTGAGTAATCACCGAATTGGGTTCGTAAGTTGAGACATCCACGTTGATAGCCACTAATAATTCATCAATTTTCGACTTAAAATTCCGTCCCTTTTCATCTTCATAGATAATAGAGTACGTCGTTCCCATCGTCTTGCCTGATACTTTGAAATATTCTTTGGCTGGCGTCGAATTAGGCTTTTCTGATTGACAAGAAAAAATAAAAAGAATGGAAAAAAGATAAAGTAGTTTCCTCATTAAAAGTGATGTTAGTTCAAAATATTTTTTCAAAATAGTCTTCTTTAAAGCTTGTGGAGAAGCCGAGAATCGAACTCGGGTTGATTTATTTGTATAAATTCTCCATTCAACAAATTAATAAAGAAGCCTATTTTCAAACGCCAAAAGTAACAAAAAAATAGGACTGTTCAATAAAATCCTACTGAGCCTTCGTGCGTCGTGCGCCAATAACCATACGTCGTTACAAAATCACTTCCGTCGCGCCCCAACCATACTTCGGATGATGTTCATTTTTAAATTTTTCGACACAACTATTTTGTTTCAACCTTATGGCTATTTCATCTCGCAACCGCCCTTTTCCCAGTCCATGAATCACAAATACTTGTGGCACCCCCAATCTTACCGCTTTCGCGATGAATTCTTCAAACTTTTGCAGTTGCAATTGCATAATTTGGGCATTTGTCATTTTTCCATAATTGCTGGATAGGTTTTGAACGTGCAAGTCAATTACTGGAATAAACTCAGCATATTCTGTCGGGCTAGTATAATTATATTTTTGGCGGTTGACATACTTTCTGGGACTAGGCCGAGCATTATTTTTTGTGTAATTCAGTAAATCTTCCAGGTCAATTTCTTTTCTAACGGGCTGACTATCGAAGTTTTCAAATAATAAATACCAGTGAACTTTTTTATTTAAAAACGGAACAGTTCTCACATTTTTAAAAAATATTTTAGGCTTTATTTTCAAAGTTTTAAACTGTCTTTCGCCTTTTCCTTCCGTTGAAACTTTCCAACATTCCGCTTCTAAAATTGGAAAATCATTGAGTTCATCGTAAAATAATTCATCCAATTTCACGTGGGACATCGCTGCAATTGTACCACTCCAAGTCTCCTCTTTTTCTTCATTTAAATAAAAAACAATGTTATATATCGTATCAAATTTCGTATCGTTTAAGATATAAATTTCGTATTTTTCTGGTAATCCATTCTTTTTTAAAACAGGGTCGAATGCTAGCTGAATGCCTAGACTTCTCAATACTTCATATTGTAAATCAGGTACGATTAAAGGCGGCAAAATTTCTTTTTTTTCTTGCTTCCCTGGCACTAATTTAGCTTTCATTGATGAATTTTCATTCAAATCCCCTACGCGCTCCAAATCCATTTCAAATACTGGAATTTCCATCTGAATGGACTCCAAAAATACCAATACCATGTCGTCTTCCAACAACTTACGAACGACTCCCTCGTCGCCAGTATGAATAAATCGCACCCTTGTTCCGACTCCTAAAAGCATGCTCAAAATTAGAAATTTTACGGGTGATTCTTACCATTTTCCCCATTTTAGTTTTTAAAATTATTTTTTTGATAGTAAAACGGGATTTTTATGTTTTTAATGTAATTTCGCATCCGAATTTGGTGTGTAAAAGTGCACCCTTACACACTGAACAACAAAAACAACCATTATGCAAAGAAAAAATATCTCTTCTGGCGCACCTTGGGAAGACATCGTAGGTTATTCCCGCGCGGTCCGAATCGGTAATATCATTGAAGTTGCGGGAACAACCGCTACGGTTAATGGTGAAGTTGTTGGCAAAGATGATGCCTATGCACAAACCGTACAGATTTTTGAAATCATCCAAACCGCATTAATCGAAGCTGGTGCAACAATGGAAAATGTGGTGCGTACTCGAATGTTTGTCACCGATATTTCAAAATGGGAAGAAATTGGACGCGCGCATGGTGATTTTTTTAGAAACATCAAACCTGCCACAACTATGGTCGAAGTGAAGGGTTTGATTAGCCCTGATTTATTAATAGAAATTGAAGCAACAGCTGTTATCAATTAGCAATTGGCGATCTGCAATGAACACTTACTTAAGCGTTTTCATTGCAGATTACTCCTTGTTAATTGCTCATTGAAGAATTATGTATAAAGTAAAAGAAATATATTATACGCTGCAAGGCGAGGGTGCACATACTGGGCGAGGTGCGGTTTTTTGTCGATTCACGGGCTGTAACTTGTGGTCTGGACTGGAAAAAGACCGCTCTAAAGCGATTTGCCAGTTCTGTGATACGGATTTTTGGGGAATAGATGGAGAAAATGGGGGAAAGTATTCAGCAGCAGAATTAGCGGCGAAAGTAAAAAGTCTGTGGCCTGCAGATTTGGGGAAACCATATGTCGTTTGTACAGGTGGCGAACCGCTTTTGCAAATGAACCCGCCGTTAATTAAGGCCTTTAAAAAGGAAGGTTTGGAAATTGCGATTGAGACGAATGGTACGATTGAACCGCCTGGAGGTATTGACTGGATTTGTGTGAGTCCGAAAGCAAATGCAGAACTCATTTTGACAAAAGGAAATGAGATTAAATTGGTTTTTCCGCAACTTGGCGCCGAGCCTGATTTATTTGAAAACATGGACTTTGACAACTTCTTTTTGCAGCCGATGGATAGTGAATTTTCGGAAAGAAATACAAAAATGACGCTGGAATTTTGTTTAAAAAATCCAAAGTGGCGGTTAAGTTTGCAGACGCATAAAATGTTGAATATTCCCTAGTCAAGTAACTCGGGTTTACAACCCGAGCAACTGTCCTTCGGATTTCCAATCCAAACAAGCATGAAAAAAATCAACAGTAGCAATTCATGACTATAAATACCTAGACACAAATAATCGAACATCTAAAAAGTATCTTTTTCCGTTATTTTCCTCTAAAAAATCTGACTCCTTTGATTGTTCAATTATTTATGTTCAGGTACTTACTTCTCGGGGTCAGAGACCCAAGTTACTTTAATAGTTCTGCCATCTGTTCTTGCACTTTTTTCGCTGCCGCACCTGCTTTATCTGCAAAATCTTCGCTATCTCCACCCGCATAAATAATGCCTCGCGAAGAATTTACCAACAAGCCGCAAGCGTTATTCATCCCATAATTAGAAACACCTTGCAAATCTCCACCTTGCGCACCAATACCAGGGACAAGGAAAAAATTATCTGGCGCAATCGCTCGTATTTCTTGGAATTTTTCTGGATGCGTTGCTCCGATTACAAACATTAAATTATTCGGCGTACCCCATTCTTGGGCTTTCCGCAACACTTTTTCATACAAAGGCATTCCTCCGTCTTGGCTCGCAAATTGAAAATCTTGACTGCCTTTATTTGACGTCAAACCGAGTAAAATCACCCATTTATCCTCAAATTCTAAAAATGGCAACACAGAATCAACACCCATGTAAGGAGCAACTGTCACCGAATCAAAATTCATCGTTTCAAAAAAAGTCTTCGCATACATTCTTGAAGTATTGCCGATGTCACCGCGCTTGGCATCGGCAATTGTGAAATGTTCATCAGGGATATAATCCAACGTTTTTTCGAGGGATGCCCAGCCTTTTGAACCCAAACTTTCGTAAAACGCGATGTTCGGTTTATACGCAACGCAGTAATCTTTGGTGGCGTCGATGATTTGTTTGTTGAATTCAAAAATCGGGTCTGCGGTATCTTTTAGATGCGTTGGAATGCGGTCTAAAGCGGTGTCAAGACCGACGCAGAGGTATGATTTTTTTTGCTGAATGTTTTGGTAGAGTTGCTGCTTGGTCATTGTTTACAGTAATTTTTCTAAATCATCAATGAATGTTTGGAATGAAATTTCGCCTTTGTGGTTGTTGTGAACTTTTTGAAAATCGAGTTCTTTGAAGATTTCTGGGGTTTGGTCTACTAAATATTTTTTAGATGCTTTGTGCGTTTTTTCCATTAAGAATTCCTTCGGATTGACCTGGAATAATGGATTACCCTTAAAATTAATCTTTGTTTTATAAATTTGATTAAATGTTTCAATATCTGCTAAAATCAGAGATTCTAATTCGACAATCATTAGAAAAAAGGTATTTTCAAAATCCGTTATCTTCTTAAATTTTTCAAACCAATCTTGCTTTTCCTTAATTTTAGCAACGTCAGAAGGCAGCTTATCTAAATCAATTGCCACTATACTAAGGTCAATTTTCTTACTTCTAGTAAGATTAGTATCCAATAACCTTTTCAACTTAACTAAATTACTTAATTTAGTTCTTCCCTGTTTTTTGAGAATAGGCATAATTTCGTAGTCAGGACGAGAAAATCTCTTTTCCAAAAGATACTGCAACGCCTTTCCATCGTTTTCGAAATTTTCGCTGATAATGGCTATTCTTTTCATTGAATACTTTCTGCTTCGATGCCAAACTCTAACCAATAGTCGCTGAAATCTAATCCTTTTTCTAAGGCATCTTTAAAGTTTTCTTGCTCTTGTTCTGATATCCTGACTAACTCTGTTCCATTTTTTCCATAGCGAGAAACTATGAGACGGTCAAATTCATTAATTTCTAAAATGTCCAATATTTGAGGGGAATGAGTAGTAAGAATAATTTGTTTAGTTTTAGATTGTTCCTTCAGGAATTGCATTAAAGAAATTAATTGTTGGGGATGAAGACCTAATTCGGGTTCATCAATTAAAAATATTCCAAAGGGAGATGATAAAATTTCTGAAACAATGTAAAATAATCTTCGCGTACCATCTGATAGTTCGTTCCATAATAACCATTTCCCATTAACAAAAAACTCTAAATGGTAAAAATCAATGGTTATTTTTTTCTCCGATTCTCCAACTCTAACTCCTTCAGATATTTTAATTTTATTAATTGGCGAAAATAGCTTTATTACATCTGAAATATAATTAAGTTCAAAACTTTCAACAACCTTTATTTTTAAATTTTGCTTTTCTGCTAATCCTTCAAGAACTATTTTTTTTAACTTTGAAAATACTCTCGCAGAAAAATAAGAATAATGTGGAAATTCAGAAATTCCTCCTGTTATTTTACCATTTTTTCTAATATCAAATTCTA
Organism: Saprospiraceae bacterium; assembly: GCA_047629355.1. Taxonomy (GTDB): domain Bacteria; phylum Bacteroidota; class Bacteroidia; order Chitinophagales; family Saprospiraceae; genus CAYUNA01. The sequence continues at coordinate 17,559 of JBLHWU010000095.1, read as the reverse complement.
TTTTGCTTAACAAATTTATTACTAATAAACATTTTGGAATAAAATAATGCAAATATTGAAAGAGCAACCCAAATTGATACAAACCTATTTTGGGGCTTTTAAAATAATCTATCTTTCCTTGGTTTGTACTCAATAAAACTTCAAAATTATTATCAAATACTAAATCATCAAATTTTGCTGGTTCTCTTTGCTTAGTTTTGATTTCAATTTTATTCTTGGCTAAAAAAATTTGTACATATAATTCTGCATCTACACTATAGTATCTTGTATCTTTTTCGAGTAATGAATTAATTGCCTCCAAAAAATTCGTCTTGCCACTCCCATTCGGCCCAATCATAATATTCAACCCCGGCAACAAATCAATCTCTACATCCTGAATCGACTTATAGCCTTTCAGATGTACTTTTGAAATATAATTTTGGCTTATTTTTGCATAGTCACTCATCGCCAAATTTTAAACACTTGGCACTACTACCCCATTAATCGCTTCCACGCCAACAATCCCAGGCACTTTGCCTTTAATCGCTTGCTCAATTCCCGCCTTCATGGTCATCGCAGACATAAAACAATTTTCACAATTGCCCAGCCATTTTACACGGACAATCATGTCGTCCGTGATTTCTACCACCTCCACATCGCCGCCATCTATTTTCAGATGCGGACGAATCGTATCGAGTGCTGCTTCTATTTGTTGCAACAAATCGGTATTTTCTTGATTGGTCATATTTATTATTTAAATTGTTTTTTACGCTAAAATTCTCGTTGCTTTGTAGCCAATTTCTCCCAAGTCCCCGTCTTTATCAAATAGCAGCATTTCCAAATTAGTTGCAATCCGATAAAATTCTCCACTCTCCACGCCAACTACATGAAATTCATCGCCTTTCTTTTCCAAAATTTCCTTTTTAAAGCCATTTTGAAAAACAATACCAAGGAATTCATCGCCTTTTTGGAAAATTTCATAAGGATAACTTTCGTCACCTACACCAATATTGATTTCCCATTTTCCAAGCAAATCAAATTCGTTTTTTATCGTTTCGTAAGCAAGATTGTCTGCTGCTGTTTCGGCTTCCGTCCGCTGATTAATTTTTATGTCCATTGATTAATTCTGCATTTTAACCACCTTCGTAGCACCCAACATTTCATTTCTAATTGCCACTTGCCGCGCAACATTTTCCGCCACTTTCATAAATGGCTTCGACATCAACGGGTCATTTTGCATAATCGCTGGATAACCTCCGTCCCCTGCTTCTCGAATGCTTTGCACAATCGGAATTTGCCCAAGTAACATAGATTTACTTTCCTTGGCCAACTTCTTCCCGCCGCCTTCGCCAAAGATACGATACTTATTATTAGGTAGTTCTTTTGGTGTAAACCATGCCATATTTTCCACCACACCCAAAATTGGGACATTGATAGACGGCAATAAGAACATATTCATCGCTTTCACGGCATCAACGATTGCTACTTCTTGCGGCGTCGTCACAATCACTGCACCTGTAATCGGAACAGTTTGCACCATAGAAAGTTGAATATCACCCGTTCCTGGAGGCAAATCAACGATGAGGTAATCTAATGGTTCCCACAAAACATCGTTGAAAAACTGCTTAATCACACCCCCCAAACGAGGTCCTCGTAAAACGACTGCTTGCTCAGGTTCGATGATAAAACCCATCGACATAATAGGTATTCCAAAAGCTTCCAAAGGCACAATTTTCGGTTTGCCATAGATATCCTGAATCTTCGGTCTTGCGCCTGCCAAACCCATCATTGTCGGGATAGATGGCCCATACAAGTCGGCATCAACCAGCCCAACTCTCGCACCTAATTTCTTCAACCCTAGAGCTAAATTAACGGCAACGGTTGACTTCCCTACTCCACCTTTTCCAGAAGCTACGGCGATGATATTTCTAATATGTGCCAGCGGACTGGTATTCTCCGTAGCTTGTGGCGTGCGCGACATGGCATGCACGTTCACGTTGGCTTGCGGGTAAACTTGCTGAATTGCGCCGATACAGGCAAAGTTCAATTCTTGCTTACTTTCGGCATTCAAAGACACCAGAATCAGCTTAAAATTCACGTTATTTCCATCAATTACCAACTCCTCAACCATGTGGCGAGACAAGATATCTTGTCCTGTCGCGGGGTCTTTCACGGTAGCTAACGCATTTATAATTTTCGATTTTTCGATAGACATTCTTGATAGAAGTTTTCTATTAAATATAGTTGTTTTTTCCCAATTGGGACAAAAGTACAAACAAATTAGACTTTAAAGAGTTTTTTTATATTGCCTAAAAATTACATTAATAATCTGTGTCGATGAGAATCTAATAGATAACAAATTCAGAAAACTACTTACATTTGCAAAAACACCAAATAATGAACGTTCTGCAAGATTGCCAATTATCAGATTTCTCCGTTCAGTTTCCTGAAACTGAGCAAATGGCAGTTCTATCTTTAAAGTTAATATGTGAGCAATTAGAAATAGCAGCTGAGCCGAATGATAAGCGAACAGTTTTTGAATTAGACTTACCGGGCTTTCCAGTAAAAAGCGCAAATAAAGTGTCTGAGAAAGACCTAAAAACATGGATAAATAATTTAGGAGAATCGAAAGTGTTTGAAGAGGAAGAACAAGCGGAAAATTGGGAAATGCTTCTATTGTCTGAAGCTCCCGAAAATATAGTATTAGCCTTGACTTTGTTAAATAAACCGCTTCGACCAGAATCAAAATACTTTTCTTTATGGGTAGCCTTAGGAAGTTTGCATGTGGAGGAAACAGTACGCGAAACTGCGAAGATGTTGGCTCTACAGTACTTAACCGAAGAAGAATGGAATCTTTTTGAAGAATCAAAAATCAAACAAACCATCACACATTACATTCGTCAAGAAAAAGAAATTCCTGACTTCATTGATATCAATTACTTACAAATTTGGTCTGAATTACTCCTTAAAAATTCACCATTTTTCTCTCAAAAATGGTTGCGCTTGACGAATAAAGGGTTAGCGGATGTTTTGGAACATTCTACTTTATTAAAAATATTACCAGAAATCACCCAATTTGATTATCGAATTGAAGAGACCGACAGCCCTATTTTTTTAGACTATTTCCATCAAAACTGTCCGTCAATAAAATACCTTAGAATATCTAGCGACGCACCTCGAAATTTCACACCAGAAGAATTTGCTTGTATAAATAGAGAAAACATCATTGTCAAAAATGTATTTTATCCAGCAATTAATGCAAAGATGTCACCTTTGTCTAACGTTCGTAAATTAGAGTGGATTTATCCAGAAAAGGTCAATTTTTCTGATATTTTTTTTCCAAAAATCACCACCTTGGACGTATTGGGGACTTCCATTGAAAATTTTAATATTGAGCGAGTAAAATTAAATCTGAAAAATTTAATTTTTTCTTTTTCCAACCAAAATACCCTTCCTCAATCAACCTATGAATGTACTAACTTAACAGAATTGCATCCACATGATTTAGTTAATTTTGAATTCCCTCCCGAAGTGAAAAACCTTAGAAAATTAGAAACGATTTGCTTCGAAGGTTCAACATTGAAACGTTTTCCTTTAGAGATTGGGCTGAGTACAAAATTACGGTATGCTTCGCAAGTTGACTTAACAGAAATCATCAATTTTCAAGACCATAAATTTAAAGGACCAATGGATATTACGCTGATGCGAAAAGAGATGAAGGAGTTTCCATATTATTTATCTGTTGTTCAAAAACTGAAGACACTTGGACTTATGTTTAATGAAATAGCTAGCATTGATGAGCGAATCCTAAAATTTACTAAACTGGAGAGTTTAACTTTAGGTCAAAATAAATTCACTAAAATTCCTGATATTCTAATGCGCTTACCAAAATTAAGATATCTCTATTTTAGCGACAATCAGCTTAAAGAAATTTCATTTAATTGGTTTCTCTTTGCCAATCAACGGCAACTACAATTAAATATTCAAAATAATCCAATTACAGACCTTCCGCCTATACCAAAGACCATAAACCCTGAAGAAATTACTCGTAATAAAGGGAAGGTAACTTTGAGAAAAGGACAAATTCCTCAAAAACGAATCGCTGAATACACCAGTGTTTTTGGAGGGAAGTTTTTCTCAATTTATTAAGAATCCATCTTTCTTATCGCAAACAATTGCAGGATAAGTCTGTTTTCGAAATACCTTAAATTTTGCAATCTTCACCTTTTGATTACTTTTGCGAAAAAATCAATCCCAACAATCATGAAAATTTCAATCCATGCGAGTTTACAACGATTTAAATAATTTACCAGAATTCAGGAATGCAGTCCTTACGATTGGGTCATTTGATGGCGTACATCATGGGCATCAACAGATATTGAAAAAGGTAAAGGATTTGGCAAAAAAGGCAGGCGGGGAAAGTATTGTCGTGACGTTCCATCCGCATCCAAGATTGGTAATTTATCCGCAAGATGATACGTTGCGATTGATTTCTACAATTGATGAAAAAGTAGCACTTTTGAAACGCTATGGCATTGATAATGTGGTAGTTGTGCCCTTTACTTATGAGTTTTCTCGACAGACCGCTGATGAATATATTCAAAAATTCTTGCTGGGAAAGTTCAATCCAAAATGTATCGTCATTGGCTACGACCACCGCTTTGGTTTAAATCGACAAGGAGACATCAATTATTTAAAATATCATGGAAAAAAGGCGGGCTTTAACGTTGTAAAAATTCAAAAACAAGAGATTCAAGAAGTTGCCGTTTCTTCCTCAAAAATTAGAGTTGCGCTTGAAAAAGGCGATGTAAAAACGGCTGGAAAACTACTCAATCATTATTATCATTTAACGGGAACGGTTGTTAGAGGACAGCAGATTGGAAGTACTATTGGTTTTCCAACGGCTAATCTACAAATCAATAACAAGCATAAACTTATCCCACCTGATGGCATCTACGCTGTATATGTTGAACACAAAAAACAGCGATATCAGGCGATGATGTACATGGGTAACCGCCCTACCCTCGACAAGCACGACAATCATGTAATAGAAGTAAATATTTTCGATTTTGACCAAGATTTATATGGGGAAAAATTAAAAGTGGAATTGGTTGATTATTTAAGAGATGATGCAAAATTTGACGGTTTAGATGGTTTAAAAAATCAGTTACGTGAAGATAAAATTAATAGTCGGAAAACCTTAGATGAGGAAAATAAAATAAAACTAAAAGAAGAGGAGCCAATGATGCCCTCTGTCGCCGTTGTAATTCTGAACTATAATACGCGAGATCAATTAAAAAAATTTTTACCTACTGTGATAGAAAGTGAATATCCAAATTTGCAGATTATTGTAGCGGATAATGGGTCAAAAGATGGGTCATTAACTTTTTTACAAAAAAGTTATGCAAAGCAGGTTCAGGTTATAGATTTAAAAGAAAATCATGGTTTTGCCAAAGGCTATAATTTAGCTTTAGAAAAAGTAGATGCTGAGTATTTTATCCTTTTAAATAGCGATGTTGAAGTAACGAAAAACTGGATTTTGCCAATTATTGAAACCTTTCAACAGGACGAGACGATTGGCGCAGTTCAACCAAAGATAAAGGCCTTTCATCGTAAAGTATTCATGGAACATGCTGGTGCATCGGGTGGCTATATCGACAAGTGGGGCTACCCTTTTTGCCGTGGTCGCATCTTTTCGAAAGTAGAACAAGATTATGGTCAATACGATTCGATTCAAGAGGTTTTTTGGGCATCTGGTGCCGCGATGTTTGTGCGCAGTCGGTTGTTTAAAGACCTCAATGGCTTTGACGCTGATTATTTTGCGCACATGGAAGAAATTGATTTCTGTTGGCGATTGAAGCGAGCGGGATTTAAGGTAATGGTCAATCCCAAGAGTGAAGTTTTCCACGTTGGTGGAGGCACGTTGAAGTATGAATCTCCTTTTAAAACATATTTGAATTTTAGAAATAGCCTTTTTACTTTGATTAAAAACAAGCCTACCAAGCAGTTATTTTGGCTTATTCCGTTGCGGTTAATTTTAGATGGTATTGCTGGAATGATGTTCCTTATTCAAGGAAAATTTGCGCATCTTCAATCCATTTTAAAAGCACATTTTGCGATGTACGCTAATTTTAGAAAATTCAGTCAGAAGCGCCATTTTTACAATGATTTAATTGAAAAAATTAGCATTGGAGATGACCGTTCAGAAAAAGGAACGTTTCAAAAAAGTATTGTTTTTCAATTTTATTTGAAGCGGAAAAAGGAATTCAGCAAATTAGATTTTTAGAATCCAAAAAATTTGGAAATTGGTCCTGAATGATTTCATTTAAGTAATACATGCTAATTAATCAGGTAATTTTTAAATATCTTTTTCCGCTATTTTCCCCTTAAAAATTTCTTCAGTAACACTGGCTATTCAAGAATTTTTAAAGAAAAACTATCGAAAAAATCTTGTCTAAAAATTTTCCCAGATTAATTACTACGCGTTACTTAAGTACGTGACATTATTTATTGGGGTAAAATTTGAAAGCAAGATTTTTTCGATAGTTTTCTTTTAAAAATCGTTGCATGGTCTACATTACGGAACTATTTTTAAGAGGAAAATAGCGGAATAAAGATGTTTTCAAATTACCCCAATAAATAGTGTCACGTACTTAACTGGAGGAACAAAACCATTTTCTCCCTCAACTCACTCCTCCGCGCTACTCGCGGCAGCGCGCCGTGTATTTTTGAGGAGCAGATTCTGCATTATAACCAGAATCTGCCCTTCAAACTCTCCTTAAGTAGGTAACCCAAAATAAATAATCTTACATTCTTTGAGCGGATATTTAGTCCATATTTTCCATTTTACAAATACTCATTATATCAACATAAATATCAACATAAATCGCACTTTTAAAGCAAAAACTAGTAATGAAAACGCGCGCGCTAAAAAGTAACTTTATTTAATTCGCGTTCCTTATCAAATCGCGTTGATTAATTGGAATCATTTAGTCTCCCCAAAATTAGGTCATTTCCCTTATTTTTAGTAGCTTTGTGAGCTAAGTTAAATTTTCATTTAACTTAAAAAGACAAGCAACACACGTATTGTCTGTTTTTGATATTTTTTTCATGTGGAAATAAGTCGATTTTTAAAAGTAAAATTAGACTTTCCATCTGTAAATGCCCTCTTAGGAACGCGAAATAAATAACTCTAGCACCTTGACAGGATATTTTGCCGTCAGTTTTCACTTTAAAATGCTCATTATGTCAATATAAATCGCACTTTTAAAGCAAAACTGGGCACAAAATTGCACTCTTAAGAATCTGAACTTATTTATTTAATGTTCCTTATATTGTTATCAAATACTTTTTTCGAAAAAGGGAAAACTTTAAAGAAACTTAAAGTGTTTTGTACGCTAAGAAGTATTTTCTTAAAGGCATTTGCATAAAAACAAAAAGACGAGATTATGGCTAGACCATCGAAAAGTCCTATTAAATTAAAGGACGGATTTTACATCGAAGTAGCAAATAAATATAGCAATTCTGGCATCAAAATTCGAAGAAATTCGAAAGTCGAAGTTGACATTTTAGTAAGAACTTATGCGAAAAGTAAAGATGTTACTTTTCTTGGTCAAGTAAAAGACGGCAAGTTCGTATAACGGTTTACCGTTATCGGTGCACGGCACACGGAAAATCTAAGTATAATCGTTTAACCTAGGACTTTCCGTGAGCCTTGAGCCATTTACCGTCTGATTATTTTTTGAAATCCTACCTTTTCTCCAGCTATAAAATGGCAGATATAGATGCCCGAAGCCATTTCTAAGCTATTCCATTTCAATTCGTGCTTTCCATGTATAAACTCTTGATTTTCAAGTAATTTAACAACTACTCTTCCGTGTATATCTAAAATTTCAATCGAAATATTTTCTGCTTGATCTAATTCGAATTCGACTATCAAATCATCATTAAATGGATTTGGATAAACCATTAAATCAATATGTTCTAAGTTATTTTCAAACACCGCAACATCATCTAAAACAGTCAAATTTAACTGTATCGTACTATCACAACCATTACTCGCCATCATCGTCACTTGATATTCGCCTGTTTCCTCAAAAGTCAGGTCACTAACTTGGTAAGTTTCTCCAATTTCAATAGTGTCAAATAAGGTCGTAACAAATGTTTCAAACACAGCAATATCCGTAAAAAATATGCTATCACAACCATTCATTGACATATAGGTCTCTGTAAAAATCGTATCGTTTGCCCAGGTAATTCCATTGTATAATTCTCCTGCACATAAGTCTATATTGATGCTCGAAGACAAGGTTTCGACCATTTCAATATGGTAAACCACCATGCTATCACAACTTAAAATCTGCGTCATCCAATTCTCCACAATCATCGTATCATTTTGAATCAAGATGCCTTGAAACATATCTCCTTGACACAAACTCACGGAAATATCCGCCGTAACCACCCCTTCGACGTAGATTTCTTTCACAATTTCATTACTTCCATTGGCATTGCTGACCTCCAGAGTCACCTGATAAATCCCTGGAGATGGAAATACCACCGTCGGAAATTGAGCATTAGAAACTGGTGGATTCGCACCAGAAAATGTCCAGTTCCAAACAGTTGGATTGGCTTGTGAAGCATCGACAAAAACAAATAAGTGGTTGTCACAGCTACCCAAAAAGTTCGAATTAAAGTTAGGTGCAGGCACCGATTGAATACTAATATTGACGGATAGACTATCAACGCCACAAATATTCGATGCAATGACGGACACCGTATACTCACCGTTGTTATAATAGGTATGCACAGGTGAAAGTGCGCCGTCAGAAGTTCCATCTCCATAATTCCAAGTGAATTCCGTTGCGTATTGTAAGTTATTTTCAATGGTTAAAACATTCAAACCTAAATTTAATTCAAAATCGGCAACAGGAATGCCCAATACTTCAATAAATTCATTAACCGTTTTCGTATGACTTCCAGTTGCGTTGCTAGCCTCCAAACTTACTGGATATACCCCTGGAATATTGTAAGTAATAGAAGGATTTTGTTCAATGGAAAATTCAGGTGTACCGCCTACAAAATGCCAATTCCATTCCGTTGGCTCATTTTCTGAAAAGTCAAAAAATTGAATCACGGTGCCTTCACATCCTTCCGATGCCCCTGCTTCAAAATGAGCAACCAGCTGTGATTGCGTTAAGTAAGATTCAGTCAAAAATATTGGCGTGCCAGTCAATTGCACATCCGTAGAAGCAATCGTATCGACCACATTTGACAAACTGTGATACCAATCCCGTTTATACAAATCTTCTACATTCCAACCTACTGGAAAGGAGTAAGTTGCAAATGCTCCTTCGCTTTCATCAAACTGCGTTTTTGCCCATAAAACATAAATATAATTGTCCGCGCCATCTCTAAATACTGCGCCATCTATCTGGTTTGGCAAATTAAATTCTGCTGTTTTGCTTTCATCATACGTCGTTCCAAATAGCATTTCAGAAGTCGTTTTTAACGCAATTGCTTCGTTATTTGGCGTTTGAAAATATGGTAAAACACCATTTAATTTTTGAAATAAACCGATGACATCAAAGGCATCTTGGGCAGCCACATACTCTTGAGATTCCGCCATTTTATGAATATTTAAACGTCGAATATCGTTCTTTTCACAGGCAACCCATGCTTTGATAATCCAGTTGGTTTGCAACAATTCTCCACCAAAAAAATCATCAATTGGCTTGCGTGGCACATTGGCTTCGCTGATAATCCATTCTTTTCGTGGATAAGTTTGACCATTGTAACCATAGTTTTCTAAAACCGTTTCAAATTCTCCTTTCACTCTCGGAATGCCCGCTACTGCTGCGTCGGAGTGGCGTTCGTACGCAAACTGTCCATTTGGAATGTCAAAATAAACAGTGCTACCATCAAAATATGGGTAAGATTTAAAACCTATTGCATCAAAATATGCACCGCCTTTCAACTCATATCCCGTGGTTTCACTTCCGTCAAATGGGTTGTCTGTATTTCTCAAAATCGCATCCAAAAAGCTCGGATAGGCAATTCCTGAAACAGTAACGTAGCTTTCTGGGTCGAGATTCTTGATGATTTCGTAAGCGATGCGCATTTGTCGAACATAATAGAAAACTGGCGCGCGCAACGCATAATCGCATGGGTCAGGGTTCGCATCCCACCAATTACCCGGTTCTCCCGCTGGCAACCAAGCATAATCGCCTGTAAAGTCAAAATCTGGGCTTTCTAAAACTTCCCAAAAATCAACGTATTCCCCGTAATTTAATACCGCATTGTAAACAAAAACAGCATATGGATTGGCGTCATTTATTGGCGTTCCATTTGCACCATCATCCCAAATATCGAGGTATATGTCTTTAAATAAATTGGATTGATGGTCTGGGCAATAAAAAATTGGGTCGCGCGAATCTTCTGATGGAAAATCTAAAATAAAGGAATTTCCATTCAAATCAAGATTGCTATAGTGTTCGTAAGTTGGTACTTTAAAATCGTACCCCCAACCTTCAAAAAATGCTTCACCGATAGAAGCTCGCAACGATTTCACACCGATTCCTTCGACGTTTTCCGCAGGATTTCCAGCGATGATATCCGCTAATTGTTCATCTGTCCAACCACCATAAAACTCATGATTTGTGCTTGGTCGAAAGACACCATTGTATATAGGTACGCCCTCGTTGGCTGTTTCGGTAATTTGAGTGGTACTCGGTACATCAATGTCTAAAATTTGTGTTGAAGTCATCGTCCCGCATTCATTGGTTGCCGTCAAAATAACTTCATAGGTGCCGTCTGCTAGATATAAATTATTCGGATTGGGTTCGGTTGATGTGTTGCCATCGCCAAAATCCCAAGAAAAGGAATCTGCATTTAAATCAGTCATATTCAAGAAACGAACGATTGGTCCAGTGATTTGAGCAGAGAAGTCAACTTCTGGCATCGCTTCTACCAAAATTTCTTCCGTTTGCATCGCAATTAATTCTCCATTCGCATCAAAAACTTGGAAAGTTGCCGTGTATTCACCTGCGACAAATAACGTCAATGAAGTATTTTGCAAATTAGAGGTTACAGGCGTTCCTCCTTCAATCAGCCATTGATAAGCTGCTGCATCTGCGAAGTCTTCGCCCTCCAATTCTATCATCAATGGCGCGCAACCTGACGCATTGGTCATAGTGAAAATTCGTTCACTCAAATAAATTGGAGAACTTGTCAATTGAATATTTTGCGGCGTAATTGTTTCTGAATTTGGTGAGAAACCATAATCCCATTCCCGTTTTACCAACCTTAAAATATTCAAATTTGTAGGAAAAGAATAAGTCGCGCTCGCATTTTCAGACATGTCCGTTTCCGTTTTCGCCCATAGCGAATAGGTAAAGTTTCCATGTTCATCTTTAAACGCCCCGCCACCAATATTATCAGGTAAATTCAAGGCTGCGGTACGGTCTGCATCGTATATTTTTTGATATAAAATATCTGAAACTGTTTTGTAAGCAATCCCCTCTTCATTGGCTTCTTGAAAATATAAATTATTGTAATCCAACACTTTATACAAACCCATTAAATCAAATTCACCATACGCATTGTCAAAATCGGTGTCTTCCGAAAGTTTATAAATCTGCAATTGCCAAATTTCATTCATCATGCAAGCCACCACCGCTTTTTGTACAAAATTACGTTGAGACTCTGCCGACCCCATAAAATTGCCAAATTCTTTTCGAGGCAAATTTACTTCCGAAATCATCCATAATTTTTCTGGAAAATCAATTCCATAGCCGTGATTTTTCAACACCAAATCAAACATATCTTTCGTCTCTAAAAGTCCTTCTGCTGCCCCATCTAAGTGCCGCGTATAATCCCAAGATTGCGTCGTATCATTCCATTTTTGGACACTGCCATCAAAATGTGGGTAGGAATGATAGCCCATTACATCAAAATACGCCCCACCTTTTTGTGGAAAATCAGCAGTCACTTCTCCCCCATTCGGATTGTCTGTATTTCTTAAAATAGCATCCAAAAATGCAGGATATCCCGTCCCAGAAACCACCACATAACCATCAGGATCAACCGATTTTATCACTTCCCAACTGATGCGCAGCAAGCGAACGTATTGTTGAATCGGCGCACGTAATTTATAGTCGCAAGGGTCTGGGTCTTCGTCCCACCAATTGCCCGGCACGCCCTGTGGCAACCAACCCAAGCCGCCCGTATAATCAAAACCTGGCTCGTTCCAAATCTCCCAAAAACGGACATAATCTTTATAGTTAATCGCTAAATTCCAAAGGTAAGCTGCGTAATAATTGTCTTCATTAATAGGCGTTCCATTCGCGCCATTGTCCCAAATAGGCTCGTACATATTGGCAAACAGCTCAGACTGCTGATTTGAACAATGAAACGTCGTATCACACTTGGCATCCGATGGAAAACCAACGATTAAGGTATGTTCTGCCATCCCCAAATACTCAAAATACTGATAAGCTGGAATCTGTTCTTGAAAACCTGCAAATGCGGTATAACTTTCAAACATACCTAGACGCAAAGCCTTCACGCCTACTCCACGAATACCTTCATCGGGATTACCTGCAGCAAGGTCAACAAGATTTTCGGTTGTAAAAGAAGTGTAAGAACCTAAATTGCAAGCAGGACGGAAAAAACCATTAAATGGAGTCACCACATCGTTGGCGGTATAACTGATTTGAGCGGTCATGCCTATGGAGAAAAATAGAAATAATAAAGTTGTGTGTACACTGTTCATAGTCTTTATTTTACAAATTTATCGGAAGGTATTCGATTATTTCTGATTGCACAGAACTCAAACACTTGGGGAATGTTTGACTAAGCAGTAGAGAATTGTCCTAAGAAAGTTGACAATATTAATAGCTGAAGATGTGTTAGAATGAGACAGTGCAAGATACAGGCTTTTTTGAAAATTTGAAAATTTACTACGTACTTATACGGATACGATTTTGAATTTTGAGTATAAACACTTGACGATTCGTAGTTGTTTTTCTATCAATTCTTACAAAATTTGGAAATTATTTGCGTCGTCAAAGATTACCGCGACTAATGCTTTTTGCTTAAAAGCGATTTGAGCATACGACAAATTAATAGCATTTTTTAGAATAAGTACAGCGATTCAGCGTAATGTTTGATACTTATTTTAACCCCTTGATAATCAAGGGATAAAAATAATTAGCCGCAAAATAAATTTACGGCTAATTTTATAAAAATTTGCACCATTATTCAACAAAAAAAAGGAGTGCAAATGCGACCAAAAGTAAGAAAAAAGCAAACACGACGAAACAAATTATTGAAAAGTCGTCAAAAAAAGGGGTTCGTCACCAACGTAAGCAGAAAAGATGGCTGCTTTGTTGTCGAAAAAACCAGGAAATAGAAGAGACCCCATTGGCAATAGAAATACGTAAGGCGATGCAGCATTATTTTCCGGATTTACTGGAAAAATTAAATAGTTTACCCGATATTCGGAAACGCAAGCAGTATGAATTGTGCGAAATAATATTAGCTGGGATTACGCTGTTTATCTTCAAAGAAGATTCTCGCAATGCGTTTAATAATGATAGGAAAACGAAAAGGTTTGCCCTAAATTACAAACGGATATTTGGCGTTAATTTACCCCATCAAGATACGGTGCATCAAGTATTTAAAGCATTGGATGTAAAGGAATTAGAAGCGGTAAAATTATGGATGCTGCGTATATTGTTACATAAGCGGGTGTTACATAAATACCGATTACTGGGTAGTTATTTTTGTATAGTAGTAGATGGGACTGGGTATCAAAAATTTGATTATGAACCTTACCTTGGTTGTCCTTATAGAACGTATAAGGGAGGAAAAAAGGTGTGGCTTCAGCCCATATTGGAAGCCAAATTGGTGACCCCGAATGGATTTAGCCTATCCATTGCCACCGAATGGGTAATCAATGGAACAGAATATGAAAAGCAAGATTGTGAGTTAAAGGCTTTTAAGCGTTTAGCGGTAAAGCTCAAAGCAGCTTTTCCTGGGTTGACTATTTGCATTTTGGCAGACGGTTTATATCCAAATGTTAGTGCTTTTAATATTTGTGAACAGTATAATTGGAAGTTCATCTTTACTTTAAAAGACGAGCAACTAAAGGATATTTGGAAACAAGTAGCTGTTTTTGACTAGGAATATATATGCGCAAAATAAATTCTGTAAAGAGTACCTGCTTAATCCAGAACAGAAAGTCGAATTTGCTTATCGATGGATTAATGATATTCCATATCAAGACCATGGTCTTAATTGGATAGAGTGCCAACGAGATTACAAAAAGGTAAACGGTGAAAAGACCGAATCAAACCGCTTTGTTCATGTAACAAATATTGAGGTAACCAAGGGCAATTGTCAGGAAATAAGTATGTTTGGGTGTCTAAGATGGAATATTGAAAATGAGGGTTTTAATACTCAAAAAAATCAAGGATATAATCTTCAACATCGTTTTTCCAGAACCAATTTTATGGCTATCCAAAACTATTATCAAGCCATGCAAATTGCTCACCTGATTAATCAATTAGTTGAATTGTCTCAACGGTTTGCTCAACGACTTACAGATAAAATGACGGTGAAGCATTTGTGAAAAATAATGATTGCCTTTATGTTCTGGGGGCAGCTAAAAGAAGAGCAACTTGTTTTTCCTAAAACAAAATTTCGATACGAATAATTTGAGGGAAGCCCGAGACAATGATGTCCCCTAATGCAATTTTGCAATCACTCATTTTAAAACGTCTAATTTATGAAGCAGATGTATCGGAATCTAAGAAACTATCTGTTATAGATAGAACAGTAAGGTTATTTCCTAAAATAAAATAAGGATTTTTTTTGCGGTTTGCTATTTAATGGCTGAATCGCTGTCAAAGAACCATAAAAAAGAGGCGTGTGCTCTTCCAAGAACACGCCTCTTTGGCAATCCACAATACGAAACTCGCAAGCTACTAAACCCCCTTATGTACCTGCAAACTACTGCTAATTTTCTCCAATAATTCCTCTGGTCCAAACGGCTTTCCAACGTGGTCATTCATACCGAATAACTTCGCTTTTTCCTTCTCTGTCAAAAATGCAGAAGCCGTCAATGCGATGATTGGTACGTCGCGACGATTTGGGTCAATGTGCTTCCGAATCTCAGCGGTGGTACGATATCCATCCATGTTTGGCATTTGAATATCCATCAAAACCAAATCGAATTGTCCTTCCTCAAATTTATCCAAAGCAATCAAACCGTCATCGGCTGTGACTACTTCCATTTTCAAACGGCGTAGCATTTTCGCGACTACTAATTGATTAATTTTATTGTCTTCAACGAGCAAAATACGATTGCCCGCAAGGTGGTGATAACTTGGCTTAGATTTCTCTTCCACTTTTTTCTGCAATGGCAATTTGTAAGGCAGCAACACCGTAAAGGAGTTCCCGTTTTGGTGCGTATCTACCTCTATTTTACCATTTTGCAAATCAACCAAACGCTTCGTAATCGCCAAGGATAAATTAGAAGTCGCATAGCCTTCAAAAATATCATTTGGATTATTCACAAAGGACTTGAACATCTCTTCAATTTTTTCTGGTTCGATGCCTTTCCCCGTATCTTTAATGTGCAGCATCAGAGTAGCGTCGCGCTTACCCAGTTCGCTCAATTCCAAATTTACATCCACTTGTCCTTCATCAGTATAATTAAAAGAAGCCGTCAGTAAATTGGTCACAATCTGATTCAATCGCGCCGAATCTCCTAATAAGTAATCAGGGATTTTTTGGTCAAAATTATAGTTGACTCTAATGCCTTTTTCTTTAGCTAGCAAACCAAATCGGTCTCGAATATCTTTAAATATGCGCTTTGGTCTAAATTCACGGCTTTCCAATTCCAATTTCCCTGCTTCAATTTTGGAAAAATCCAAAACGTCATTGATGAAAACGACTAAATTATTCGCTGAAAATTGCAAGGTTCTCAAATGCTCAATTTGGTCTTCCCGTGGTTCTTCATCCAACAATAAATGCGTTAATCCAATGATAATATTAATAGGCGTTCTCATTTCGTGACTCATTGTCGCTAAGAAACGGTCACGGGCAAAGGATGATTTTTCAATAGATTCTCGCTCTGCAATTTCATCAACTAATTTTGAATTCAATAAGTCCAAACGTCCGTTTGAAGCTTCCAACTTTTCATTTTGTTGGTCAATTTCATCTTTCTGTTTGTGAATTTCTTCATTCTTCGTCAGTAACAATTCGTTGTCCTTTTGCTTGCGTTTGTAAGACAAAAATAAGCTCATCAAAAACAAGCCAATCAAGCCAATAACAACGAATAAAAAGTAACGAATTTTTTGCGCATTGGTATTCGCAACTTCTAACGTCTCAATGGTTCGAGCTTGTTCTTCTGCTGCAAATTCTGACTCATATTTAGTTGTCAAATCCAATAAAGCTTTCGACTTTTCTTGGTTGAATAAAAAATCTTTTTGTTCTGCGTATTTCAATTGAGCAGCAAAGGCATTTTCATACGAACCCATACTTGAATAGATAACAGATAAATCTTTATAAATCAACTGACTACCTTGTATTGCACCAATTGATTTCAATAAATTCTTGGTGGAGGAGAGTTCAATATTTGCAGCCTCTTTGTCACCCAATTCGAAAAGGATTTGCCCTTTATTTTTGAGACTCTCCGCAATACCTAAATTATCTTTCAATTCTTTACGAATATTGAGTGCAATCTCATTCATTTCTTTTGCCTCTTCGTATGCTCTCATTTTAATTAGAACCTCGGCGATGTTGTTATGGTCTTCCGCAATTTTTGGCAAATTTTCCGTTGAAGAGTGCAAGTTCAAAGACATTTGATAATAAGTCAACGCCCCTTCATAATCTCCCAAATCACTCGAAATTTCACCGATATGATTCGCAATTTTTGAAGCCCCACCATTATCTTCAGCAGCCAATTTCATATCAAGCGCACTCCGATAATGTTCCAATGATTTGCCATATAACTTGCGCGCAAGATAGATATCACCCAGATTATTAAGTACCACCGAAGCCCCAACATCGTCTTTCATTTCTTGCTTAACCATTAAAGCTTCTTTCAAATTCTCTTCCGCTTGAGTATAATCTTCTTGCAAAAGAAAAATTAGTCCAATATTGTTTTTTGAAATACCAATGCCTGCTTCGTCATTGATTTCATCGCGAATTTTCAACGCTTCCACATAGCTTTTCATCGCATTAGTAAAATCACTTTTTTCTTGAAAAACATCACCCATGCGGTCTTTCGCAATTGCTTGCTGGTCTTTGTCACCAATTTTAGTAGCGTAATTCAAGGCTTGTTTAGCGAAAATATTAGCCGTTCCGATGTTCACAAGTAGCAAGTCCTGTGACATTTGATTCAATTTATTGGCGCGTTCAGCCCCTGATAAATTTTTGATTGTATTCTGTAAACTGTCTAAGTTTGGCGAATTTCCGAAAGAAAAAAGCGGAAGAATCAGACAAAGAATAAGGATGTTGAAGTGTCGATTTCCCATAATTGTGTAAATCGTTGTTGATTGTTTATGAAATTTGAGT
>JBLHWU010000094.1:0-23180 GCA_047629355.1 Saprospiraceae bacterium | reverse complement strand
AAAATACTCTCGAAAGGATGCAAAAGGCAGGCAATGATTAATTGAGAACTAAAAACGTAGAATTAAAAATGAGTGGCAACAAAGCTTCATTTTAATTCTTAATTTTTAATTCTGCATTCTTCATTGAGAAGACGTTTTCCTACCTGGCATTATCCGGGCAGGTTCAGTGGGTATAATCTCAGCCTTTTTTAAGGAAGAATTAAGAATGTAGAATTAAAAATGAGACCTATGATTTTGCCATCATTCTTAATTTCTAATTCTGCATTTTTCATTAAAAAAAGCACCCCAAACGAGAAATTCAATACAAAGATAGAAGATTTATGTAACTTAGATTTCATTTTTTTGTAAAAAAATGCGGTCTTTTGCGTTTTAATAAAATTAGTCAATGGAAGAAACGACATCTAAAAGTCTAAATAAATACATCAGTGAAACGGGCATCTGTTCGCGGCGCGAGGCTGACCGTCGGATAGAAGCGGGGCGAGTAAAAATCAATGGGACGGTTGCTCGAAAAGGCAATCGGGTGGAAGAAAATGATATCGTATTAATGGATGATAAGCCATTAAAGGTCAAGCCCGAATCCATTTATCTCGCTTATCACAAGCCCGTTGGTGTGACTTGTACGACCGACCAGAAAGACAAGACTAATATCTTGGATGCCATCAACTATCCGAAGCGTATTTTTCCTATTGGGCGATTGGATAAAGACTCGGAAGGATTGATTTTCATGACCAATGACGGCGATATTGTCAATAAAATTCTCCGGGCAGGCAACAATCATGAGAAAGAATATATCGTGACGCTGGATAAGCCAATTTCTAATAATTTTATTAAAAAAATGAGCAATGGCGTTCCAATTTTAGAGACTAAAACGCGGAGATGTTTCGTGCGGAAAGAAAGTAAATATATTTTTAGAATAATTTTGACAGAAGGGTTGAATCGGCAAATTCGGCGGATGTGCCAGTTTTTTGACTATAAAGTAAGAAGGTTGGAACGGATTCGGATAATGAATGTTGATTTGGACGGGTTGAAAGTTGGGCAATTGCGAGAATTGACAGGAAGAGAGATGGAAGTTTTGAATGGGTTGTTGGTGGATTCGAAAAAGACAGTTTGATTTTATCTTAAAAAAAATGAAAAAAGAATTAAAAAAACATATCAAATTGTTAGCAGAGAAATTCAATCATAACGTTGAATATGAAAAGAATACAATAGTTCTCAAAAATAATTATAATAGACTTTATGAATGGCGATTTTTAAAATTACGCAAAACACTGATTATCAATTTTTTGTGATTTCAAAAAAGCTGCTCATTCATAAAGTCTAATGAGATTAGAATTTGGGGAAATGACAAATATGGTATAAACATCTCCATTAATGAAAAGGGAAATTTAAAAATTGAGACTGTTTTTCTTTATGATATTCTTCTCGAAGTATTAGAAAGTGAAGAACCAATAGTAAGTTGTAAGTACAAAAACAGGAATTATTTTAACCATTGAGGAATGGATTAAAGAAGAAGGAAAATTCGCAGAAGAACAACTTCAAAATTTAAAAAGAGATTTACCGCACAAAGCAATTGAATATAGAGATTTGGTTGGAAACAGGTATAGAACCGAATACTTTAAAGGGATTTTGATCCTGAAAGATGATTTATGCTGGGCTAAATCTAATGTATTTTCAATATAATTGAATAAAAAAATGCTGACAACCCACCATTGGCTTGCCAGCATTTTCCTATTTCAAAAGGAAATTATTTCAAAAAGCTAAACGCATCTCCATTCACCAACGCATCCTCATACGGCATACCGCTATAAGCAAAAAACGCAGTAACCAAAACGCATATCCAAATGCCTACATAGAGATAAACGAAGCCTTTTCGGAAATTCATCATCTCTGGATAGTCAATTGGTTTACCCTGAAATTTTCCACGTGGACGGCTTGGAAAAAAAAACGTTTTATACGTCTCAATACAAGCTACCGTGAATCCTAAACTGCAACAAGTAATTGCAATAAAGTTAGAACTCAAAACCGCTGCGGTTAAGGCAAAAAAGTAAGCAACACTAGGACTTCTAAAAAATTTGAAGGTTTCAAATCCTTCCAACGGCGCATCTTTCCAAGCACCACCAAAGGCAGAAATCCAACCACCGACACTCAAAGGTAAAAGAATCAACCACGGACTCCAAGCCAATGTGCCTGCGTCCCAAGCACCGTAAAACTTCACTAAACCATACCCTACTGCCACGATTCCACCAACGTAGAAAAACGCTGCAATCAAACGATCACGCTTGCTTTCTACCACTTTCCCCAAGACATGCAATTGCATTGGAATGAAGTATTTAGACTGGTCTTCGGTTCGCAAAAAGGTCTTCCAAATCTCGACGGTACCTCGTTCTGCGGCATAAACAGAACCCCATAAAAGCAACATGTCGCGCGCACTAAACCCGCTTGCTTCCGTCCATATATCTAATGGGTGATGCGTTTGCTGAAAAATCCAGTAAACAACTGGTCCAAAAATCAATCCGACGATGGTACTTCGGAAGTATTTTGGCCAAGTGAATCCTTCGTGTGGCGAATCTTTGTACATGCCCCAAGTGGAGGTGTGCAAGCCTGCAAGGAGGCCAATTATCATTGTCGTTAATATTTCCATTATTATACTATTAGTTATACTGATGTAAGAGTGTTCAATATTTTTTTGGGACGCAAAGGTAGTTCTTTAGGCTTTTTATTTTATAAAAATCAAGAAAAATGTGTGCTTAGGGGAAATGAGTTGTGGGTTAATACCTGAAATTTTGCTTTATCCCTTAATTTTTGATAAAAAAATAAAGCTTTTTATACGGCAATTAAATACTATGAAAAAGCCGTTAAATGGTGATTTTAAGCGAATGAATGGTTGAAATCCTATGATAGATGGGGGATTGCTTGTTTAAAATAGGATTCAGAAACCTGACTTTTAGGATTTTGTGGTTTGACATTCTCATAAAAAAAAATGAATATTTAGACCGTCATGACAATTTGTACAATTTGATTAAGATAACGCACTGCTACCGAGTATTGTCAAAATACTCAATCGACTTTGAAAAAGTGATTATAAAAGTAAGAAGCCATAACTTACATTGGCTTTATTCGTGTTTATACGCTTTTTTGAAAAACCTATGCCGCTCACATCGAAATTATCGTATTCTAATTTTTTTCATTTTGAAACCATACTTTATTATGCAATTTAATAATAAAAATTTAACACTAATTACCCGTAATAGGGGGGGGGCGAATCTCATCATTTCCTAAAATTTGCCTAATGATTATAACACTATTATCCACCTCCCAAATTATGGTTTCTCAAAACTGCCCTGCATTCATAAACGCAGAAGTGGTTTTTGATAGTGAGGCATTTTCCTCTGGTTGTGCACCTATAAGTTATTGTTTCAATATACAACTACTCGGAAACGAACCGTTTGAAGGAGCTGTATTATCATTAGAAAGACCTCCTAATGTTACCAGTAACATAGAGTGGTTAGTACCGATTAATTTAAATGGCTTCATGCAAAATGCAAATGGCGAATATTCGGGAACATTTACTATTCCTCCAAGTGCCTCTGGTACGCAGTTTTGCATTGATTTTATTGTTGATGAAAACCAAGGCGGCTCACCAATCAAGACAGACTTTGTTTTAACGCTACCAAACCCCTGCACAAATCAAGCGACTCTGTATAAACAAATTGCAGCTCCTGTACCTCCTCAAATAGTTGGAAACGGTGGAATAATAGAACTCCTTTCAGATTTAATTAACCAACCTTTTGGATTATTTCCACCTGCACAAGCGGCAAATAATACTCAAAAAATATTGAATAAAGGTACATTGGTTATTGATATTGCCGAAGAATACATTCTTCCAAATGGCTCAAGGATGAGAATGGCTGAGGACGCAAAGATTATTGTTCAAGAAGGAAGTCATTTGACTTTGAGAGGCGGTAGCACCTTTGTAAAAGGCTGTTTTGCTATGTGGAATAGCATCGAAGTAGAAAGTGGTGCTACCCTTACTATTGAAAATGGTGCAAGAATTAGCGATGCACTTCGCGCCATTGATGCAAAAGCAGGAAGCACCATCAATATTGTTGATGTTACTTTTAATAACAACCAAGTTGGTGTTTATGCGTCCGATGGAACAGATACAAACTGGACAGTCGAAGGTAATACTTTTCAATCTGACGAGTTATTGCCTCCTTTTGCAGGACAGATTGGTCGAGCAGGCATAGAGCTTTATAACGCTACTCAATTTATAGCGTTTGATAATGACTTTCTCAACCTCGCCAATGGGATATTAGGCAATGGGTCCAACCTATATATTTTTGGTGGCAGCTTCAAAGATATGCGTACTGATAATAATATTTCTCCGAACGGTTATGGTATTCGAGCCTTTGGGAATGGACATTTTTTATTGCAAGCTGGAAAAGGGAAGGATTTAGACAATCCTACTTTTGATAATTGTAGAGATGCCATTTTCACTTTAGGTTACAACACTTTTGCACGAGACAACGGGATTATTGATGTCAATAAAGGAGTGCGTGTATGGGCGGCTAAAAATATGGCAGTGGACATCCGCGAAAATATTATAAGTGCCAGAGATGTAGGCATTGACCTCTTTAGAAATCAACCGTTGAGTGCCAATAGTACAGTTGCTGAAAACGACATAATTATGAACGGAAGTCTAAATAGAAGTGTGGGCATCAAGGTCAAAGAATTTCCAGTTGGTAATGGTATTAGAATTGAAGATAACCGCATCGAACTACAAAGAGCCATGTTTGGGATAGACGTATCAGGAGCAAGCAATATGACTATGAGGGGCAATGGGATTCGATTGGAGAATAAAGCGTTTATGCGAGGGATGAACGTGGAAGGCTCTACCGATTTGGCAATTACTTGTAATCGAGTATCGAGTACGATTAATGACTTGACCTCCCAGCGTTATGGTCTTTATGCCACCAGTTTGCCTAATTCCAATATTGAGTGTAATTCTTTTGAAAATCTACGTTTTGGCATCAATATGTATGACATGAACGATAATACGTTTTTGAAAGGAAATAGTTTTGAGAATTACTTTAATGGCTTGCTGTATGGGCAATATCCAAATGATGGAAATGCAATTTTAGAAAGTCAAAGCCATCATGGTAATTCTTGGGGAGGGGCACTTACTGATGTTGCAGGCGCAGTGCATATGTCGGATAATTTTAATGTCATTACGGGTGCTCGTTTTTTTATTGACACAGGTGATAACAATGATTTTTTACCACCAAATATTGAATTAGGTACGCCTAACTATACTGACCCTCTACCAGTTAATTGGTTCTTCCCAGATTCGGGCGACTCTTATGTTTGCCCTTCTTCTTCTTTTTGCCCAGACCTGTCCAATGAAGGATGGATACCAAGCGAATTGGACGAAAATATCATTGATAACCCAGTATTCAGCGGTGATTACGCCGAAGCACAGGCTTGGAAAGCCCAAAGCCACTTATATCGACGCTTACAAAAACATCCGCAATGGTTGGATAGCGATTTAGGTTTTGATGGTTTTGTGAATCAAAATGAAGGCTCGGCAATTGATGGATTGAGTAATTTTGGTCATCAACTGAATACAGCCTATACGCCTGCTGACATCATAACTGACGAGCAAGCCAATGGAGCAACTACACTAAGCACAAAAATGAATGACTTGGCAGTTATTTTGGAGAATACAAATGGAAATGTCAATGAAAATCCGACTATTCAAAGCATCTTGACGGATATGATTGTGGCACAAAATAGCCTATCTAATGCTTATCAAAATCAACTAATGGTCTTAGATAGCGAACTTAGCAATCTTCAAGGGAATTTGGATGTGAGTGTTCCAACTATTTATGAAAAAAACGCTTTAATCGTTAATACCATATATCTGGAAACATTAAATGCAAGTGATGAAAATATGTATTCGTCAAGTCAAGCAGCTGAGTTAAAAAGCATCGCATTTCAATGCCCATTATCTGGTGGTGATGCTGTTTATATTCCTCGCGGAATGTTGGGTATGACCAGTAATTTTGACAATTCTGCAATGTGCAACAGTGGTCAAAATTCAGTTGCACCGTTGGTGAACAATACGACAGTAGCAGCAACTACTTTTTCTGCTTATCCTAATCCTGCAAGTGATAAATTAACAGTTACTTTTGAAGAAGGACTTTCTGTAAATGGAGAGATTTCTATTGTCAATATTGTGGGGCAAATTGTTAAATCTTTTAAAATAACGGAAGGTGAAATTTCAATGGACATTTCTTTAGAGTCCGTAGATAATGGGATTTATTTACTTCAATTAAGGACAGATAATCAGCCAATTCAAGCTACAACAATCAAGGTTGTAAAATAATTTAAATCATTATTTTTTAACTACCTCTGGTAGAGCGGTTTGCTTTACCAGAGGTTAACCTTTTTTGTTATGAAACAAATTACTATAAGTTTTCTTTTGTTTTTTTCAATTTCAATAGAAGCTCAAATTCGATATGATTATAACTGGCTTAGTGGATATAATACAATTAATGATACTACTTCAAAAGGAAATCTAATAGATTTTAATATTCAGCCTGCCAGTACTGAATTATTAGAAATCCCTTTAAAAATATTTCTCAGTAACGCCACAATAAGCGACAATAATGGTGATTTACTTTTCTATACCAACGGCTGCGCTATCGCTAATAAGAACCATGAAATCATGCCGAATAGCGAAGGATTAAATCCAGGGGCAGTTAGCAATTCTAATTGTGAGTATGGTTATTTAGGAAGTCAAAGTTGCCTAATCCTACCAATTCCAGAATCTGCATCAAAATATTACCTGTTCCACAAAGCATTTACTTATGACCCAAATTTAACTATTTTTCCTGATAAACTTTATTATACTTTAATAGATATGTCATTAGATGAAGGATTGGGAGAAGTGGTTGATAAAAATGTGATTTTGAGAGATGATACAATAAGGTCAGGAGAGATGACAGCTATCAAACATAGCAATGGAGAGGATTGGTGGTTGATTAATGGTTCTTATGATAGCGATGAATTTTTTACTTTTTTGATTACTGCGGATAGTATTGAAGGTCCATTTTTTCAAAATATTGGTTTTGTAAATACAAGAGCAGGCTCTGGAAGTGGTCAAGTCGTTTTTTCACCAGATGGGACAAAATTTGCTCGGATTAACAAAGATGACCAACTTTATTTGTACGATTTTGATAGGGAAACAGGCTTATTTAGCAATTTTGAGCAGATAATAGTAGATGATACAGTTCCTATCGGAGGTTGTGCGATTTCTTCTAATTCACAATTTCTATATATTTCGACAGGAAATAAATTATTTCAATTTGATTTGGAAGCGACTGATATCAAAGCATCACAAGTGTTAATTGATGAATATGACGGTTGGGGCGACCCTTTTCCTGCTAATTTTTACCAAATGCAGTTAGCCCCAGACTGTCGAATTTTTATGAATAGTACAAATGGCGTGGCGGTTCTTCATGTGATTAATCAGCCTAATGAAAAAGGAGTGGATTGTGATTTTCAGCAGCATTCTTTTCCTTTACCGAGTTATAATCAGGCCTCTTTACCTCATTTCCCTTACTATCGCATGGACACGGACTATCCGATATGTGATAGTAGTCTGGTGGTGAGTAGTACGGAGGTGATTCAGAGACCACAAAAAAAGGAGATACAGGTTTATCCAAATCCAGCGAGTGACCAGATTATGGTGGACTTTGGGCAATCAATTCTTGAAAACGGGCAGTTTAAAATATACAATATCATGGGTCAAGAAATGGTTTCTTACGCGATTGATAATGGAAGCGAAAGACAGGTGCTTTCTTTAGAACAAATTCCTAATGGAATCTATATTTTAAAATTAAAAGAAAGTAATTTACCACCACAAACCATAACAATCAAGGTAGTAAAATAATTTATTTATTTCATTTACCCGAATAGAGTTGTTTGCTCTATTCGGGTTAATCATCTTTGTTATGAAACAGATATTCTTTTGCTTTTTTATAGTTTTTTCCTCTTTTTGCCCTGACCTTTCCAACCAAGAATGGATACCGAGTGAACTGGATGGAAATATTATTGACAACCCTATATTCAGTAGTAACTACGCCGATGCGCAGGCTTGGAAAGCTAAAAGTCACCTACACCGACGCTTACAAAAACATCCTCAATGGTTGAATAGCAATTTAGGTTTTGATGGTTTTATGAACCAAAATGAAGGATTGGCAATTGATGGGTTGAATAATTTGGGACATGAACTAAATGCGGTCTATACGCTTTCCGATGCTCTTCGTTTTAGCGAACAATTCAAAATTGCGCAAAAAACACTAATTTCAGCTGAATTTGCGGCAGTTGACCAAGTGGTAGATTTTATTGATGACAATAACAATAAGCCTTTTTATAATTTAGCTACCGCAGAACAAATGATGCGAGCAGCCAATACCATAGACGCAAGTCAACAATTAGCGTTAGATAATATTCAGCAAAGCAAGCAGCAAATTTTACAAGAATTAACTGCATTAGAATCTAATCAACCCGCCTATTCAGAATCTTTAGAGCCGCCTGTTGAAATGGATGCTGATTATGCGGCAGTCAAAGAAAATCTTCTGGCTCAGTTAAAATCCTTATCAGAAGAAAGACAGATACTGACTGGAGCAATCAAAGATGAGCGAATTGCTGAATTGAATGGTGTAAAAACATTTATTACCAATATTGCAGTAGAAAAAGAATATGAAAAATCGCTAAAGAAACTATTCCTTGCAGTAACAAAATTTAATACAGAAGAGATAACTGCGATACAATACCAAGCGGAATTAGAACAAATCTTAGCACTAAGTATAGAAGAAGCGGGGGTGGCTTACAGGTACATAAGTGGTCGAGGACTAAATATATGCAATGAATCAACATCGTCTGAATCTTTGCAAAGCATTGGTTTGATTTCGGAAAATCTGGCAGTTGTTGCAGAAAATTTATTGGTGTATCCCAACCCAGCAAAAAGTGAATTACAAATAACTTTCCCTACTTCTTTTACGGGTAATCTTTTGTTGATGGATTTAACGGGTAAAATTGTTTGGCAAAAAAATGGACTGGTAGAAAACCATGCTTTCGACTTGTCTTTAGGTGGTCTGTCTAATGGAATTTACGTCCTTTCAGCGATTGATACAGAAAATACTATTAGCTATCAACAAAAAGTAATTGTACAAAAATAACAAATTTTCACCGTTACTAAGATTCCCACACTCTTCCTGTTTGAGTGTGGGAATTATTATATTTTCTATATTATGAAAAAATCAATTCTTTTTTTATTCTATATCCTTCTTTGTTGTAATATTTTTGCTCAAGATAAAAACGATTACATTTGGGTCTTCGGCTATCCCCCAAACGTTCCCGACCAGTTCTTTGGAGGTTCTATGATTGACTTCCACACCGAGCCACCTGAAGTAAGCTATTTTGAAACTTTAATCCATTTCCAAACACATACAGCACTTTCAGATGAGGAGGGCAATTTATTATTGTATTCCAACGGCTGTCGAATAGCCAATGGAATACATAATATATTGGAGAATGGCGATAGTATCAATGCAGGTGCTATTTATGATGATTACTGTGAAATTGGTTATCCGTCTTTTCAGTCAATTGTTTCTCTACCTTTGCCTGATAATGATTCTTTGGTCTATTTATTTCATACACGGAAGGATGATGTAATGTTTTGGATAAACAGAAATTTTCTTTATACCATTGTCAACATTAATGAAAATGATGGGAATGGACGAGTAACCGAGAAAAATCAATCCATTTTGGACGGTGATTTTTATGAAGGACTGACCGCAGTGAGGCATGGCAATGGACGAGATTGGTGGCTGATACTTACTGACGTTTATAGCAACAGGATTAACCTCTTTCTTTTTGACCCAACGGGCGTACATTTTTCGCATAGTCAAGAAATAGGGGAGGTGTTGGAATTCATCGGTGGTGCAGGTCAAGCCACTTTTTCACCAGACGGCACCAAATACATTAGGGCCAATAACAACAACAATATTCATATCTATGATTTTGACCGATGTAGTGGTTGGTTTGCTTCTCCCGTTGCGATAGAGATTCCAGTAGATAGTTTTGACCTTGCGGCGGTAGGTGCGGTGGTGTCTTCTAATTCTCAATACTTATACGTTCCAGCAATAACCAAAATCCATCAGTATAATTTGAACGCTAATAACATCGCTGCTAGTCACATTACAGTAGCAGAATATGACGGATATGCTTCTCCCCCATCTTCTTCTGTTCCTTTACCCACTACATTTTTTCAAGGAATGTTAGCACCTAATGAGAAGATTTACATCACCGCAAATAATGGAGTAGATGTACTGCATATCATTCACGAACCGAATCAGGCGGGGCTTGCTTGCAATGTAGAGCAGCATGGGCTGCAAATGCCCACGAGGCATTCTTTTCAAGTCCCCAACTTCCCTCACTTCCGCCTCTACGATATGCAAGGCAGCCCCTGCGACACCCTCGGCATCAACGACCCTGTGGCGACGGAGGAGGTAGAAAAGGAGGAAAGGAGTTTGTTGGTTTATCCAAATCCCGCACAGACCGAAGTTAAGGTAAGCTTCCCGTATCTTTTTACTGGAAAGTTAACGATTGTAGATGTAACAGGTAAAACGATGCTAAAAGAATACAATTTGATTGGCAGTAATTCGACCAATCTATCCGTTGATGAATTATCGAATGGCATTTATATTTTAATCGCTTTTGAGGAGGGGACGAATCAGACCTTTCAGCAAAAATTGGTAATTAAGCAGTAAGTCAAACCTGATTTTTATTTTCGCCCTTTGAATCAACAGCGTCAAAGGGCGATTTTTTTTACCAAATTGTCAACCAACCAATCCCAAAGCAACCCCCTCTTTTTATTAGTTTTTAAAACGACTAACATTATTATCTAAAAAAATCGTAACTTTGCATCCTTATGAAAAGAAATTTCGTATATATATTGTTTTTTACACTTAGTGTTGCATTTGTTGGCACAAGTTGCAAGTCCAATTTCGAGAAAATTAGGGCAAGTGGTGATACTGATTTAATCTACAAAACAGCGTTTGATTTGTATGAAGTGCAGGAATATCAGCGAGCGCAGACCTTATTTGAATTGATTATTCCGCAATATCGAGGAAAAGCGGAGTTGGAAAAAATTTACAAGGCTTATTCTTATACCTTTTATAAGCAAGGGAAATTTGTACTGTCCAATTACTATTTCAAAAATTTTGTGACCACCTTCCCAAATAGCGAATCAAAGGAGGAAGCGGAATTTATGGCTGCTTATTCCAATTACGAAATGTCGCCGTCTTATCGGTTAGACCAAACGTTTACGGAGCAAGCAGTTGACAACTTTCAGGTCTTCACTAATACTTATCCGAATAGTGAACGAGTAGCAGAATGCAATCGTTTGATTGATGAGATGCGGTTGAAACAAGAGAAAAAAACATTTGAAGAAGGAAAATTATATTACGACCTTCGACAATATCAAGCAGCCACGGTTACTTACGAAAATTTGCTTCGGGACTTTCCGGAGACAACAAGAGGCGCATCTGTGCGTTATATGATGGCGAGAGCGGCCTACAACTTAGCGGAGAATAGTGTGTATGAGAAAAGAGCAGAGCGTTATGTAGTAGCCGAAAACTATGCTCAAGACTTCTTACGGAAGTATAAGGATAGTGACAATTATTCAGAAATCGAATCTATTTACGATAATTCAGTTAAAAAAGCTAAATCTTTTCCGAATGGGTGATATTAAAACGAAAGTTCAGGGTTTAGACCCTAATATTCAAGCGCGAGATGTGCATGCTTTGGCAAGACCAACTGGTAATATCTATGAAGCATTGGTAGTTATTTCCAGACGAGCACGACAATTGTCTGTTGATTTGAAACACGAATTGCACCAGAAATTGGATGAATTTGCAGTTCAAACCGACACAATTGAAGAAATCAACGAAAATAAAGAGCAAATCGAAATCTCGAAATTCTACGAAAAATTGCCTAATCCGGTAATTATCGCTACCAAAGAATACATCGAAGGTGACTTGCACTTTTTTTACAATAAAAATCGTGACCGCGACAGCGACCGCGGATAATTAGTTCAAAGTTCGGAGTTCGGAGTTACGCAAACGCTGAACTCCGAACTTTGAATACCAAACGCTGAACTTATTGCTGTGTTGAAAAACAAGAAAATTCTCTTGGGTATCACTGGAAGCATCGCTGCCTATAAAGCTGCTTTTCTAACCCGACTATTGATAAAAGAAGGCGCTGAAGTCCAGATTTTGATGACGCAGTCCGCCACTGACTTTATTACTCCACTTACACTTTCCACATTATCAAAAAAAGCTGTTTTTTCAGAAGTTAGCTCCGAAGCTGGTTGGAACAATCACGTTGATTTGGGATTGTGGGCAGACGCCATGTTGGTCGCACCCGCTACCGCTAATACCTTAGCAAAACTCTCGAATGGACTTTGTGACAATATCATTTCAGCTTGCTATTTATCAGCTCGCTGCCCTGTTTTTATTGCGCCTGCTATGGATTTGGATATGTGGATACATCCTGCAACAGTGGACAATTTGGGACGATTACAGCGGCACGGTACGCATTTAATTCCTGTTGGTGATGGCGAATTGGCGAGTGGCTTGGTTGGAAAAGGGCGGATGGCAGAACCTGAAGATATTATCGATTTTTTGAAAAATCATTTTGCAAAAAGCAATGATTTAGCGGGTAAAAATGTGCTGGTTACCGCTGGACCAACTTACGAACCTATCGACCCCGTGCGCTTCGTTGGCAATCGGTCGTCTGGAAAAATGGGCGTTGAAGTTGCAAAAAACTTGGCAGATAGAGGCGCGAAAGTACGCTTGATTTTAGGACCATCTAAATTAAATGTCGAACATTCCAATATTGATTTAGTGCGAGTGAAAACAGCGCAAGAAATGTACGAGGCTTCCCATCAAAATTTTGATACTATGGATGCCGCAATTTTGGCAGCAGCAGTCGCTGATTATCGTCCTGCAAATGTGGCGAAGCAAAAAATTAAGAAGAAAGGTGAGGAGATGACGATTGCTTTGGAAAAAACCTTGGACATTGCAGCATCGTTAGGAAAGATTAAAAAGAAGAAGCAAATTTTAGTTGGTTTTGCCTTGGAAACCAATAACGAAGTCGAGCATGCGCAAGGCAAGTTGAAAAAGAAAAACTTCGATTTTATCGTTTTGAACTCCTTGCAAGACAAAGGTGCGGGTTTTAATCACGATACCAATAAAATTACCATCATTCATCAAGGCAATAAGTTGAAGGAATTTGAGTTAAAATTTAAGTCAGCAGTAGCGGTGGATATTGTGGATGAGTTGGCGGGATTGTTGAAGTAAATTTAATACGCTCACAGGACGGTGAACTTCAGTCCACCTTGCAGATTGATTGTCAATTGCTTATGTAGACTAAAGTCCACTGTCCCATCTCTAAAAAAGTCACATGCTAAAACAAATCGCGCTTTTTATAATTTTAATCCTTGGTTTTGGAAACGCAAAGGCGCAACTGGAAAAAGGCAATAAATTTATTGGTGGAGGAATAGCTTTTTCATATAATAGTTTTGAACAGAAAAATGCAGTAAATAGATAGTATTCGGCCAGGTTCCACGACGACTTTCAACTTATTTCCACAAATTGGTTTTTTAGTTTCTGATTTTATTCCTGTCGGTGGAGAATTGAATTATGCTCGAACAGGAACAAAACAGCAGTTTTCTGTTTTTAATGGAGGCTTTGGAGGAAACAGTACATGCGACTTTACAAGCACACAAAATATCTATGATGTTGCCCCGTTTTTAAAAGTGTATTGGGAATTAGCAAAAAAAGCTAGTTTTACCTTAGATACAAAGAAGCAGGTATAGGTTTTGGAAAAGAGATAAATAAATTTGATGACAGTAACATTAATTCGCCAGACAGCGATATTTTTCAAGTTGATATTGATAAGACCGCAGTTTTATTACTTTATTACGCCTCGTATTAGCATAGAAGCTTCTCTTGGTGGAATATTTACCAATATCAAAATTTAAAAGAAGATGGTACTGGTCTTACTGACGCAGAAACTAAGCAAACCATTTTTTCTTATAACTTTGTCAGCAGTTTATTTTTTAGTTTTAAATATTATTTTGGGAAAAGATTTGCGAAAAGCGGCGAAACGATTTCAAAGTAGCGTTTTAAAAAAAGAACATGAAAAAAATATTATTAATAGGTACGGTAATTTTGGCTGCATGGACGATGCAAGCACAGGAATTGATAGTCAATGTCACTGTCAATACGCCTAAATTGCAGACTGCAGACCCAAAAGTATTTCGAAGCCTGGAAACGGCAATCGAGGAATTCATGAACAATCAGCGGTGGACGGACGACATTTTTGAAGAAGAAGAACGCATCAAAGTGGAGATGGTGATTACCATTTCGGAGGAGCGCGGACCGACTCAATTTAAAGGTGAAATTGCGATTCAATCAACGCGTCCGATTTTTGGAACAACTGATGAGACGCCGTTATTGAATCATTTGGACAAAGACTTTTTGTTTGAATATGAGCAATTTCAGCCATTGGAATACGCGGAAAATCAATTTCAAAATAACTTGACGACCGTCTTGTCTTTCTACGCTTTTATCGTGATAGGTATGGATTATGATTCTTTTTCGCCTTTAGGTGGAGAGCAATATTTCCAAACGGCACAGGAGATTATCAATAACATTCCACCCAATGTATCGGCAGCTTACAAAGGCTGGCGGTCTGTAGATAGCGACCGAAATCGGTACTGGATTGCAGAAAATATGTTGTCAAATCGACTCCGAGATTATCGACAGGCGATTTATGATTACCACCGACAGGGATTGGATATTGCGTACAAAGATTTTCCTACAGGACGAGCGATTATGGCCAATGCCATTAAAGCATTGGGCGCGGCAGAAAAAGCTTATCCCCGGTCAATGGCGCTACAGATGTTTTCCAATGCGAAATCAGCAGAAATTATTGATATTTTTAAAGGTGGAATCCCTAATGAAAAAAATGATGTGATTGCGGTTATGCAAAGAGTTGATGCCTCAAAAGCATCGACTTATCGAGCAATTAAGTAAATAAATGGCTTCGGTTAACGGTATTTGACAGACGGTAAAATAGCATAATAAAAAAAATAAAAAGATGAATTTAGATACTTACATAGCTGATATCCAGCAAACAGCAGCGGCAAAAGCACCGATTGGTAAGACGCTAAAATTTAATATGGGCGGTCAAATTCTTCATATTGATGGTACGGGTGATACCAATAAAGTTTCACAAGAAGACCAAGCAGCAGATTGTACAATTTCTGTGAGTCAAGAAGATTTTATTAAACTGGTGACGGGTAAACTCAATCCAATGATGGCGTTTATGGGTGGCAAGATTAAAGTGGATGGAGATATGAGTGTGGCGATGAAATTGCAGTCGTTGTTTTAGAATTTTAATAAAATTTATTCTTATAAAAAGCCACTTCAAAATCATTGAAGTGGCTTTTTTATTTTTCTCCTCTAGTAGTTATTCAAGTTAATCCTGTCGGATGCTAATTTAAGGAGGGTTAACTTGAATAACTATTTAGCTAAAAAAATCGATTTACTTTATAAACTTCAATCCGCTTTTTTTTGAGCAAAAATAAAATCTGCCATCCGAAGGCAGCACATCAATTTATTCTAATTAGTTGCAGTATTAGACTACTACTCCTTTACTTTAGTCTTGAAGCCTCCAATTTTTGATTTTTAAACAAAGTGTTTTTCAGCAAACAAGAGAGACTTTGTTTTTTTTAAACTGAGGCATTTTTTATTTTTCAGATTAGAGAAGTAAAGCATTTTATTTTGAAAACAACAGCCCACTAAAACAACTTATATTTTGAAATACAATTTTATTTTGAAATTATATTTTAAAAATAAAATTAAATTATAATAAAAACCAAATTTAATATAAAATTAATTTTTAAAACGAAATTCAATTGATGTAAAAATATCACCATTTCATGCTTAATCCTCTACTCCTTTCTTTTTAAAAAGAGCTTTTTGAACCTTTTAATAATATCGGTGTATTAAACAAAACATCAAGTGTCGTAGAATTTAAAATCTATCGTTGCCGTAATGCGTAGCGATTTTTTTACTTTTGCACTTCTTTTTTTAGAACGAGCGATTGTTTTGAAATAAGAAAAGCCCTTGAAGTAGGGGAAATAGTATCAAAATATCAAATACCAATCATATAATGAAGTCAGAAAAAAGAATAATAAATATTGCCGGCTGGGTTGTTTTTGGAATCGCCATGGTTGTCTATTTTATGTCTGCCGAGCGGACTGGTAGCCTTTGGGATTGTGGGGAGTTTGTTTTGGGAGCGGATAAATTACAGGTAGTTCACCCTCCTGGAGCAGCCTTGTTTTTGTTGATTGGACGGATGTTCACAATGATGGCGCACCTCTTCACGGATACGGATGCACATCCTGAGAATATCGCTTTTTCCATTAATATATTATCGGGCGTTTGTTCCGCATTTGCAGCGACATTTATTTGTTGGACGACAATGCGGTTGGGACGTTTGACCTTGATAGAGCGAGAGGTAGAAACTTCGGAAGGACAAAATTTAGCACTCGCAGGCTCAGGTATTGTAGCTGGTTTGGCAACTGCATTTTGTTCATCAATTTGGTTTTCAGCAGTAGAGGGCGAGGTTTATGCAATGTCTACCTTCTTTACTTGTTTGACCCTTTGGACGGCGGTGAAATGGTATACTTTACCAGACACAGCACAGAATGACCGTTGGATTGTCTTGACGATTTACGCGGGTGGATTGTCGATTGGCGTTCACTTATTGAGCTTGTTGACATTCCCAGCATTGGCCCTGTTTTACTACTTTAAAAAGTACAAAAAGCACAACTTACTGGGTATGGCAATTGCGGCTATTGGCGGTATTCTAGCGTTTGTAGCGATTCAAAAAATAGTGATTATTGGTATTCCGACCTTGTGGAAACACATGGAATTGATGACTGTGAATAGCTTTGGAATGCCGTTTCATTCAGGTTTGATTCCAACAATTTTAATCGTTGGCGCTTTCTTCTTTTTTGGATTGAAATACGCGCACAAAATTGGCAATCACCTTTTGCAAATAGCATTAGTTTCCTCTTTTTTAGTTGTCGTTTCCTTCTCCACTATCGGTATTGTCGTCATTCGTGCCAACGCAAATACACCGGTAAACATGAACGCACCAAGTGACCCAATGCGTTTGTTGCCTTACTTGAATCGGGAGCAATATGGAGAGCGACCATTATTATACGGACCAAATTACGCTGCGAAACCAATTAACAATGATATCGAGCCACGCTATGGTCAATTGGGAGATGAATATCAATTAGTCGATGAAAAAATTTCCTACGTTTATAATAAAAAAGACAAGGTATTTTTTCCAAGGATGAGTGATGGCACTCAAGGTCGCCCTGAAAAATACAAGCAATGGGTAGGCAGTAAAAGTAATCCAACTTTCGCGGATAATGTTACCTATTTATTTAAATATCAAATTGGTTGGATGTATTGGCGGTACTTCCTGTGGAACTTTGCAGGTCGCCAAAATGGACAACAAGGTTTTTATAAATGGGATGTCAGCGCGGGTCATTGGGCTTCGGGAATTAAACCGATAGACGAGATACATCTGGGACACAATTTGGATGAATTGCCCGATACTTTAAAAAATAACGCCGCTCGAAATAGCTATTATTTCTTACCCCTAATATTTGGATTGTTAGGTGTGTTTTTCCACGCAAGTCGTCGAAAAAACGATTTTCTGGCATTGCTGTCCCTATTTGTCATTACAGGAATTGGAATTATTATTTATTCCAACCAGCCTCCAAATGAACCCAGGGAACGGGATTACGTCCTAGTCGGGTCCTTTTTTACCTTCTGTATTTGGATAGGTATGGGGGCATTGGCGATGTTCAATATTTTGCAAGAAAAAGCAAAGTTGGATGGCAAAGTCGCGGCGGTTGTCGGTAGTCTGATTGTATTGTCTGCACCGATGATTATGGGCTTTCAAAATTTTGATGATCACAGTCGGGCGCACCATACTGGAGCGCGAGATTATGCATCTAACTTTTTAGAAAGTTGTGCACCGAACTCGATTATTTTCACCTATGGAGATAATGATACATATCCGCTTTGGTATGCACAAGAGGTGGAAAAAATCAGAACGGATGTACGAGTTGTAAACCTAAGTTTGATTGCCGTCGATTGGTATATTGACCAATTGCGTCGAAAAGTGAATGATTCGCCTGCGATTAAAATGACGGTACCACGGACGTCTTATCGAGGTAAAAAACGGAATACGACCGTTTATTATAATCCTGGGACAGACCAAGCAATGGATGCAAAAAGATTGCTAAAATTCATTGGAGAAGAACATCCTCTTTCGAGTGCAGGCGGTCGAAAATTGGAAAGCTATATGCCAACGCGGAACGTTTTCATTCCAATGAATCCGAGTAAAATGTTGGAGATGGGCGCAATTACACAAGCGGACTCTAACTTGGTAACAAAAGTACCGGTGAACTTAGCTGGTAAAAGCTACTTAGTTAAAGATGAGTTGGCAATTTTGGATGTTATCGCTTCTAATATCGACGACCGTCCAATTTATTTTGCGGTGACTTGCCGACCAGAAAAAATGTTTGGTTTACAAGATTACATGCAACTAGAAGGTTTGGGCTTACGCTTAACGCCAGTGAAAACGAAGAGTGAAGAAGGCTTATACGTCTATGGGAATGGTCGCGTCAACACCGATATTTTGTATGACAATGTAATGAATAAATTCCGATGGGGTGGTTTTGACAAGCACGATACATATGTGGACAGAAGCTACGGTCCGAGTGTTCAGAGTCATCGAGTCGTCATTATGCGAGCTGCGCGGCAGTTGGTTAAAGAAGGTAAAAAAGATAAGGCAGCGAAGTTGCTGGAGCGATATTTCGAGGCATTTCCACACATGAATTTTGCCTATGATTTCCATACTTGGCAGATGGTTCGTATCATGATAGATGCGGATGCTTACGCCGCTGCCAAGCCACATATCAAAACTTTGTCAGTCGAAGTTGCTGACTTTTTGAATTTCTATTTCTCGCTCGACCCGAAACATTTAGACCCGGATACGGGCAGTTACGGTCAAGATTTCCAATTGTATATGGCAACGAAAGAGCAAATCTTGCGTGCTGTTAAGCAACAGGGAGATGCGGAGTTTGAGAAAGAATTACAAGAAATGTTTAAAGATTTTAGCTTGACTAAGATGCCCGGTTAAACTCATAGTTTCTTGGCTAAATGGTCAAATAAAAAAATCCTCGCTATTTTGTAGCGAGGATTTTTTTTTGCTCTTATTTCATAACTACTCAAATACGCTTTAGAAACGTGAGTTGAATAAAGTTACTTTTTTGAGAGCGCCTTTTCGTTCCTAGTTTTTGCTTTAAAAATGCAATTTATGTTGATATAATGAGCATTTTTAAAGTAAAAAATATGAACTAAATATCCGCTCAAAAATGTAAGATTATTTATTTCGCGTTCCTTAGTTGACAAAGGGATTTCAGTGGAGAGGAAAATTTAATTTTTATAAAACATCAAATTTTCCTCTCCACTGAGTCTCCTCCCCCGCCGCCGGGC
Source organism: Saprospiraceae bacterium (assembly GCA_047629355.1). Classification (GTDB taxonomy): domain Bacteria; phylum Bacteroidota; class Bacteroidia; order Chitinophagales; family Saprospiraceae; genus CAYUNA01. The sequence continues at coordinate 3,456 of JBLHWU010000094.1, read as the reverse complement.
TGGGTATTTTTGAGGGAAGAATTTGGGCTTACTGCCCAAATTTTTCCCTCACCCCCCCAAAATAAACCCTGAGTAGTTACCTTATTTCCGTATATCGTGCGCCGAACGTTACGCACCATTTTATTCTACTTATCCCCTACATTATACGCCACTCGCGCCACTATCGACCGCCCCAACGTCAACTCATCTGCATATTCCAACTCTCCACCAAACGACACACCCCGCGCAATCGTACTCACCCGTACCGGATATACTTTCAGTTGTTTTGAAATATAAAAAATCGTCGTATCGCCTTCAATCGTTGGACTTATCGCCATGATGACTTCCTTAGTTTCCTTCTTCCCGATTCGTTCCAACAACGAATCAATGTGCAAATCATTCGGACCAATCCCCTCAATCGGTGAAATAACGCCACCCAAAACGTGGTACAATCCCCGATATTGCGCCGTCTCTTCAATTGCCATCACATCTCGAATACTTTCCACCACACAAATAACCGAACGGTCGCGCCGCACATCCGCACAAACTTGACAAATGGATTCATCCGACAAATTGTGACACACTTTACACCAACGAATATTCTTGCGCATATTTACTATGGCATGAGCGATTTGCTCCGTGTTTTCGTGGTCGTGATTGATTAAATGCAAGACCAACCGCAGTGCCGTTTTTTTACCGATACTGGGTAGAGAAGCGAAGGAATTAACCGCTTCTTCGATGAGTTTTGATGAAAAATTCATGAGCTAATTATTTCGATTGACTGATTGACTCGATTGTCTTGATTAAGGCTTACTTCTTATTTTCGATTGATTGGACATCTTTGGCTTTTTGTATTTTTGTATTTTTCCGACTGGTATTGATTGATTTTACGGTAATAAGTACTTGGACACAATTGAGTTTTATCTAATTCTTTCTCTACAATTTTCAACTTATTAACCCAATCAGACCCTGACTTTGCTCGACAAGCTGCCCGATAATTAGCAGCAGGTGAAGTTCCCAAACGAAAAAGTTGACCTTTCAAACCATAATATTCTTGTGCCCTAGGAATTTTCTTTCCAAAAGAATAATATCAATTGCAAATTTCTTAAATCATTCTTTTAAAATAGTTTTCGTCATTTTTGTTGCTTTTTTTTACTTAAAACAACAAATGTAACAAATATTTTCTACTTCAAAAAACACCACAAATCCCCGATTAAATCAATCAAATAATTAATCAATAAATTTATACCCAACCCCTCTCACCGAATGAAAAAACTTCGGATGCTTCGGGTCTTCTTCAAAGTATTTTCGGAAAGAGAGAATAAAATTATCAATCGTTCTCGTTGAAGGATACACATCATAGCCCCAAACCGATTGTAAAATTTGCTGACGTGACACGACCTCATTTTTACGGTCAATCAACAATTTCAGCAACATTGCCTCCTTCTTAGTCATGTTAAATGTGCCAGGAACACCGTCGGCTTCAAAAGTAATGAAATTAACTTTATTAGTCCCAAATTCATAGATTTCAGGCGAATTATCCGGTGATTTACTGGTGCGTTTAATCAAATTTTTCACCCGCAATAGCAATTCTTCCAAATTAAAGGGCTTCGTGATATAATCATCCGCGCCTCTTTTCAAACCCGCTACCCTATCCATTGTTCCATCTTTCGCCGTTAGGAAAATAATCGGCACCTCCATATTGGTTAATCGAATTTGCTCACAAATCTGGAAGCCATTAATCTCTGGTAACATCACATCCAGCAAAATTAAATCAAAATGTTCCTCCTGAAAATGCTTGATAGCCCGCTTGCCATCCCCCGTCGTGACCACCTCGTAGTCCTCCATTTCCAAATTCAGCCTAACAATGTCTCGAATAGATTCCTCGTCTTCTACTAATAGAATTCGCATAGCCATAGTAATTAATTATTTAGAAAGAGGTCAGACCTCTTTGTTGTCAGATGTCAGAGACAACTAACGTATTTTTATAACTCGCGAGATTAAATAGTTAACCTCTAATTTTTTATCAAAATTGGTTTACCCGATATAATCCTCTGCCGTCAACCGTATCACAAACTCCGTTCCTTTCGGCTGATTATCTACCACTTTTATCGTCCCTCCATGCGCGCCAATAATCTCTTTCACAATATACAAACCCAATCCCGTCCCTTTTGTTGTGCGCGTCTCTTCACTTCCTACCCGATAAAATTTTTCAAAAACATTTCCTTTTTCTTTATCAGAAATTCCAATGCCATTGTCCGCCACTTTCCAAATAATTTCATTGTTTTTCAAGGAAAGTGTTGTCGTGATTTCTGGATTAGTATCACCATATTTAACCGCATTTTCCAGAAGATTCAAAGCTACGGAAGTCAATCCCATTTTATCTGCTTGAATGGTCGGAATTGCGTCATTTTTTTCAAAGAAGAATTTAGATTTTAAGTGTTTGGTGGATAATTTAGCAATCAAATCCTCAATTAATTCCACTAAATCCAAGGGTTCAAAATACGGTTGATACGCCGTTTCTAACTTTGCGGACAGCAATAAATCATTCACTAAATTATTCAAACGTTCCGTATCTTTCAGCGCATTTTTGGTAAACTTAGTGCTTTGCTTTTTATTTAAATCTCGCTTTAAAAATGTTTCCAAAACTAGCTTAATCGACGCAATTGGCGACTTTAATTCGTGCGTAATCGACAACAAAAAATTACGCCGCTGTTCCGACGCTTTCATCTCCTTATGGTATCCCCGATTAATTAAATAAACGCCAATAATCAACGAGACCACAAAGACCGCCGCTTCCCCAAAAATCATCCATTCTTGCCGTTCGTACCTCGCTGCCAACTGCTCATATTCCGCCGTTTGCAAAAATTCTTCATCACTATGAACAAGGTGTTCCGCAATCATTCCAATGTGCATCAAATCTCGCTTAGCATAAAATGCATCCCGATTTTTAGTAAACAGCAGCACCGACCACCACGAGAATGCCACCAACATGTAGGCAATCACGAAATAGGACAACAACCGAAGTCGTAAATTTTTGTTTTTAGTTAGTTTGGTCATTGAAAATTTGCTTCTTTTCTTTGTTCTAAAATGTGAAAATACAAAACTTTTTTTTGGGGAAAATAGCTAGAGAGTAGGAAATAAATAAACTAAGGTTCTTGGAAGAGAGATTTCCTTCCTAGTTTTTGCTTTGAAAGTGCGATTTAGATTGATATAATGAGCATTTTCAAAGTGGAAAATATGGACTAAATATACTGTCAAGAATCTTAGAAGTTGTTTGGAAATTTTCAACCAAAACATAAGTTAATACGAAATATAATTTCGACTGAAACAAATAAAATATACAAAACAGAATCATATTTCCAATTTTTATTTGATGTATATTTATTTTAACTCAATCAAAAATGTACCCCAAATGTTGTTTGTCTCAAAAGAATCATTTAATTGAAAACAAAATTATATTCTGAAAAATAGATT
>JBLHWU010000093.1:0-24031 GCA_047629355.1 Saprospiraceae bacterium | reverse complement strand
TTCAATAACTTGGGCCATTATGCTTGTCCTTTTCCCTTCTAAAGAATTCAAAAAATAGTTCCGTAACGAAGGCTATGCAACGATTTTTTGAATTCTTTAGAAGAAAAAATTACGGCGCATTATGGTCCAACTTATTAAATCGTTTTTACTTACTTATTTTATCGTTACTTAAAGTGTTGATTTCAAAAAAAGTGTCAACCCAATAACCAGACTAAATTTTCAAAATACCCAACCTACCCATCAAAATTCTTACACCTTTCACCACCAACCAAGCTACTAAAATCCCTCCAATCACATCAATCGTATAATGCACCCGTTGCCACAAAATCGCAATCGCGACAAAGACATTTAGAAATAGTAAAAACCACTTAAACCATTTCTTTTCAGCCACTAAATAAAACATAAATAAGGTCGAACAATGCCCCGAAAAGAACAAATCTTTCGTTGCCGAAAATTGGTCTGGTTGGAAGAAATTAAAAATTGGATCTACCAGTAAAATCATATCCATGGGGGGATCAAGAGGAACTAAAGTGATGGACAAACTGCGTAAAAACGTCAAAACGGCGTAGCAAGTTGCTGCAAAAGTAAACCGTCCAATGCTTTCACGGATACAAATAAAAACGCTTATGAAAATAGCCGAATGCGTAGCCGCAAAAATCCCAGCTGAGAAATCAATCGGCGGTGGAAAAAAGGGATGCAAAGGGTCGGAGAGTAAGATGCCGTCCCGTAATTCCGCATTTTGAATGACGAATAGGGCGCACAAGAGCGACGCAACGACCAGCCCGACGCTGGTAATTAAGGCAATAACTTCTTTGGTTTTATTGTAAGAAAGATTCCACAGGAGCTTCCGAGAGTGAATTTTTGCTTTCATAGAAATTATATAGGATGGCTATTCAAGACTGTGTGCCTTGCCTGCGGCGAGGCGGATGGGAGTTTGATGGGTAAAAACGGCTTTTATAAAACCGTTTTTACCCATCAAACTTCCTTTGTTACAAGGCTTTTAAATTTCCATCACCCGTACTTTTTTCTTTTTTAGTCGATGATTGTTTACCAATTCAATTAATTGCTCGATTTTTGCAGCAGGTACGGACACAAAAGCACAATCTTGTTTTAATTCAATAATACCCAATTCATCACTTTTTAATTGACCAATTTTAAAAAATAAACCAGCGATATCGCCTTTTGAAATCTTATCTTTTCGACCACCTGAAATGAATAAGGTTTTCCATTTGGAAGGAGAAGGCAATGCTGCCGGTTGCAGCGTTTCTTCCGGCAAATTTTGAATGAAATCAGGCAATCGCTCTTGTTTCCAATGCAGAACGTAAGCTGTCCCTTCGTTATTCATCCGTGCCGTTCGACCATTTCGATGCGTGAACTCTTGACTCCGCAAAGGCAAGTGATAATGGAGAATAAACTTGATTTCTGGCACGTCAATTCCTCTTGCGGCAAGGTCAGTCGCCAGCAACAATTGATGGGTTCCATTTCGAAATTTTATCAACGCGCGTTCTCGTTCTTTTTGCTCCATACCGCCGTAAAAACAGCCATGAGAAATGCCTTTTTCGGTCAAATAGTCACTAACTCGCTGAATCGAATTTTTGAAATTACAAAAAATAATGCCTGGATGATTGCCCAAATGCGAAAGCGCATCTACGAGCGTTTCCAATTTATCTTTAGAAGGAGAAATAATAGCTTTTATCTGCAATTGCTTCACGCCATCTTGTGAGAAATCCACATAATGCGGCTTTTTTAACTCAACGAAATCAGGAATTTCAACACCTTGGGTCGCAGAAGTTAGTATTTTCTTTTCCACATTTGGTAGCGCTTCGAGAATGTCTATCATTTCACCGTCGAAACCAATTTCCAAGGATTTATCAAACTCATCCAGCACCAACGTTTTTACACCATCTCCTGAAAAACTTCGGCGACGCAAATGGTCAGCGACTCGACCGGGTGTACCGATAACAATGGCTGGTGCGTGTTTTAAATCTGTTTTTTCCTTGTTGAATGGACGACCACCGTAAACCAAGTTGATTTTGTAGCCCGTACCCATTTCGCGTGTTACCTGGTTGATTTGAATCGCCAATTCCCGCGAAGGGGCGATTATGAGGGCTTGAACCTCTTCGCTCTTAGGGTCTAATTCGGAAATAATCGGCAGCAAAAATGCTAACGTTTTCCCTGTACCCGTTGGAGACAGTAGCACCACTTCATCATTGCTGTGAATGGCGTGTTGGGCATCCAGCTGCATCGGATTGAGTTGATCGATGCTGAGTTTGCTGAGAATCCCTTTTTGATTTTTGATTGAACTTGACATAGAGAGGCAAAGGTAGTGTAAATTTGGAAAGTTTTTTCCGTTAAAATTTTAAAAGAACAGGTCGCGACAATTTTTGAAGTCATCCAAACAAATTTTAGCGCCTGCTTTTTGCAAAATTGCTTTATTTTTCGAACCAACACCAATGAATTCGAGTGATAGATTTTGAGCTGTTTTTAAATCCCAAAGCCCATCTCCTAATGAAATAATTCGCTCAAAATTGTTGACTTGATATCGCTTTTTTGCTGCTTGGATGGCTGCTTTAACGATATTTTCTCGTTCTAAAATTTGATTGGAAGCGACTAAAGAGGAAGGTATGAATGGAATACCAACTTGTTCCATCTTATAAATAGCAGGTTGTAACAAAGAACCCGTGGCGAAGCAAATTGCATAATTGGTTTCTTTTTCTAACCATGCCAATAAGTCTTTTGCACCAGCGATTTCGGTGAAAGTAAGTGCTTGAATAAGATTATTTAAAAGGTGTTGCTCAAATTTTAGAAGTGTCGAAGAATCGAAAGGTTGGCGTGTATCTTTTTCGAAAATCTCTTTTGCAATGAAAGAATCTGTATGGTGCTTGTAGCTTTTAAAGTTAGTGTCGATTTGTTGCACACCAATTTGCTGCAAGGCTTGAACGAAAGCTTTTTGATGAGGTAGAACGGTATCAGTTAGCGTTCCGTCAATGTCGAAAACGAGGAGGTTCTGTTTTTTTATTAAGTTATTTGTCAAAGAGTTCTTTTTTGTAACTACTCAGGTAGCGGACACGTTAGTTTAAAAGCGAGTGAATTTTTCAAATACCCACAAAATTAAGCAAGAGCCGTGTCTGTTACCTAACAGGAGGAATAGGCAGCAGATACGGCTCTTACTTAATTTTCGAGGTAATCTTTATCTAATTGTACTAAAGCAATCAACGTGTCCGCTACCGGAGTAGTTACTCTTTTTTTAAAATTGGACATTAGACTTTATGAATGGCGTTTGAACGAGGGAGAAACGCCGCTATTTTTCGACTTATTGAGGCAAAAAACGAGATAAATGTTAATATTGACCGAGTTTTTTAACGAAAATAAGGCGAAAAAGAGCAAGTTTCTTCCCGTGAAAATGTCGTTCATAAAGTCTATTAACTTTAATATCCAATTTCAAAAAAAGAAATTGCTATTTAATCGTCTTCGCCAACCGAATCGTTTGCAAAATCGCAGGTGTAATTGCCTCAATAGCTTCTCTATCCGTCATGAAAATTTGCAGTTCAGAGTTTCGTTGACGCACTTTTCCATTTACCAAATGTTCGACTTTTTGAGCATTTCTGATAGTTTGAATTAGTAAGCCTGGGTAATCACCATCGCCAGAATCTGGAAGCAATCGGAAAGCACCCTGAGCAGTATCTAAGTCACGGAGATTGATTTTAGTTTCTTTGATTTCACCGTTAATTTCGTTTTTGATGGACAGATTGGCGCGTTCATCCAAGTTGACGGTCACCTTCCCGAGTGCGGGCATATCGCCACTTGAACGGTCGTATTGTTCCTGCAATGTCCTCATACCAAAAGCCATTCGTCCTACGATGTCGGTTTCATCAACAGCGGTCGTAGGCACACGCATGTCAGGTTTTTTTTCTGAAAGGGTCTTCTCTGGTGTCGCTTTTTTAGGTTCGTTTTGAGTAGTAGTTTCGCTACCACAAGCAACCAATAGTAGGATTAAACTGCTGAAAAGGATAATTTTTTGAAACATGGGTAATCTTTTTTGGAAATATTTTAAAAGAAATTGCCAGACAAAAAGCATCGCTCGGCAATTTTAAAAACAGGCAAATTTACACAATTAGTTGGACAATTTTAATACCAAAATGCGGGTAAAAAAATGGTTCTTTGACAAATCCTATCGAATAAAAAGAACTGCGGGCTGCCTGCGGCAACGCGGGTGGGGTTTTGAGGGACAAAAATGATTTTTGCAAAACCATTTTTGTCCCTCAAATTCCTTTTATAAAACAAGAAGAAACTTGTGGTTCACGTAATTTGTCAAAGAACCAAAAAAAATAAAATAACGTAGCTGAAAAAAAATGAATCTATTTATATGAATTTTAGTAATTTGCAGCCTGTTTTTGAACTCAATACCCAGAACTTTCGCTAATGAATGCTGAAAATTTTTCAGAATATTTAAAAAATCCGTCGCAACTGTACCAAATTTCCTATCAGGAATTAAAATCACTGGTGCTGCAATATCCGTACTCTCCGAATTTGCGCTATCTTCTTATGCGTAAAGCGAAAATGGACAATCATGCGGATTACGACGGAATGTTGGGCATGGCATCGACGTACAGCATTGACCGAAATTTTCTATTCAAAAAGATGAAAGCAGACCGCTTGATTCCGCATTTTGAAGAAAATTATGAGTTGAATGAGGAATATTTGGAATTAAAAGATTTGGCGGTATTGGAAGTTGAGCCAGATTTAGTGGAAAAAGTAGGTGCTAAAAAAACGGATGAATTGGCGTTTGCGTTGGATGATTTGATGGATGTGCCAGAGATTACTGTGGTTGAAACACCACCTGTCTCTAAAAAAGTAGACAATTTGGCAGAGGAAGAGACTGGTTCACTCTTGGAACGGCTTTTGGACGGTGAGTTTACAGACCTGGAAGCCGCGAAAGAACATGAAGCTATGAGTAACTTGTCCTTAGCGGACATGGCAAAAGCAGACCATTCTTCCCCAAATGAGGCGGTGGAAGAGCGTATTATAGAGAATTCATTGGAAGAGTTATCAGAAAAGTCGGATTTGATTCAGCAATTTGAAGCAGGCATACAAGAAACGAAGGAGGTTGAAATCGAGGTGGACGGTCCTGCTGACAAAACGGATGTTGAAAAAGCAAAAGCGCAAGATATTGAACCAGAATTAGCGCAACAAAGCGTAGAGAACGAAACGGGAGTGACCGATGAAACGGATGCGGGAGAGCAGGGGCTAATTATTGAGCAAGAACATTTTCCTGACTTGGAATTAAAACCATTGGAAAGCATGGTGACCGATGAGACTTTTGTGCAAGTGGCATTTACTTTAGATGATTTGGTAGAAGAAAACGAACCTGCTGAAATAGTCGAAGAAAAGTTGGTTGTCGAAATAGTTGATTTGATAGATTTTGACGCTGAATTTGAAGAAATTGAATCTGAAGTCAAAATTGGGGAGGAGGAAGAAGAGGAAGATGTACCAACGTTAAATGAATTGGCGAAAAAGCCAAAAGAAGGGAAAGAAATAGCGAATTTGAGTAGTTCATTTTTACCAAAACCGCTACCGAAGTCTTCGTTTAATAGTTGGTTGGAGCAGTATCGTTCGCCATTTTTGAAAAGTAAGATGGAGGAAGGAAAAGAGGAGTCTGATAAAAAAGGCAAAAAAAAGAAGAAAAAAGGTAAAGATAAAGATACTTTAGGGGTAGCAAAAGCGAGCGTTCGAGAGGATTTTGAGATTGCAACCGAAACTTTGGCGTCATTATTGGAAAAACAAGGGCATTATGGGCGTGCAATTCGCATGTATGAAACTTTGCGTTTGCGTAATCCCGAAAAAAGTGCTTTCTTTGCGGCGAAAATAGAAGCGTCGCAAAAGTTGCGCGATGAAGAACAAGAAAAAGAATAAAAAAGGTTTATAGGTGTATTCGTCTTTTTATTAGAGATATACCAATACACTAATTTACTAATACAATAAAAAAAATTAATCCGATGGTTGGCATGACAATCTTGATAGCACTTGTTTCAGTTTTATTGATGGGTGCAGTACTTATCCAAAACCCAAAAGGTGGAGGAGTTGACTCTACATTTGGTGGAGCGCAGGCAAACCAAATGTTTGGGGCGTCAAAATCTACAGACTTTATCGAAAAAGTAACCTGGGGATTAGCGGCAACCTTGTTTGCATTGTGCATCATCACGGCTTTGATGGTCGGTGGTGGCGAAGGCGCAATTGACTTGCGAAGTGCGGGATAAATAAAGTAGTGGGGATTTTTAATTCCCCCTTTGTTTTTTCAAAAAAAAGACCTGGCAAATGAATTTTGTTAGGTCTTTTTGTGTTTAGATTTTTTGAGAATAGTATAAAAACGTATTCAAAGTAAGCGTTACTTTCGAAAGTAACGCTTACTTTACGTTTCCCAATATTTTCAATACTTTTATCAAAATTCATCTATGGACAACTACTTAGAACGGGGACAACGCCTCTACAATATGGGGCGTTTTCAGGATGCAGAACAGGAGTTTAAAAAAGTATTGGCGGAAGAACCGAATCATGCTTTTGCACTGGCGTTGATGTCGTTGGTCTATCTTGAAACTGACCGACGAACAGAGGCTTTGGCATTGTCACAAATGGCCTTGGGGCAAGCTCCGTGGAGTCCGTTCATTTTTTATGTTCTAGCGCGCGTACAGTTTTTCAATCAGCAAATAAAGGAAGCTTTGGAAACGGTGAAACAAGGTAGAAATATCGACCCAGAAGACCCTGATTTTTTCATTTTAGAGGCTCAAATTTATTTTCATCAATCCAAATGGGAAGAAGCACTCGCGGCGGCGGCGTCAGGGATGGAATTAGACCCTGAAAATGTGCAATTGATTAATCTGCGGGCACAATCTTTGGTGAAATTAAATCGAAAAGCTGAGGCAGCTCAAACCTTGGATTATGCTTTACAAAAAGCTCCGGAAAATTCGTACTCTCATGCGAATAAAGGTTGGGTTTCAATAGAAAGGGACAGTTATGATGAAGCAGTAAATTCTTTCAAAGAAGCCTTGCGGTTGGATGCAACCAACGAATATGCTAAAGATGGATTAAAAGAAGCCATTAAAGGAAGTAACATTTTGTATCGCGGCATTTTAAAATATTTTCTTTGGATGAGTAGGTTGGCGGAGAAAGGTCGGTGGGCATTCATCATTGGGGCGTATATTGCGTATCAGCTTATTTTGAGAATGGCAGAAGCCTATCCTTCCATTGCGCCATTATTGTATCCACTAATCGTTTTTTACATCATTTTCGCCTTTTCAACTTGGATAGCACGTCCGATTTCTAATCTGTTTTTACGCTTTCATCGGTTAGGCAAATTAGCCTTGACAGAAGATGAAATTTTAGCCTCCAATATAGCGGGGATTCTGGCAGTTTCAGCAATCGGTTGCTTGACTATTTATCATTTTACTGATGGTATTTTATTCTTGTTACTTGGTGCATTTTTAGGACTAATGTTGATTCCTATGGGTGGTGTTTTTGGAATGCCAGAAGGCTCGAAACCAAGGCAGTATTTGATGATTTATTCGACAGTTTTGGCAGTAGTTGGTATGGGATTTATTGCCTTTCCAGATATGGGTTTTTTAGCATTAATTTTTGGGTTGGGTATCTTCTTCTATGGATTTGTTGTTAATTATTTGGTGATGTTGGCTAATCGAAAAGTAGGTTGATTTTTTACCGTTACTTAGTTCAGAATGTAGATAACTCAAAAAATATGAAGTCAAGGTCGCGGTTATATGATGCTTTTGGGGCACTGATTTATACAGTATCCTTGGCCGATGGGATGATTCAACCCGAAGAGTTGGATAAGATTCATGAAGTATTAATGAATGATCCATGGGGGTAAGAAATTAAGTGGTCGTTTGAATATGAAGCGCGGAAAGAAAATGACCCAAAGGAAGTATATGACAGGGCTTTGCAGGTATTGAAAGACCATGTCCCAGACGAAGAATACGTTTTTTTGGTGGATATTCTAGAGTAAATTGCGGAAGCGAGTAATGGTATTATTCCAGAAGAACGGGAGGTGATTGATGCGGTTCAAAGTAATTTACGGGAGCATTTTATGTTGTATTTGGATGATAATGATTTAGTATATTACTATTTTTTTAATCTAAAATAGTTGCATTTTTAGGTTATCTCAATAAAAAAATCCGAGCATCCTCCGCTGTTACCTGAGGAATTTCCTCCATTGGAACATGACCCGATTCTTTATAAATAATTGATTCTGAATTAATTAAGTCTCGTTTGAAATTACCCGCTAACCTAACCGGAATCCATTTATCATCCGCGCCCCACATAATCAGTGTAGGCGTCTCAATCGTTTTGATGGGACTTGCATCGTTGTATTCAATATTGCGAACCCTATCCACAAATGCTTGCCGATTGCCCGCTCGCAGATACAATTCGTAATAACGGTCAATCAATTCTTCTGTCACCAAATCATCGTTAAAATAGACTTCTCGAATGCTTTTCCAAAACAAAGCTTTCGGCGTTATTTTTAATAAAAATTTTCCCATAATTGGATTTTTTGCCATTCGAAAAGCTAACGGTAACGTTTTATCAAAAGGATAACCAGATGCGTCGATAAGCACCATTTTTTTAATTTTTTTGGGGAAAAGAGAAGCATATTTCCATGCAATCGCGCCACCTAAAGAGTTGCCTGCTAAATGAAAGGTATCGAGACCAATTTTAATCAAAAAAGCATCTAAAAACTGCGCATAATTGTCCAAAGAATAATCTCGTTCGGGACTCGGACCTGTCAATCCAAACGCTGGCATATCAAGGCTAATTACCTGAAAATCTTTCTCCAAAATATCTGTCCAACGTTCCCAAGTGTGCAGCGATGCCCCCGTACCATGAATCAACACCAGCGGCTGCCCTGTTCCATTGATGCGATAATGCACCTCCATACCATTAACTTCGATAAACTGTGAATTGGAATAAGCCCACCGTTTTTTTAGGTCTTCTACGCTACGGTCGGGTGCATAATTGAAGGCGAGAACGCCTGCAAAGATTACAGAAAGGAGGAAAAGGCTGTATTTTAAAATGGATTTTAGCGACATTGTTTTTTTGCAAAGATAAAAAATATTGGGTTTTTATTTTAAAAAATTAAGAGAATTCAACTTTATGCGTATTTTGATGTTTAAACATTGAATGTATAGCGCTTTTTATAACTACTCAGGAGCTTTTTCTCTTTCTTAAGCTTCCTCCCTCACCGCCGAAGGCGCCGGGGTGGGTCGTCTCGAGGTTAAAGTTGGGGCAGCAAGCCCCCATTTTAACCTCAAACTCCCAAAAGAAAAATCGGAGTAGTTGCTTTTTTTTATTAAATTTGTAAAAAAAAAACTTATGGAACGACGAAAATTCATCAAAGGCTCAGCCATCCTCGGCGCAACGGTTGCTTCACCGATTTTTATCAAAGAAATGTCAGGCATGTTCGAAAATAAAACAGCCCGTAAAGTTCACCGTATTCTAAACGCTGACCGCACACAGGTAGGGACCTTACCGATTCTTCGCGCATTTGCGGGCAATCACCGCGATTATGTGTCGCCGTATGTCCTTTTTGATGAATTTGGTCCAGTTGATGTTGCTCCAAATGATAATCCTTTACGAGTGGATGCGCACCCACATGCAGGCGTGATTCCGACGACGTATTTTATCAACGGAAGTGGGCATCACAAGGATAGTTTGGATTATGATTTCCAAATTGGAAAAGGGGAATTTATGATTTTTTCTTCTGGAAAAGGCGCTATTCATATGGAAGAAACAGGGCAACAATTGTATGAGGAAGGTGGTCAATATCATGGTTTTCAAATATGGTTAAATATGCCAGCTGCTCATAAATTTATCGACCCAACGACGGCTGTTTACCGCGAAAAAGATATGGATTTGCTGGAAACGGAGGACTATTCCATTAAGGTGATTATGGGTAATTTATTTAATGCACAATCGACCGTGAATATGTTGTCGCCAGCCTTTTATTTTCATGTAAAAATGAAACCTGACGCGCGTTTGGATATTCCGACCAATCCTCAACACAATGCTTTTATTTATAATATCGGCGGAGATTTGGAATTGGAAGGTCAAAAACCCTTGAAAAAGAATCAAGTTGCGCTGTACGAACGCGGTGATAGCTTGATTAATTTATATGCCAAAGATGGTGCAGAATTTTTGCTTTTAGGTGGTCAACCTTTGGACGAACCTGTTTACTCTTATGGGCCATTTGTGATGAATAATGAGGCGCAGATACGGGAATGTATCGCCAATTATCAGAATGGGAAAATGGGGAATCCGGATTTGGTGAATTGATGTTTTCCTTCGTACGTAGTTACATTTATTAGGTTATAGGAGCGTGGAATTTATTCAACATTGAGTAGAATTACATTGTAGACTAATTGATATTCATAAAGTAATCCCAATATTTTTCAGACACAGCGTGGCGGTTCTCTCGGTAACAATATTCTGCATTTTCCTGAAGTCGCAGCGCGACGGCACTTTTAAACCGAGTATTTACAGTTATTTTAAGAGTGCCGCTGCTCTGCAGCTTGGAAAAGTAGTAGAAATCGTGTTACTAAGAGAGCTGCCACGCTGTGGCTGAACACCCGAAATAATTTCTGAATCTGAATAAGTCCACTATCCTATGCCCCGAGTAGTTTCATCCGAATACTTACCCCATCTTCGACATCAATTCCTTCATCATTTTATAAGCCACCATTGCCGTCATATTGCGCACATCCCGCGTTGGATTGTATTCCACAATATCTGCTCCAATAATTGGTACTTTAATAGATTGAATAATTTTAATCAACTCCCGCGTCGTCATACCGCCAGGTTCATGATGCGAAATACCCGGTGCAAAGGCAGGGTCTAACACATCCAAATCCAGTGAAATGTACAAAGGTCCTTTCAACGATTTTATAAAATTAAAGTTAAAATCCTTCATTTCAATCACGTTGACTTTAAAGCGTTTAGCTTGCTCTTTTTGATGGGTATTGAAAGTGCGAATACCGACTTGCGTCAAGGAATTAATCAAGCCTTTTTCCATCAATCGTGCAAAGGGCGAAGCGTGGGAAAATGGATTGCCTTCAAAATCATCGTACAAATCAGCATGAGCATCTAAATGCAAGACATTCAAGGATTTGTATTGCTTTGTATGGACTTCAATAATGGGAAAGGAAACGGAGTGGTCGCCACCCAAGCATAGCAATTTATCGCCTGACTTTAGCGCTTTTTTGACCCTTTTTTTTATGGTTTTATAAACAGATTTTGCATCCCTTTTTTCAAATGAAATATCGCCTAAATCATTATAAAATTTACCACTTTCAATCGCTTTTCCATTTTCACAGAAGGTATTAGCAGACCCCTCTGAATCCATCAATCGAATGCGCGGTGGCGCAAGACTTGAACCTTTTAAAAAGGAAGAATTTTGGTCATATGGGACGCCGAGTAATTGAATCATTGCTGTATTTTATGCTGTTAGGAAAAGAGTGGGAAGGTAGTATTTTTTAAACATCTTTCTAAAAAACTTATTTTCTCGGGCAAGGTTTTATATTTGCAATTAATAGTAGCGACGACTTTAGTCGCCAAGCTGCTACAGTTCTATTCAGAAGGCAGCTTGGCGACTAAAGTCGTCGCTACATTACGAGAAAACATTCTAAAACATCCATAAATTTTTTAAACCAATGACAGAAGCAAAAGTAACCCTACCTGGAGATACGACTCTCCCTTCGACTGATGAGCAACTCCAAAAATTAGCCAAAAGCGCAGCAGGGGATTATAAATATTCTATCGAAGATTTCTTCAAAACGCCAGAGAAAACCGCTTATAAACTCTCCCCCGAAGGCAATTATTTTTCCTATATTGGTCCTTACGAACGGCGTCAAAATATTTTCATTCAAAAGATTGGAGAAGAGACTGCCGTGCGGATTACTTCGGAAACGGACCGAGATATTTCCGGTTATTTTTGGTCGGGTGAAAATCGCTTGGTTTATTTGAAGGATAGTGGGGGAGACGAAAATTATCATTTGTTTGCTGTTGATAGAGATGGTCAGAATGAGAAGAAATTGACGCCATTTGAGGGCGTTCGGGTTCAGCTAATTGATGGATTGAGAGACATCGACGAGGAGGTGATTATTAGTATGAACAAAAATAATCCAATACTTTTTGAGCCGTACCGCTTGAATATTCAGACAGGCGAGTTGACACAATTGGCAGTCAATGAAAACCCGGAGGAATCCATTGACAACTGGCAGACCGACCACGAAGGGAAGATACGGATGGCAGCTAAAGTTGTTGGCGGAACGAATAGCACCTTATTGTATAGAGCGGATGAAAATGCTGAATTTAGAGAAGTGATTACAACCAGTTTTCGCGAAAGCGTGAGTCCGTTGTTTATGGATTTTAACGAGCCGAATATTGCTTATGTTTCCTCTAATTTGGGGCGGGACAAAGCCGTGATTATTCGTTTTGATATGTTGAAAGGGGAGGAAGTAGGCGAACCGATTTTTAGTCATCCAGAAGTAGATGTAGAGAGTTTGAGTTATTCTAAAAAGCGCAAAGTCTTGACGTCGATTAGCTATACGACGGACAAGCGACAGGTGCATTTTTTAGATGAAAAATCGAAGGCGATTTATGAGAAAATCAAAGCGCAATTGGGGGACTATGAAGTTTATTTTACCAGCAATAACAAGGCGGAAGATAAATTTATGATTCGAACCTTGAGCGACCGTTCTTTAGGTGCATATTACTTTTTCGATAAAAATAAAGGGGAATTAACGAAAATTGGAGACGTCAGTCCGTGGTTGGAGGAAGCGGATATGGCGCCGATGCAACCCATAAAATATCAAAGTCGGGATGGCTTGACGATTTACGGATATTTGACCGTTCCGCAAGGTAAAGAAGCGAAAGATTTGCCCGTCATTATTCATCCGCACGGTGGACCGTGGGTTCGGGATAATTGGGGGTACAATCCTGCGATTCAATTATTGGCAAGTCGAGGATATGCGGTTTTGCAAATGAATTATCGGGCAAGTACGGGTTATGGTCGCAAGTTTTGGGAAGCGGGTTTTAAGCAATGGGGACAAGCGATGCAGGACGATATTTCGGATGGTGTACGATGGTTGATTGACGAGGGTGTTGCAGATGCGAAACGAGTGGCGATTTATGGGGGTAGTTACGGTGGTTATGCGACCTTGGCAGGAGTGACTTTTACGCCAGATTTGTATGCCTGTGCGGTCGATTATGTGGGCGTTTCTAACCTGTTTACGTTTATGACGACGATTCCGCCGTATTGGGAACCGTATTTGAAAATGATGTATGAAATGGTGGGGAATCCTGAAGCGGATAAGGAAATGATGCAGGACAATTCACCCGTTTTTCACATTGATAAAATAAAATGTCCGCTACTTGTAGTGCAAGGCGCGAATGACCCGCGTGTGAATATCGACGAAGCTGACCAGATTGTCAAAGCTTTGCGTGCGCGGAATGTAGAAGTGCCGTATATGGTGAAATATGATGAAGGCCATGGTTTTCACAATGAGGAAAATCGGTTTGAATTTTATCGGGTGATGGTTGGGTTTTTGAATCAATATTTGAAATAAAAACGGTTGATGACTCTCGGTGGTGCATGAAAAATCCCGAATCTTTCCAAGGAAAAATTCGGGATTTTCTATTAAAGTTATCGTACAGTTCTCAAGCTCCAGCCTGTGAGCCGTGTGCTGAAAACCGTGTGCGGTCTAAAGGTGAATCACCTCATCATAAGCCGCTGCCGCCGCCTCCATAATCGCCTCACTCATTGTTGGGTGCGGGTGAACAGTTTTGATGATTTCATGTCCAGTCGTTTCTAATTTTCTAATCGAAACAAGTTCTGCAACCATTTCAGTAACGTTTGCACCAAGCATGTGACCGCCTAATAACTCACCGTATTTGGCATCAAAAATCAACTTCACAAAACCTTCTGGTACACCGCCTGCTTTCGCTTTTCCTGAGGCAGAGAATGGAAACTTACCGATTTTTATTTCATAACCAGCTTCCTTTGCCATCGCTTCGGTCATACCCACAGAGGCAACTTCTGGCGAACAATACGTACAAGATGGAATATTGCCATAATCCAAGGCTTCAGGGTTTTCGCCTGCAATTTTCTCTACACAAATGATACCTTCCGCACTCGCTACGTGTGCCAAAGCTGCACCCGGAACAACGTCGCCAATTGCATAAATGCCTGGCACATTGGTTTGGTAAAATTTATTGACTTGAATCAATCCGCGCTCAGTTTTGATGCCCAAAGCTTCCAAACCGATATTTTCTGTATTTGGTGTCACACCAGCAGCAGAAAGAACGACATCACATTCGATGATGACCTCTTTGTCATTTTTACGATTTTTCGTTTTAACAATGCACTGCTTTCCTTTGGTATCAACGGTTTCAACAGCCGTATTGCCCATCACTTTGATGCCTGCTTTTTTGAAATTTCGACCCAATTCTTTAGAAATATCCGTATCTTCTCGCGGCACTAAACCTTGTTCTAAATACTCAACAATCGTCACTTCTGTACCAATAGAATTGTAGAAATAAGCAAACTCAACACCGATTGCACCTGCACCTACCACGACCATTTTCTTCGGCTGTGTTGCCAAAGTCATTGCTTGTCGGTAGCCGATAATTTTTTGACCATCAATTGGTAAATTTGGCAATTCTTTCGCTCGTGTTCCCGTTGCTACAATGACATTAGTTGCTTCATAAGTCGCTTTTTTGCCATCTTCTCCCGTCACTTCTACCTTCTTTCCGCGCATTAATTTACCCGTCCCGTTGATGACTTCAATCTTATTTTTCTTCATCAAGAAATTCACGCCCTTACTCATGCCACCTGCTACGTCACGGCTACGCTTAATCATGCCATTGAAATCAGCGGTCGCGTTGTCAATTTTGATACCGTAATCGCTTGCATGCTGAATATAGTTGAAAACCTGCGCACTTTTCAATAAGGCCTTGGTAGGAATACAACCCCAGTTTAAACAGATGCCACCGAGGGCTTCTCTTTCCACAATAGCTGTTTTTAGTCCCAATTGAGAGGCACGAATTGCTGCTACATAGCCGCCAGGGCCGCTTCCAATGATGATTAAATCGAATTTATTCATATTAAAATGGTGTATTTGATTATTTTTATTTCTGAAATAGATAACCCCAATCGGTTTCCTCATTCTTAAAACCTCTCTAGTAACGAAGCTTTTCTTTTACCGTTACTTAAACGCTTAAAAGTAAGCGAGGTTTAAAAATCGGCGCAAATATAGGAGGAAAGTTGGAATGATGAAAACTTGAGGCACTTTTAGTGCACTGAATTCTATGATTAAACTAAATTTTACTTAAATTTGAGAAGCGCGAAAATCGTAATATTCTCGAGTTTTCAAAAAGATAGTGCGCGCTGCCTACGGCAATAGGGCTGGTTTTTTGAGTGGCAAAAGCGGTTTTATAAAACTGCTTTTGCCACTCAAACTCTCTAAGGAACGCGAAATAAATAACTAGCGCTTCTTGACAGAATATTTTGCCTTCATTTTTAACTTTAAAATTGCTCATTATATCAACATAAATCGCACTTTCAAAGCAAAAATTAAGACCAAAATCTCACGCTCAGGAAACTACATTTATTTATTTATTTCGCGTTCCTTAAAGTATATTTTTTGCAGTTACTTCAAAATAGACAAAAAAAACCCTGCAATAAAAACCATTGCAGGGACTATCTAACTTACTGATACTATAGACAAAAGAATTTTTTTATCGCATAAAGTTAATTATCAATATGAAGAAAGGCAAATGTTTTGCCAATTTATGCATTTCGATTATGGAACGGTAGTAGGGTCGTAAGGAAGATACCAAGTCCGATGGAAGTGATACAGAAGAAGCCCAATAATGATGGTAAGTTTCTTGTTTTCCTTAGTATGCTACGCTTACTTATTTTAAGTATTGTATGTTCTTAAAACGAAAGTATAAAATTCTTTCATTCTGTCCAAATTTTTTTTTAAATTTTAAAAAAAACGATTATTTAGTGTTTAAACTTCAATTAAAACAGTAAGTCATTGATTATTAGCTAATTATAAAGGTAGCGATTTTTTAATTTTTAATTATTTTTTTTTAAAAAATATTGATAATCAGGTTTTAATAAAAATGAAAAAGTATGATTTGTTTTTGAGTTTTTATTTAAAAAAAACTAGCCTTCGGTGTGCAATCGAACAATTAGAATATCAAAATTAGTGCTTGGGACTTTGTTAAAGGTAACGAAAAAGCCTGGTCCTAATTCCAATGGCGTATTAAAGGTAAACTGTTCCTTCTGGTCTTCCATACTTGTCGCCCACATAAAAAACGGAGCAAATTGCGCTCCCAAACTTGATAAAAACTTAAATTGCGAGATGCCAGCTTCTATCCAGGGCAGTGTGCTGCTCTTGTCAGGAATGTTTTTTATTTTAAATTGAAATTCCTGCGAAATTTGCTCGCAACCACTTTGCGCCAATTCTAAGGCTATTCCATTTTTAAAAACAATGGTTTCAAGACTCGTTTGTCCATTCAACTCAAACTGCTGTGATTGCACTTGACTGAGTGTATCTGAAAAAATAGGGGTTGGTTGACCTAAATTACAGTCATTAGTTTTTTCGGCGGAGTTTTCACAGCCAAAGACTAAAGTGATAAAAAATAGTAAAGTAAGAATTGGTCTCATTTTTCTGTTTTATTAAAAATTATTTTACATTTACCCAAAGAAGTTATTTAAAAATGTATTGCCGGTCTCTTAAAATGCCTTATTTTAATAAGTCCGCAGGTATTTTTAAACAGCTTCAACGAATTCTTAACCATAAAATTTCTATGATGAAGAAAGATAAATCTAAGACTCCCAAAAAAGATTGTGGGAAACTAAAGGCAAAGGTAAGAGAATTGCGAAAAGATGCGCGTTCTGCAATGGATAAAAAAGAATCTACGACTAAAAAATATAAGCGAAAGTTGAAAAAATTAGTTGCTGAATTAGAACCATTCAAGGCAGCAGCAATGAATTCTAAAAAAGCATTTCGCAAGAAGAAAAAAGCTTATTTAAAAGCAAAAGAGGCATTGAGTGCTTGTTTAAAGCCTGTGGCTAAGATTAAAAAAGAAAAGAAAGCAGTCGTTGCTAACAAAGCGGCAAAAGCTACTAAAAAAACGACTATTGCGAAGCCCGCTAAAGTTAAAGTGACGAAGAAAAGTGAAGCGAGCCCGAAGGCTACTGTTAAAAAAGCACAGCGTGTTACGCCAATTGTAAAGTCGGTAAAACCAACGACTACGACTAAGGTTGCTACTAAGCGAACGCCTTATGCTGTGCCAAGTGTGGCTGCTCGAAAAGAAAAAATGCCACCGAAAACGCCTGTAAAAGCACCGACTAATCCACGCAAATCAGCAGTGAAACCTACTAAACGGGCGACTTCAACGAAAGACAATTTGAAAAGAATTGAAGGTGTCGGTCCAAAGATTGAAAGTTTACTACAAGCTGATGGCATCATGACATTTGCACAATTGTCGAAAGCGAAAATCGAACGGTTGGAAAAAGTTTTGGCAACCGCTGGACCACGTTTCCGAATGCATAAACCAACGACTTGGGCGGAACAAGCAGGTATCGCAGCTGTGGGTGATTGGGACCAATTAAAGCAATTGCAAGAGGTGTTGAAAGGAGGAAAAAGATAAAAGACGGCTTACTGTTCCTGGCGCATGGCGCACGGAAGTTTAGCGCAATAAATAAGGCTGATTAGAATTTCTAATCAGCCTTATTTTATTTTATTTTATTTTATTGGAAAATCTTACTTGGATAAAGAACTTAGCAACGCGAAATAAATAATCTTACATTTTTGAGTGGATATTTAGTCCATATTTTCACTTTAAAAATGCTCATTATATCAACATAAGTCGCACTTTGAAAGCAAAAACTAGTGGTGTAGCCCAAAAATAACTACCTATCTAAAACAAAGGTAGTTTGAGGGGTGAAAATGATTTTGTAAAAACTGTTTTCATCCCTCAATAATCTCACCCGCCTCGCCGAAGGCGAGGCGCACTATGTTTTATGAAACTCGAAAATCTTAGGATTTTCTCACTTCTCAAATTAAGTAGGTAGTTATTTAAGGGTTGTTGCACTAGGAACGAAAACGCGCGCTTAAAAAAGTACCTTTATTTAATTCTCATTCCTTATAAACGGATTCCTACCCAAATAACCAATCCCGAATAATTATTTAAAAGGAGTCGCATATATTGCTTTTTGTGTAAACTCTGTATCCGTCAAAGTACCCAAAAATGCTTTCAAATCTTCTTTTTCTTGTGCCGCGAAATTGAACCCACCAACGGGCAATAAGTTATCTAAGTTTTCATGAGCCACAACTCCTGTGCTGTAATGCTCAATGACCGCATCAATAGTCGCAAATCGCCCGTCGTGCATATAAGGTGCGCTCAAGCCAATATTACGCAAGTGGGGAACTTTGAAGATACCCATTTGCGATTGATTGTTGGTCAATGCACCTACACCTTGGTCTGTATAGACCATTTCCAACCCATTATTAGCCTTTGCTTTTCCTAAAGTGACAATATTACCATGACAAGAAGAACAATTGGCAGCATATATGGCACGACCA
This sequence comes from Saprospiraceae bacterium, assembly GCA_047629355.1. GTDB lineage: Bacteria > Bacteroidota > Bacteroidia > Chitinophagales > Saprospiraceae > CAYUNA01. The sequence continues at coordinate 5,372 of JBLHWU010000093.1, read as the reverse complement.
CTATTTTCTTGAGCAGACAAGCCAACCATATCAGCGTTGATTAAAGTCCAAGAACTACCCCCTGTTTGCGTAGCTGCTTTATCAAATGGAGCTTCAAAAGATAAAACGGAACGTACATATTGCGCCAACGCATTGGCAATACGGTCAGAAGTAATATCGCTATCACCGTAAGCTTTTCTAAACAAGATTGTGTAGAACTCTTCTTCCTTCAATTTGTTTGGCAATTCATCAAAGTTCATTCCCATTTCTAAGTGATTAGATACAGTCTGACGAACTTGTTCCTCTACAGACTGCGCTCTTTCATCCCAGAAAAAACCTCGGTCGTGGTAGTAAAAACGTACATTTCCAAGTGCAATTGAGTTCCGCAAAGACTCCTCGCCTTCGTAACCCAAACTGAATGCGCGCGTGTCGGAAAATGCAGCTTCCTGCTTGTGGCAACTTGCGCAATTAACGGTATTATTTACAGATAATCGGCTGTCGTGAAACAAGACGCGACCTAAAGTAGCACCATGATTAGAAACAGAATTTCCAACGAATCCACCACCAGCTAGGTGTGCTGGTAATTCTGGAGATTTGTAATTAGCAGTTTCTGTTGGTAAATCCAAAGATTGGCTCAATACAGAATATTCTGCGTCGGTATAGCTTTTTACGGTGCTATCAACTGTATCTTTTGTACATGAAGTAACGACCATAATGGCAGCTAAACAGACCATCGAGAGTGTAGAAGCGACTTTTGTTGTCATAACTTTTAAGGTTTAATTCCGAAGACCTGTCCTCGGGGTGTGAAGAGAATTAATTCAAGTGATTCGTTGGGAAGAGAGCGTTATCCCTAATGAACTGTAAAAATACGGTAATATTTTGTGTTTTACAATTTTATGACAAAGATTAACTTTTGATTCGTTGCCTATCTGATGGGTTAGAGAGTAGGACGTGGACATTCCCCAAAAGGGTTGGGTCTTTTTTTGAAAATACTTATATTTTTAAAGTGAAAATAATAAATCAACCAATTAACCAATCAACTAATTCTCAGCAAGTGTGTTTTATGATGGAATTTTTTAAAATAAACGAACTAACCAACTTCACACCATAGATACAATGGAAATATTACACATTCCTTTTGAAGATGTCCCTCAATTGTCTTCGCGTGACAAAGCGTATTATCGAGAAGACCCAACCCTTCAACCGTTTTATAAATACCCCGTCAACTTAGCTTCTTTCAAAAATGTGATTGCCGATAAAGCGACGGAAAATATCAATCGCGAGGTGATTGTCGAGGTTTTGAAAGAACAGTATAGTCGTTTGGATATAGCTGGAAAAGTAGAAGAGAACATTGGGAAAATTGCGGATAAAAGCACATTTACGGTCATTACTGCGCATCAGCCAAGTTTGTTTACCGGACCACTTTACTATATTTATAAAATCATTTCTGCGATTAATTTGGCAAAGCAATTGAATGCAGAATATGGGGAGAATCAGTTTATTCCAGTATTTGTAACTGGAGGCGAAGACCATGATTTTGAAGAGGCGAATCATGCTAACTTATTTGGAAAAAAATTAGCGTGGGAAAGTGGTGAGACGGGTTCGGTGGGAAAGATGAAAACGGCGAAGATTCAGTCCGTTTTAGAAGAGTTAAAAGGAGTGTTAAAAGGTTCAGAGAATGCACAACACATTTTTAAAATAATGAATGATGCGTACACCGAAAATGAATTGTATGCAGAGGCGACGATTCAGATGGTGCATGAGTTGTTTAAAAATGAAGGCTTGGTGGTGCTAAATATGAGCCATCCGAAGTTGAAACGGGCTTTTATTCCTATCATAAAAGAGGAGATTTTAAAGCAGCCTTCGATTGCTTTGGTTGAGGAAACGGTGGCTGAATTGGAGAAAGTAGGTTTTTCAGGACAAGCGACTCCTCGCGAGATTAATTTTTTCTATTTGGATGATCAAATTCGGGAACGGATTGTTTTTGAAAATGGCAGTTACCAAGTTTTGAATACAGATTTGACTTTTTCTGAAAAAGAAATGGTTGCAGAAATTGACAATCATCCCGAAAAATTTAGTCCGAACGTGGTGATGCGCCCAATCTTTGAAGAAGCTGTTTTACCCAATTTAGCCTATATCGGTGGTGGTGGAGAGTTGGCATATTGGTTGGAACGCAAGACGCAATTTGAGCATTTTGGTATTAACTTTCCGATGCTAATTCGTCGGAATTCCGCGCTTTGGGTAGATAAAGGCAATGCTAAAAAAATTGATAAATTAGGCTTTTCTGTGGGAGCCATGTTTCAAGGCGAACATGAATTAATTAAGCAATTTGTCAACGAAAATGCGACCGCAGAATTGAGTTTGGAAGCAGAAAAGGAAGCTTTGAAAGCTGTCTTTGAGCAAGTAGCTGAAAAGACCGAGCCGATTGAGCCTACGCTCGTTAAAGCTGTTTTTGCAGAACAGGCAAAACAATTGAAAAGTCTCGAAAATTTGGAGTCAAAAATTATGCGCGCAGAGAAGCAAAAGCATGATGTTGCCTTGAATCAGATTGCTGGTTTAAAGGATAAACTATATCCAAATAATGATGGTTTGCAGGAGCGAACGGACAATTTTATGGGTTTTTATCTGAAATACGGGGAAGCATTTTTTGAAACGTTGAAGGCAAATTTAGACCCGCTGAAAAAAGGGTTTGTGGTGGTGGTTGATTCTGAATGATGAATGAAACAGTTAGAAAGTCTGTTTATTTTGTCAAATAACAGCGCGATTTCAGATTTTTTAGCTTTAGCGAAGCTGAAAAAAACGAAGGAAGTCACTTTGTGTTTTTCTGGAAAGAAAGCATCCAATTTTATACAACTAATCGACGTTCTAGGGGAATTTCCACTTTTAGAAATTGCCAATTTAACCATGAATTTTAATGAGATTCCATGTAACTTAGGAAAAATCGGACATTTAGATGCCAAAAAGAGAAATATTCAACTCCGACCGCCAGAAAATTATACTTTTGAACTTTCAATAGAAGCGGCTTTAGCCAAACGACCAATTCCGTCTTTTCAGATAAATACTCGTAATAAAAAACTGGTCACACAAGCAAATATTTTCATCAAAAAATATCAAGATGCTAACCTTACCGATTTAGAAAGATACTTGCGATATAGCCTCGAAATGAAAGAACTTGGGTTATTGCAAAGCAAATTACCGTTTCATCAGACAGAACATCAGCATAAAAGTGATGATTTGTTCTTTGTAGCGGGACGGATGACGGGAATGACGAAAAAAGAGGTTGCTGAAATTAGTAAAACAACCAAAATTAGTATCGCCTCAAAATTCAATGCAAAAGTAACGCACGGTGTGTTGACTTCGACGACTAACGAAACGGCGTTGCAAAATTTTCTTAAGCAGGAAGTAATTTTTTTGACCGAAGATGATTTTAAAGAGTTATTGTGGCGAGAAAATACACCTTATTTGATGGAAGCAGAGAATGAATCTTCTGCCGAAAATCTGATTAAATTGTTGTTTAGCGATGACGATGATAATATTTTACTGGCGTTAGAACTGATTGAAGGTGGTGGCGTTTCAGATCAAATTATTTCCTGTTTGACAGCGATTGCGTATTTTAGTAAAGCGTCAACGATTAGAAACAAGGTTCGAAAATGCTTTAGAAAATATGCGAGTAGAAACTTGCAAGAACACCTGAAAAGGACTTGGAGGGACGGGTTTAGAAGACGATTAGATTCTGAATTTATGAAGACAGTTGGGCAGCATGCAGAACTTGATGCTGTAGAATTTTATTTGATGGTGCATCGACTGCGGGTGGTTGGTATGGTGGATGAAAATCAGCGCGAACGACAATTGTCACAAATTGAACTACAATTTCCGTTTAAAACCTTACCAGACTCGATTTTTAGTTTTTCAAAAATTAAAAATATTAATCTTCGCAATAGTCATGAAACTGATTTCGTGTCTATTTTTGAAAAATTGTCAAAGTTGAGTAATTTAGAAACTTTGTGGATTTATGATATGTATCTTACCGAGATTCCCATTCAGTTTTTTGACCTTCAACAAGTAAGTTCGATTGCGATTGATGGGTGGAGAATTGCTGATTTGTTTACAGGAGAAAGTCCAGAAGGAATCCGCAAAATGAATAATCTGAAATTATTGAGGTTGACCACCAATAGTCAAGAATTTTCTGGAAAGGCAATGATTGATTTGGCGAATTTTCCGAATTTAACCAGCCTTAGTATCAAAGACATTCCATATAATAAAATCCAGCATTTAGATACGAATATGAATTTAGAGTCTTTGTCTATAAGCCATTCTGGAATAGAAAATGTGCCATTAACCATATCAAGAATGCAGCGTTTGAAGAAACTTGGATTAGCTGGAAATCAAATTTCGTCGATACCAGATGAGGTGCAAAAATTACCGCAACTTGAAGAGCTATCTTTGATAAATAATCAAATAACCACTTTGCCTTTAGTCCTTTTACAAGACCGAAAACAGGTGAAGTTATTTTTAAAGCAGAATAAAATTACAGAGATTCCTATCGAATTATTTCATACTAATGCCGAAAAGTGGATGATTTCTTTAGCAGAAAATCCAATTGAAAAAATACCTAAAAATGTGCCAGAAGCTATGGGACTCTATCATGGATACAATCGTTTTGCATTGAATTTGTATCATACGCCACTGATGCAACAGCCAATTATGGAGCCTTGGAGAAATAAATACTCTTGGTTGAGAATTACGGGTTAGTAATTATACCCTGTCATTAAACGTGAATTTAAGTAATAAAATCGCTTTTTTTTTAAAAGAGAATACTTGTGACTTCTTTTTTATCAATTATAAAATAAAGTCACTGAAAAATAATCAATCAATTGTTTAAAAAATAATAGTGTAAATAATTGATAATTAGTGTTTTAAATTCAATTAAAAAATAAATATAATGTTTTTCTTGAAATTGGCATTCAAACAATATCTGTGACACCTTTTTGGCAGTATTTTTGCAACTATATAATTAGTGAACAAATATATCATTTTCGGGTATTCGAATGAATCATAATGCAGAGTGTTCTATTGTTATAGTTATTGCATTTTAGATTTCATTTGAATACCCTTTTCTCTTCTATTTCTCTTCAAAAAGAGTTTACAAAGAACTAAGTTCTTTACTTCCGTCTGATTTTTTACAAACAAAAAATGTGGGTAATTGTCATATTTTACTGTTTAATAACCTCTAGGTTGTTGACTAAGTAGTTATTCAAGTTAATCTTGTCGGATGATTTGGCGATTTTTAAATTTGTACTTCGTTAAAAATACTCGCCATAGCAAAGGCTATGTCTGCGTTTTTTGCCTTGTACAAATTCAAAACTCATCCAAATGCTATCCGACACTATTAA
>JBLHWU010000092.1:0-24294 GCA_047629355.1 Saprospiraceae bacterium | reverse complement strand
CCAAGAATATTCGCTTACTAAAAAGTAAACTTTGATGAGCTTTGTTTCCCAATCCATTTTAAGTTTTTTTTTGAATGTCCTAATCCAAAATTAAGACTTCTTATGACATTGGGAAACTCTTTTTTAAGCTCTTAATTCGCATAGCTAATAAAAAAAGCGAGGACACGATTTTAAAATCGTATCCTCGCCTCCTATATTACTCAATCTGTCTTGAAATTAAGCCTAATTTTTAATCAGTTTTTCCATTCTTTTTTGACCGTCAATCGTCACCACTACAAAGTAACTTCCGTTTGAAAGTCCTTTAATATCAAGTTGTGATTCATTGATTTCCGATATCATTAATTGTCCAATTGTATTGTAAATTTCTACTTTTTCAACTTGAGCATCCGTTTCAATTTTCAAATCAGTCTGCGCTGGATTTGGAAATATTTTAAAATCAGCTATTGCCAATTCATTAGTACTAACAGGATCTTTTGAAAAGTAAACATTGTCGATATACACCACGCCTTCGCCAGCAGGAGTCCCCGAAAAAATCAATTGTGCCATGTTGTTCTGAGCCGTCAAACCTACAAAATCAGTCAATGGAATCATGTAAGATATCCAATCGCCTTGAGTGATGCCTTCAAATTCAATTTCGTGTTCGCTATCGTCGCCACCATCAAAACCGCCATCTGCGCCAAAATCTACCAATTTTACTCTAAAATTAGCCATATTAGGAGTCCAAACATCGAAATGAAAAAACTGCATTTCAGTTGCATCAATCAGATTCGCACCCGTGGTTTCAATACCAACAAATTCGAGATTGGTGTATTTTTTCGTGTCATTTCCTTGAATCTGAATGTCACTCAAAATCCCTGCTGACCACGGCGTTTGCCAAGTATCCACTGTCACATCAGTATAAACATTGCTAAACATCGAAATGACATTCACTTCGTCAATCGTCGGGTCTGGAGCGGCTACCATTGGTGACGGCAACTGCACTTGTTCTCCAAAAGTGATGTTGTCAAAATAAACCACATGACCAGTTGCCCGAGGCGCATAACTTGGAAAGAAAATAACCTGATCGAGTATTCCTGGGAGGGTGCTACCAATCCAAACAGACATGTCAAATTCAACAGTAACCCAAGCATCCGCAATTGTATTTTGAACGACCACTTCTGGGAAGGCTGCACCATCAGTTGTGGCGAATTTTAAAGCTACGGGAGCAGCAAATCCTACCTGATAGAACTGGAGGCTCACCATGTTATTTTCCGTGGTAATTGTGAAAGGTCCAATATCCGAGCCATGCATGGTTTCGCATCCTGCGCTACCCCAACCAGCATTTGTTGCATACGCTATATCCATTTTGGCAACCGTTTCCGAAGGATTGTTAGCATCAATCAATACATTGGTAACGATACTAAAAGTAGGATTTTCCTCCATAGGAGGCGCCTCGAAAGTTGCCCAGGTAAAGTCGGTCCCTATGCCTGCGGGTTCAAAATCCACAGGTGCATTTTGAGCAAAAGCTGTGATTGTTAAAATAGAGAATGCAAAAAGTAAAAAATTTTTCATCGATTTCGTTTTAGTGATTTTAAAAAAAAAACAATGTTACCATTTTATTATCAAAAAACTCAAAAACCTCAAAAAACACACTACATCATTGATACCACAACCCGCTTTTTACGTTAAATTTGCTTTATTCTTTCGCTTTCGATTCAACTTTATCGTCCAATATCCGATAATTAATCCACCAATAAAAGTTGGTGACAACCAACCAATCAAGCCTGACAACATGCCATTTGCAACAATAAATGCCGTCACGGAAGCAATGAAACCACCAATCATTTTGGACAAATGTAGCTGTAAATACTTTTCTCGCATCTTTGCTTTATTTCGGTAACGAGCAAAGTCGATTATTGACATTGCTATGCCTATCATTCCAAAAACACCAAGAACGATGTTGAACTGTCCAAATTGAATAATCGGGTATGCAATCATTCCAATTCCCGTGATTAACATTGTTGTTGAAAGCATTTTATCCGCTAATAAATTAACCGTTTTTTGCTTATAGCGCAACGCTAAATATCCACCCATAATCAGGTATAAAGTAAAAACGCCAATGCAGAATAAAAAGGTGTTTTCATGTTCTGGCATGACCGAAACGAAGAGCGAAATCACGTCAGAAATCAACAAGGAATAAAAGAAAAGCAATCCAGATTTTTTATGAATTTTCCCTCCTTTTTTAGCAATCATAGCAATGACACCGGCTATCATGGCTAAAGTCCCAGTGATGACATGAATGTAAATAACGATTTTAATAATTTCTTGTAAAGTCATAATTGTTGTTTTGAGTTGCGGGTTGCGCGGGTTAATAGCTATATTCTAAATACATTGCGGTACTCATTCCCAGAAACCGCTTCCATTGGTTTTGACTGCCGTATTTATAGAAATGAGTACCCATCGCTGGAATATTCATCGGAAGACTCAACGTGCCGCCTTTCTCAGAGTGATAAATCCATTCCAAAGCAATAATTACATCTTCTTCCAAGCGGATATTTTGACTTTTTAAATCAACTGCTACCCAGCCTTTTGCCTTATCTTCAATGGTAATAATTAAATCTTTTGCATTCAGATTTTTATCAGGTCGTCCATTTTTTATGCTAAAAACGTTAACTCGAAAACGGATTTCATCAAAGTTATTAGCCGAAATGTGAAAGTTGAAGTTTTCTAAATACGCATTCCTTTTTCCAATATTAAACCGGCGACCAACGGAGGAGCCTAAATTTTGGTTTGGCTGTCGGTTGATGGGGAAATTGTTGTATATTTTAGTAGCTGTATTGCGCGTTCCTATTTTTTTGAAACGAGTCGGTTCTGACCGCACTTCGATTATCGCCAGGGCGAAAGCGTCTTCTTTTAAAGCAATTTGAATATTTTCTTTTTTTAATAACTGACCAACGGTAAAATCTTGCGTTTCATAACCTAAATAGGAGAACCGAACGATTGCTTCCCGATTCACTTCTCCATTTAAATACAATTCAAAATTGCCGTTGATAGAAGATATTGTTCCCAGTCGCGTATCAATTACACCGATGTTAACATAAGATAAAGGTTGATTATTAGTAGCATCAACGACGTTTCCTTTTAGACTATTTTCAGATTTAGAAAAGCTAAAAACAGTGGTTAAAAAGAATAGAATAATGGTAGAATAGGTTTTTAAAAGATTCATTTGTTCCTAATTTTACAGATAAAATAATTGCGATGGAACAAATGTATAGACTTTTTATTCTACTTTTTTGATAAAGGGATAGGTCACAAAGAGAATGGGGCGAGTTGCTCCATTTTGGTATGAAAATCAAGGGTTTGGGACGAAATGCACAGCTACTTTTCTAAAATATCCAATAATTCTTTGCCTTTTGAACGGGAAACAGGAACGGTAATTTCTGTCGAAAATGGAAAATGCAGGCGATATCCTTGCGCATTACCAGTTATTTTTTCAATTAAATTTAAATTGGCAAGATAAGAACGATGGCATTTTTTGATGTTGTCAAATGGAAGCTGTTTTTCAATTTTGGAAAGTGTATTTCGAATAAGCGTTTTTTTCATATTGTCACTTTCTAAATAATGGACTTCGACATAATTGCTGGCGGATTGGATGTAAACAAGATTTTTTAAAATTACTTCAAATGCGGCATTTCCATTTTCATCCGTCAATAAGATGGTCTGCAACTGTTCTTTCGGTGCTGTAATTTTTTCGGTAAGGTTTTTAGCAATCTGACGGTGCTTTTTCAACTTTTTATTGCTGTCCAATAAGGTGATAATAACACAAGGAAACAAACCAATGACGCCGACAATTGGCAGGAAATCAATAAAATTAATCCAATGAAACGGCTGACTAAAAAACCAATTCATGTAAAAATAAGAACCAATAAAAGACAATAGAAACCCCAAGGTCAAGACGGCTATTTGCTTCCAGACGACCCACTTTTCTTCATTAACTTGATTAGGAAACAACTTCTTTAATCCCAAAAGGGAGAAGCCAAAAGACAAAAATGCAATAAAACCATGTCCCGCCAAGTAGAGATTTTTATATGGATGCCGAAAGGAGTCTGTTCCAAATGGCTGAAAAACAATGAGAATAAATGCCACTAACCCACCAATTATCGTCATGCGAATGACCGTTGATTTAGTATCCTCATAAAATGGATGCGGGCGATTGAGTAAATTAGACATTTAAGTTTTTTAGTCGCAAAAATAGTAAAAAAACTATCTTAACAGCCACCTAAAACTATCCAAATAACCACAAATATTAAAACGGTAGAGAAGCAACCGCCACCCATTTTTTTTGCACCATAACCTGCGATAAGTCCTTTAAAAATGTTGTTCATGATAATGTATTTTATGATTTAAGAAATTTAATTTTATCCTGTGGTATGCGGTGGGTTGAAGCCCACCTCGTACCTTGCTATTTTCACATACAACCGACGAAATCAGGAAGCCACTAGCGCTGGTATAGGTGGAAATAATATTACTATTTCCACACGCACAACCGACGAGGTGGGCTGAACTCACCGCGTCGGGAAGTTCAGGCTTTTGAAATAATGTTTAAATCATAGCTCTTTTCCTTCTAAAATTAGCTTTTTCAAAATTACAATCTGCCCCAAATGATAATAACTATGTTCAATCATCGCATGAATATTTCGGTGATAATTCCCGTATTTTTCATCAATAAAACCCTGTCCTAATTGGGCGTCGGGCATCTGTTCAACCAAACCAGCAAAACGTTCCGCGTCTTCCCACATTTTTGTTAAAAGTTGTTGCCAATCTTCCTCTGAATTGATGGGCGGCAGGTCAAAACTATATTTATCCCGAATGTCTAAGGCCCGCCTGCCAATACTTTTCCGATGCCCGCCGCGTAGTAATTCACATGATAAGCAAGGTCAGCAATAGTATTTAAATTACCAATTTTGGTCTTCGCTTGTTCCCAAGTGACCTCGGATAATTGCGTTTTTAGATTAGTCGAAACCCAGTTGCCATTGAGATAAACTTCTCTGAACTGATTGGCGATTTGTGCGGCGTACTTCATCGTTTTGAAATTGCAATTTTATAGCAAAGATAGACAATCATAGAATTCTCCTTGTTTTTCCGTTTTCAATAAATGAACTAGTGCAACAACCCTGAAATATTTACCTACTTAACTCAAACCCATTCTCTCTCTCAAGACCCCACCCGTGCTGCCGTAGACAGCGTGCAGTTATTTTTACAAAACTCGAAAATCTTAGGATTTTCTCGCTTCTCAAATGTCAAAATTGGATGGTAATTATTTAAGGGTTATGCCACTAGTCTCCAAAATAAAAGAGCAGATTGTTGACATAACAATCTGCTCTTTTATATTTTTTAAAGATACTACACGCCCAAACCAGTAAGTAATCAACTAAATAGTCAGTCACCTAATCACCCAATTTAACTCTTCTCACTCCGCCGCGTCATTTCGTCGCGAATCTTTGCTGCTCTTTCATAATCTTCATTCGCCAAGACATCAGCCAACATTTTATTCAATGCATCAATCGAGTATGATTTTAACGGTGCATTCGCTGGAGCTGCGGCGGCGGCAGGAGTACGCTTGCTTTTGGCAGACGGACGCGTACCAGCAGCAGGGTCTTCTGGGTCTTCGAGTACCACACCAGCGGCATCGAGAATAAATTCGTAAGTATATATTGGACAATTGAATCGCACTGCCATTGCCAAAGCGTCGGACGTACGAGAGTCAATTTCTATTTCTTCTCCGTTGTGATTGCAAATCAAGCGCGCGTAGAAAATCCCATCCAACAAGTTGTTGATAATGACTTCTTGGAGGTCAATTTGAAACGTTTCAAAAGCATTCTTGAACAAGTCATGCGTCAATGGTCGATTGGGCGTCATGCGTTCCATCGCTACCGCAATCGCTTGTGCTTCAAAACCACCGATAACGATAGGTAGTCGCCGAGTTCCGTGTTGTTCACCTAAAACAACGGCGTAGTTATGAGATTGCGTCACGCTGTGTGACAATGCCACGATATCCAGTTCTATTTTTTTCATATAAATTTGGGTCGAAAATTTATAATTTTTTTCTCTATTGAGTTATTATTTAAACTCCAAAAACATTTTACCTTAGTACACTGTAAATTAAATAGTCCATCATTTTAGAATACCATTACCCCAGTAAAAAGGGGGAAATAAACGAAAAGAAACTTAATTTATTAATTCCGCGTTCCTTAGAATGTTGATTTTTACTTGAAATTATATTTCCTATAAAAATAGAATCAACAATCTATAATTGCGTTCAAATTATTAGTGGCTATTTTTCTGAGACATCAAAGGTACAATTCCTATTGAAAACCTCCTAAGTAACTGTAAAAAATAACTAGTGGTTTGGTTTGGGGGCGCAAAAGTAGGAAATTTTAGTGGAATGACGTGGCAGAGAGAAGATGGATAGTTGACTTTTTAATATATTTCCACAAAAAAAGCGAAGCCAACACCCGCTGACTTCGCTTTTTCAAGATACAAAATTTTTTATTTTTTTGTATTCTCCTTAAATTATCTACCTCCAAATCGGTATCCAATCGCTAATTTGCCCATCGTCATAAAATTATTGCTTCCGACTGTATCTTCCGTACCAGGACCTTTAAAATTAACATTATCCACAAAAGCACGTCCCAAGCCGAAGCCAACATCGAAAATAAATCCGCTGCTACTGACAACTTTATAACCCAATCCAAAACCAAGACCAACACGGGTTCGGGTGTAAGGTGCGTATTCGGAATTACCACTTTTATGAGTAAAATTTTTGCTGACGACCCGCAAGAAAGAATTGACATAAAATCGGTCTGCGCCATTTTTCGGATTCAAATATAATTTTCCAGTAGCGGCTACTGGAATGCTTGTTTTATCTAAATTTCTAAATACATTTTTGCCTTTATCAAAGCCAATCGTTCCTTCTACACTGAATTTTTTGTTAATCACAAAGTCTGCCCCGATGCTCAAATCTCCAAATAACGCCCCGATTGGATTGACCGTCACATCAACTTGCGCATTAGACTGCATTGCCAAGAAATTAACCATTAGGAATGCGATTGCGAATAAAACATTTTTTGAATTTTTCATGATAATTAGGTTTTAACGTTAGTAAAAAGTTTTGTCAAATGTTATGGAAACGGATTACCGACGAGAGTGAATTTGCCCCCTAAATTCTACAAACGTTTAAGAGTTGTATAACCAAAATGACAGAGAAAACGATTCTTTTAACAGGGCGTTAAAGTTTTCCAATTAAAATTAACAAGTGCGTTTATTTTTCAAAAACATCCTTTCTTTGTGGGTAAAAAAGAAGTCAGAAGTCGGACCACTTCACTGTCAACAGTCATAAATAACAATCGAATACTTCTGACTTCTGACCTTTAAAAAATATTCCATGTCTGCAAAAACGCAAAAAATACTCATTAGTCTTGGCATTTTCGGAACGTTCCAATTCCTGATACTCGTCCATTTGGCGATGTACCTATATAAAGGTGGTAGTATTCATCAACCTAATTTGGACACATATTCCTTTACCACCAACTTTTTCAGTGATTTGGGTCGATATCGTTTGCCCAATCGAGAAATGAATGTACCGACGAGCCTAATTTTTAAAACGACGATGGCGGTGACGGGGCTTTGCATATCCTTATTTTTTCTTGCCGTCCCGAGTCTTTTCAAAAAAGGTGGAACAAAGGCACTCGCTACTATTGCTGCTTTTTTCGGCATTATTGCTGGTATTTCCTACATTTTAATTGGAAATATACCTTATGATTTGAGCTATTGGGCACACACGCGTTATGTGCGGATTGGTTTTATCAGCTTCTTTTTAATGGTTATTTTTTATACGTCTGCGATTTTTGCCGAGCGCGATTATCCGAATCGGTATGGATGGCTTTTTATCCTTTTTGGCGTTATTTTATTGATACAGATTTCGGTGATGTTGCTTGGTCCGCGTTCGTGGCAGTCAGAGGAAGCGTTGTATTTGCAGGCAGTAGCACAGAAAATTGTAGTCTATGCGGAGATGATTTGTATGTTGATGCAATCAATTGGGGCATTGAAAGTAAGGCAGAAGCAAGCCGTTTTGAACTAAAAAAACAATTCCAAAATCATGGTTCACGAGATTGGTCACTATTTTAATCTCAATCGCTCTTGGACAGCTGATTGTTCAGAAACCGCCTGTTTCACGGGCGGTGACCTAGTTTGCGATACCCCAACAATTTGGCAGCAGCACTGCTAGTACCTGTAGCAATGAACCAACGATTGCCAATTCTGCTTTTGCAACAGATGTGAACGATGTGTACCAAAATTATATGAATTCTAGTGCGCAGCCGCAGCCTTCGGAAGCGTACCTTTTATGAAGTTCGAAAAGCTTAAAAAAAACTTACGTTACCGTATACTTGGTGATTCAGTTTTAAAAAAATGCTTTTTAACATTTTGGAATACCAGTGGCAAAAGTCTGACTCATTATATTTTTGCCACTTTTTTCGGTAAAAAATATACGAATAGTTTCGTAATTCTGCAACCTTTATAACCTTTTGGAGTCTTTTCTATACGTCTATATATTTTTCAAAACAAAATTACCACCGTGTTTAGAAACTACCTAACTATCGCCCTTCGAAATTTCCGCCGTCAACCTGGTTACACCCTCTTAAATATTTTAGGATTGACGCTCGGCATCACCACCACCTTATTCATTCTCCTTTACCTAACCGAAGAAACTCGCTTCGATACGCACCACCTCAAAGCCGAACGAATTCACCGAATTTCCTCTGACTTGACTGAACCCGACGACCATTTTCGCTGGGCTTCGACGCAATTGCCATTGGGGATGCACTTGAAAGAAACCTATCCAGAAGTCGAGGAATATGTCCGTTTTATTGAAAATGGCACCTCTCGACTGGAACACAAAGACCATTTTTTTTTTGCAGAAAAAACGTTTTTAGTCGATTCGACTTTCGCGGATGTTTTTACGTTTAACTTCCTCAAAGGCAATGGCAAAACTGCCTTACAAGAACCTAATTCTTTGGTATTGGCAGAAAGTGTGGCGAAACGAATTTTTGGCGACAACAACCCGATTGGGGAAACTTTGAACACTTCCAGCGGTACGGAATACAAAGTGACAGGCGTTTATGAAGATATGCCGCATCACTCACATCTGATTGCAAATGTGCTTTTTTCTGCCAGTTCCGCAGAGATTTTCAGAAATCCTACGCCAAATACTTGGGGCGGATTTAGGTTATTAACTTACGTTTTATTGAAAGAAGGTACTGACCCAAAATCCTTTGAAGCCAAGCTGCCCGAAGTGATTGAAAAACATGTCACCACCATTTTTGACCAATTTGATATTAAGGTAAAATATGAGCTAATTCCACTTTTAGACATTCATTTAAAATCTGATTTTGAGGGCGAACCTGAACCGACGGGACAGATTGGTTTTCTCTATATTTTCGGTGCAATTGGCGTATTTTTATTACTTTTGGCTTGTATCAATTACATGAATTTGGCAACCGCGAGAGCGACCAAAAGAGCAATGGAAGTAGGGATTCGTAAAGTTCTGGGTTCGGAACGGCGGCAGTTGATTATCCAATTTTTAGCAGAGTCGATATTGTTTACGTTGTTTGCTTTAGTACTGAGTTTTGCGTTCGTTATTATGCTATTGCCTATTTTCAATGCGACTTTTGACTTGACGCTGAGTAGTGATTTATTGTGGTCGTCCAATGTTTTGTTGGGTGCGGTGGGGATAATGATTTTTGTGGGCATTTTAGGTGGAAGTTATCCAGCTTTTTACTTGTCAGGTTTTCCACCAATTGCGATTTTGAAAGGTAGCAACGCCAAAGGTAGCGGCAATGTCAACTTGCGAAAATCCTTGGTTGTCGTACAATTTGCCGTCACCATTTTTATGTTGATTGGCACGGGTATTATTTATGACCAAATGAATTTTTTACGCGATAAAGATTTAGGTTTTGAAAAGGAAAATATTTTAAAATTTGAAATTTCGCCTTATTTGGCAGATGAAAAATTACCTATTTTAAAAACGAAATTAGCCCAAAACCCGAAGGTATTATCAATTGGTTCTGCTTCGAGTACGCCTGGAAGTGGTTACGGTAAAAACCTTTCCAATATGGAAACCAACACCGGGACGATGGGACAATACGGCGTGGACGGCTACTCCGTTGATTACGATTTTTTCTCGACAATGGGCATTGAAATTGTGGAAGGCCGCAACTTTAGCAATGAGTTTGCTACGGACAGTATTGCCGCCGTTTTGGTCAACGAAAGTATGGTCAAACGCCTCGGTTGGAACAATCCAATTGGTAAAAAAGTACAATTTGGGACGGCAGATACTTTACCGATTTCAAGAGTTGTTGGCGTGGTTAAGGATTTTCATCAAAACTCCTTATACGAACCAATTTCCGCACTCCTTTTTTATCCAAATAGACATAATGGGCACATTCATGCCCGAATCAATCCTAAAAACCCCTCTGAATTATCCGCCATTATCGCTTCCGTCGAACGAACTTGGCAAGAAGTTTTTCCAAATACCCCCTTCGAGTTTGACTTTGTGGACAGCGCCTTCATGGAACTCTACGAAGCCGACCAAATACGGGCGCGAATTTTTACTTTATTTAGCGTGATGATGATTTTGATTGCGTGCTTAGGCTTACTTGGCTTGGCTTCTTTCTCTGCCGAACAGCGCACGAAAGAGATTGGCGTACGCAAAGTCTTGGGCGCAGAAACGAAAGATATTGTCTTTCTCCTCACCCGAAATTTCGTGTTTTTGGTGATGGTTTCGACGATTCCTGCGTTTATTGCGGCTCGGTATTTTATGACGAAATGGCTGGATACTTTCGCGTATCATGCGAATATGAATTATGTACTGTATGGCGTTGCATTTTTTCTGGTGGTGGTTTTGACTTTGGTGACAACGGGGTATTTTGCGTTGAGGGCGGCGCATCGGAATCCGGTGGAGGCGTTGCGGTCGGAGTAGGTTATTAGATTAGAATTTAAAATATTGCAAATAGGGGGTAAAAATTACCTATATTGTCTGTAAATTTGCACAGAGCGAGCAAATTTCAAAAAAAATGATAGTAGAATTCAATGTCAAAAACTTTAGGTCAATCAAAGAACTACAAACGATAAGTTTTGTGGCGACAGGATTGAAAAGTGCAGAAAGATATTCGGAAGTGGATGCGAATAATATTGCTGTGGCGGATGATATGAAGTTGTTTAAGACGCTGGGGATTTATGGGGCGAATGCGAGCGGGAAGAGTAATGTGATTAAGGCGTTGGATTTGTTTCATAAAGTTATTGACAAAGAACCTTCTTCAAATTCAAATTTATCAGATATAAATGACCCGTTTCTATTTCAGGATGATGCTGAAGTTACAGAATGTTTTTTTTAGATTGTTTTAGTTATTTACGATGTAAAATATCGCTATGGTCTAACAGTCAAAAAAGTCACAAGCAAAAATGTTGAATTAGGTACTTTTACGAGTAGTGAAATGGTAACTAATGAATGGCTTTATGGCAAGAAGGAAAAGAATATGCGAGTCCTTTTCCAAAGAAAGGATAAAGAAGTTATTATCAATAATTTGGTTAATAAAGCAAAAATTCCATCTAAACTTCCTTACCAACATTCTTTATATCTAAAACATGCTGCTGCATTTGATGAAAGTGGTAAGTGTCAATTAATTCGTAATTACTTTAAAAACTGTTTTACTTCTAATTTTAGTGCTACCCATGAAGGATTTAGGTGGTTATCAATGATACGGATTGAAGATAACTATAAAAGAGGAATGTTACAACTTCTTTTCGAATTCAACTTAAATTAGCAGGATATCGTACTACAAAAACATGAGGATACTAATAATACATCTGAAATTTTTCCACAGGAGAAAATTTTTCTTGTAAAGCAATTTAATAGTTTGGGAAATACTACAGAACCAATTCACCTAAACTTAAAAAATAATGAATCTGCTGGCACGCGGAAATTGTTTGACTTAGCAGGATTGATATTAAGTGTTTTTAATAATCCTACGCCAGTATTTATTATTTTAGATGAAATCGACAGTAATTTTCACCCTTCTTTACTAATCAAATTAATTAGTTTATTTAATAATCCAAAGTATAATAGGAGCAACTCCCAACTCCTTTTCACCAGCCACGACACCAACCTCATGTCTCTTGCAATCATGCGCCGCGACCAGTTTTACTTCACAGAAAAGAAGGACGACGAATCAACTCGACTCTATTCTTTAGCTGATTTAAAAGGCATTCGCAATGATGCTGATTTCGCGAAGCAGTATTTGGCAGGTTACTACGGTGCAGTGCCTGTTTTGGAAGATTACACCCTGAAACTATTGAACAATGAACAACCCCTGGGATTTAAGAACAGACGATGAACGAGAAGCAGATTCGCTACCTACATTTATCATTTTTTGTGAGGACAAAGTGAGCGAGCCTGTCTATTTCAAGTATTTTGAAACGAATAAAATTAAAATCAATCTGATTGGTAATCAAAAAAGTGATCTTGATAATGTTGTCAATGCCATTAAATATGGGGAAGATAATGAATTATTAGCAGTTGTAAGTGAAGGCTTAGAAGGTACTCAAATTTGGCGCGTTTTTGATAGAGATGTGGAAGCTGCTGCTGAACAAATTCATTTGAACCACATTAAATTTAATGAATCTATCAAATTAGCAGCTGATAAAGGTTTCAAAGTCGCTTGGAGCAATGATGCTTTTGAATTATGGGTCTTATTACATTTTGAAGATATTGATTTTCAAATTGGGGATTATAAAAGACGCGCTTTTTGCTATGATAGATTAACCGAAGTTTTTAGAAATTTACCTAATCCAAATGATTATTTAACTCGAACGCTACAACATGGTACTTTTAGCTACAAAAAAGACATGAAGCAAAAGAAAAAATTTGAGCAAATTGTTATCCATGAAATCATCCCAAATACGAATCTTGCTATTGAACAACTCCTGAACGAGCGATAAGACTGGAGGAACTCTGTGATGAAAATTTCACCCAATGCCACGAAAAAGCCCCATGCATATTAATCCACCATTTAGTCCAAGAACTACTCAACTTAGGAGAAAAAGAAATTCCCACACCCACTGTTTGATTCAGTATCCCGCATTCTTAATTCAACATTTTTCATTCTTAATTTCTTAAAAATCCATCCTAAAACTCAATATCGGAATCAACCCTGACTGCGCCCTCCTTCCCCATCTATTATCCTCAATATTATAATTCCACTGAAACGCCCGTTCATTAATCCGATTCGTCGCATTCTGAATATCCAAAGCCAGCCACCAGGAATTTTTCGGATTATTTTTTCGATAAGAAATCCGAAAATCGGTACGGAAATAAAACGCCGCACGGTCAGCATACGGGCGAGAGAAATCTTCGGGTGGCAAGTCTGTTAGCAAGGTATTGTCCGTCAAAGGCGTGGAAGGATTTCCTGCATTGTAGAGCACTTTTGCGCCAATTTGAAAGAAATTGGTTTCTTTAATCGCCCATTCTTTACCACCTGTGAGCGTTGCCGTGAAGTTGCTATTGTATAAAGTGTTGTATGTTTCGCCATTCAAAGGTTGAAATTTGGATTCAAACAAACTTGTGCTTGCAATAAAGAAAAAGCTACTCCGAAACGACTTTTCCATCGAAATATCAATCCCGTAATTTTGTCCTATTCCTTCACTTACCAAGGGTTCCGCGGCATAAAATTCAATATCATTCAGCGACCAATACGTATCTCGATTGTCGATGCCGACAGGGACATTCCATAGATTTTGATAATAGATTTCTATCCGCAGATGATAACCTGATTTGAAAATATTATCGTAGCCGAGAATGAAATGATTCGCTTTAATTAAATCTAAATCTTCGTTCACTTTCTCCCCATTCACTTCCGTAAAATACGAACCAATCGGCACTGTTTTACTATGCAAACCATAGGCAACAGTCAGCGTTTGCTGCGGATTCAAACGATAAATGGCACTTACGCGTGGCTCAATTGATGCTGAATTGTTCAAGGCAAAATACATTCCGTGTAGCCCCAAATTAAACGTCCATCGCGCATTCGGGCGCAACTGCACCTGCGCATACGGCTGTAACAATACGGTGCTTCCTTTTTCGTGAATGAATTCTTTTTTGACATTTTCAGTTACCAAAATGGAATCATAATTCAAATCGTATAGCAACAAACTCGACTGCATTCCTGCTTTGAAAAAACCATTTTTAGTTAAATTTTTATGTAAAGCCGTTCCCCAAGTTATGCGACCGTTGATAAAACCTTGATTATTGATAATCGTCTCCTCTCCTTCTTTGTCTTCCAAATAATTTTTCAAAAAGACCTTCTGACTCATTACCGCTAAGGTATTTTTTAAATAACCATTCGACTCTAAAAATTGCGTATGTGTTACGCCAACCACGCCAATATTCGAACCTGACCGCGTTGTCAAAGAATCGCCAATCACCGCCCAATCTTCCACATCTTCCGTCACTTCACGCTCCTTACTCAAGCCACCGATACCCCAAATTTTGACAATACTTTTCGGATTTTTTCCATCGAAGCGAACGTTGAAAGAAAAATCTTGAAAGGTATTTCGAACTCGCGGACCGACCAAATATAATCCTAAATTATTCAAAATCCCTAAGGTTGAATATCGGTAATTAAATAGGTAGGAACCTGACTGATTTTTCAAAGGACCTTCCGCTGCAAAGTCCAATCCTAACAAACCTGCACGAATGGTATATTCTCGGTTTTGCTTGCTTCCATTTCTAAAATTCATGTCAAAAACACCCGCAAATGCATTTCCATATCCAGCCGGAAATGCCCCTGTCGAAAAATCAGAATTAGCAATCACCGAGGTACTAAAAATCGTGATACCACCGCCTGCCGAACCAATTCGCGCGAAGTGATTTGGATTCGGAATGTCGACCCCTTCGAGCCGCCACAACAGACCAACGGACGAGTTGCCACGAATAATAATATCGTTTTCATTGTCTTTTGAAGGTTGAACACCTGGCAGACTTTGCGCCACACGTCCAGGGTCACTCGCGCCAGTCGGAAAGCGTTCAATTTCATCAGAACTTAATGAGCGCGTACTGACACTAAATAATTCATTTACTGGTTCGCTATCAGGCCGAACGACGGCTGCTGTGAGGGTTTGAGATTCTGGTTTGAGGTTGATTTCCAGCGTCCATGGGCGAGCAGAATTCAATTTATCATTGATGGTTTTGATTTCGTAGCCCGTGTAGCTGATTTCTATTGTTCGCTGTCCAACGGGGACATTTTCGATAATAAATTGCCCATCATAATCCGTGATTGTCCCCAATAATGGTTTGTGGTCGAGGACTATGATGTTTGCACCAATTAGGGGTTCGTGATTGGTTTCGTCGAAAATACTACCGGAGATGGTTTGAGTCGGTGCTTGCGCGCTGGTTAAACACGGAAGTAAAAGGAAAAGGTATTTTAGAAAATTCATCTTTGATAATTATTGAGTGCTGAGTGTACCGCAAATTTTCAATTTGCGAATGTACCGTGCGCAAACTATAAGTTTGCGGTACACTTTTAGGGTGCAAGGTAATTTTAAAAGGGATTATTTACAAACTGAAAACTCAATAGATTTTTTATTTCAATTTTTCACCAAAATAAAGTTAATTATGAAAAATTTTAAAAGAATTAAATTTCATAAAAACACTTCAGGTTAATTTAATTTTGGACATTTTTATAAAAATTGACTATTCTTAAAACCTGTTAAATTTTCAGCTACAAAATCATCAATTCATATTTTCACATTCCCACATTTTTTTTTAAAAAAAAAACACACATTTAAACAGACCATTCTCCTTATCAATTACACTTAGTAACGATGAAATAATAAGTTACTCAACTGGACAGAGGAATTTGTCCTGTCCAGTTGAGGAAGTTATTTTTTTACCGTTAGTGAAGGTAAATTTGGTGTAGGTGACCATGTTGCGTACTATGATTTATTTCGATTAGAAAATGGAAAAATCGTAGAGCACTGGGATGTTATTGAGACAATTCCAGCAGAGGCGGATTGGAAAAATACGAATGGAAAGTTTTAATGTTAGATTAGGGGGTGTTAGGGAACGCGAAATAAAATAAGTGTATATTCTTGCGAGTGAGGTTTTGTTCTTAATTTTTGCTTCGAAACTGCGATTTATGTTGATATAATGAGCATTTTCAAAGTGAAAAATGAGGGCAAAATATCCTGTCAAGAATCTATAGTTATTTTTTTCGCGTTCCTTAAGTAGGTGACCTTAAATAATCGACACTTTTGACAGAGGATATTTTTTGTTTAAGAAATTTAAAAAATCCTTTAATAGTCCTTCTATTGGAGGCGTTTTTAAGTTTTTTAAACGGAAAATAGTCCTGTCGAAAAGTGTCGATTATTTAGGGGCACTTACTTAGTAGGATAGGACACAACTATTTCATTTGAAATTACATCTTTCTTTTCAAAACAGACTGTTTTTTTTCTTGTTAAGCAAGTCTAAGATTATTCCTAACTTTGATTTTTGAAAATCGAAAAAATACTGCAATATGGCATCGTTCCGAATTTTTAAATCTCCAAAACCGCGACATTTTAACTTTATTCCTCGGTATTACGACCCCGAAGAAGAGGAACGACAAGCAGGCCGCGACCGTCGTGCTAAGCTTCGCGAAGACACAATGGAAGGTCGAAAAGAACGAATCTCTTCAGGCTTAAAATATCGAGGTGGCTATACTTCCGATCGGACAATCCGCAAACAGGCCATTCGTAAGTCAAATTTTGTGATGTTGGGCGTTTTGGTCTTCCTCATGGTGCTGACTTATGGTTTTATTAGAGTATATTTGCCGCAAATCATGGAAGCGTTACAATAGAGGTATCAGGTGTCAGGAGTCAGGGGTCAGAATTTTTCGATTTTTGGAATATTCTGATTTCTGACTCCTGACACCTGACTCCTTCCAAATAAAAAGAATGGCAGATATTATTCAGTTATTGCCCGATGCGATTGCGAATCAGATTGCGGCTGGAGAAGTGGTACAACGCCCTGCTTCAGTGGTGAAGGAGTTGATGGAAAACGCCATAGATGCAGGGGCAACGAGTGTAAAATTGATAGTGAAAGATGCGGGGAAGGCGTTAATTCAAGTAATTGACGATGGCAGCGGAATGTCTGAAACAGACGCGCGAATGAGTTTTGAAAGACACGCGACGTCTAAGATTCGGGCGGCAAAAGATTTATTTGAAATCAAAACAATGGGCTTTCGTGGGGAAGCACTTGCGTCAATGGCGGCGGTGGCGCAAGTGGAAATGCGGACGCGACCACACAACCAAGATTTGGGAACGCGATTGGTCGTAGAAGGCTCGGAAGTCAAATTGCAAGAGGCGTGTCAGTGCAATGCTGGAACGAATTTCTGTGTTAAAAATCTCTTTTTTAATGTGCCTGCGCGACGGAATTTCTTGAAATCCAACACCGTAGAAATGCGGCACATCATCGACGAATTTCAGCGGATTGCCATTGCGCATCCCGAAATTTTCTTTTCTCTTCATCACAACAATACGGAAGTTTTTCACCTGCCTGCGGGCAAATTGCGGCAGCGAATCGTTGGCGTTTTTGGGACTAATTCTAATAAAAAATTAGTGCCAATTCAAGAAGAAACCGAGGCATTGCGGCTATACGGCTATATCGGAAAGCCCGAATATGCAAAGAAAACACGCGGCGAACAGCTCTTCTTTGTGAACAACCGGTTTATCAAAAGCAGCTACCTGAATCACGCGATTATGGGTGCGTATGAGGAATTGGAATTGTTATCAAAAAAAGGTTCATACCCACTGTATGTTATCTTTTTGGACATCGACCCTGCCCGCATTGACATCAATGTGCATCCAACTAAACAAGAGATAAAATTTGACGATGAGCGATTGGTTTATAATTATCTGAAAGTAGGCGTTCGTCATGCTTTGGGGCAACACAATGTCATCCCAACGTTGGATTTTGAGCAAGAAGGTAGTTTTTCACCTATGAAAAATTTTGGTGGACACGCTGCGCAGCGACAGACCGAAATGCCGTCAGATGGATCAGGTAATGTGCGGATAGAGACATTTGTGAGTAAGGCTTCGGCTGGACAGTCGGACGATTCTTGGGGGGCGAGTAGTAATAATTTTAGTGGCGGCGGTGGTTCATCGACTTCTTCGCGGGAGAAAAATAATTTAGAAAACTGGCAAAAACTCTACGCTGGATTGGATGATTTGGATGGCGATAAGGCTTCAAATAATTCAGAAGGTGGCGATTCTATTACGATAAAAAGTAAGTGGGGCGAGGACGATTATCAATTAGATGACGCTGGCGGTACGTTTTCCAAACAACAAAAACAACCGTATCAAATTCATGGTTCGTATATTGTAAGTCAATTGAAATCAGGTTTTTTATTGATTGACCAACAGGCGGCACATGAACGGGTTTTGTATGAAAAATACTTGAATTTACTACAAAATAAGCAAACTTTCACTCAGAAAGAATTGTTTCCAAAAAACGTGACCGTTTCGCCGATGGATGCGGTGATTTTGAAGGATATTTTACCAGAAATCAACCAATTGGGTTTTGATATTCAAGAATTTGGTAAAGATACCTTTGTGCTACATGGCGTACCTGCGGATATGAAAGCAGGGGTGAATGAGCAAAAAATTATCGAAACGTTGTTGGAACAATACAAAGCCAACGTCGATTTGAAATTGGATATTCGAGAAAATATTGCTCGCTCAATGGCGCGTAGTTCAGCGATAAAACGCGGACAAACGATGACGATTGCGGAAATGCAAGAATTAGTGGATAAATTGTTTGGCTGTGCGGTGCATTCCAAAAGTCCGTCGGGGCGAAGTTGCTTTTTGGAGTATGATTTGGGGGAATTGGAACGGCAATTTAAAGATGGCGGACGGTAAATGGCGTACGGAGCTGTACTGGTTGATTGAATTTTTGAGAAAAATTAATTATCCTCGTTATCTATGTTAATCCGCTATTTATCGAAAAAAAAGAAGTGAAGTACTGAATTCTTCTTTTTTTTGTAAAATAGATTTTGAAACACTGCTTAAAATTTTCAATAAAATAAGAAATGCAGAGAATTACGGAAGTTGTAAAACATTTAATTATCATCAACATATTGATGTTTGTTTTAACCCATTATATTTGGAAAGAAGGATACGGACTTTTAGCATTCTATTATCCTTTTATGGAAGGTTCTCCATTCATGCCTGTCCAAATTATTTCTCACATGTTTATGCACGGTGATTTTACTCATTTGCTATTTAATATGTTTGGTCTATATATGTTTGGTTCGGCGGTTGAAGCAGCATGGGGTCCTAAACGCTTTTTGTTTTACTATCTTTTTTGTGGATTTGGTGCTCTTGCGGCGCAGATGGTCATGATGTATATGGAAAGCAAGGGTGCCGTTTTGGGTGCATCTGGTTCAGTTTTTGGCTTGTTGGCAGCGTTTGGAATGCTGTATCCAAATCAAAGAATTATGCTACTTTTTCCTCCAATTCCGATGAAAGCGAAGTATTTTGTAATGGGTTATGCAGCGATTGAATTATTTGCAGGAATTGGTCGAGTGGACGATGGAATAGCGCATTTTGCGCATCTAGGTGGCGCAATTTTTGGCGTTTTATTAATTCTATACTGGCGAAAGTTTGGAACAAATTTGTAAAATGCTTGTTTCAAAAGACCTTGCACTATTGTGTAAAAAAAAGTTTTTTGACTTTTAGCCAGAGGACTTTTGATAGTCAAAAGCAGTTTTGTAAAAACCATTTTTGACCATCAAGAATCTCAACTGCCTCGCTGCAGGCAAGGCGCACTGTTTTCGTTAGACAGTGTATCATTTGAAAAATCCTTATTTGACAAACCGCGCCCTGTCTTCCGTGCGTGATTTGCCAGTTTAAATAAAAAATATGTTTGAGTCAATTTGGGACGACATAAGAAATAATTTTCGGTCTGGTAGTATGCTTACGCGCATCATCATGGTTAACGTGACGGTGTTTTTAGTTATATTATTAGCGAGTATTTTTGTCAAAGGCTTTGCGGGGCAAGGAGGTTACAACACCTTTTTGCAGTTCTTCATGATGTCCGACGATTGGTTGCACAATCTGACGCATCCATGGGTGTTTTTTAGCTATATGTTTTTGCACGAATCGTTCTGGCATTTGTTTTGGAACATGGTCGTACTATATTGGTTTGGAAACATCGTCGGTGATTTTTTGGGTGACCGCGTGGTTTTACCAACCTATTTATTGAGTGGATTGGCGGGTGCTTTCATTTACTTTTTCGTTGCCAATTTGCCAATTCCTTGGATGATTGGTGGTTATATGTTGGGCGCATCGGCAGCAGTGAATGGATTTATGATGTTGGCAGCGTCGAAATTTCCAGATTACGAAGTGCGATTGATATTGTTAGGACCTGTTCGGATTAAATATGTTGTTGCGGTTTTCATCATTATCGACCTGATTGCTATTTCTGAAAATAGCAATACGGGTGGACATTTGGCACATATCGGAGGCGCAGCAATGGGCTGGTTTATCGTTTATCTTTGGGACAATCAGAATGTGGACTTAATTGGCCGGACAAATGGAATTTTAGACAATATTGCTAATTTTTTCAAAGGTTTAGTTGGTGAAAAATCGAAACAAGGGTCAACTGTTCGTGTTGATTATCAGCCACCACAGTCAAAACCTAAAAAACAGCGCTCAGCTCGTTCACAAAAATCGACACCTCCACCAACACAAAGTGGGCAGTCGCATCAAGACAAATTAGACGGTATTTTGGATAAAATAAAAGTCTCAGGGTATGAAAATTTAACAGCAGAAGAGAAAGATTTTTTATATAATGCAAGTAAGAAAGATTGATTAACTCGATTGTTTCGATTATCCATCAATCGAAATAATCGAAATAATCGAAATAATCCAAACAATCGAAATAGTCCAAATGCGCTGGTTAAACCTACTCCTAATCCTCATTACTTTTCCCGCCTATCTTGCGCCGCAGGTCAGTCCTGATACTTTTTCCTTATTCTCCTTTTTTGGCTTACTCTATCCTTGGTTGGTTTTGAGCAACCTGATTTTTATCATTTATTGGGGTAGAAAAAAACATTGGTATGCCTTGTATTCTATCGGCTGTTTGCTTTTGGGAATGAATTATTTACCAACACTTTTTGGGACTAATTTTGATGAAAAAGAATTGTCGAATACAACTAAAATTGTGAGCTATAATCTATATGGCTTACGAGGTTGGGACAAAGAATCGGGTTGGGTCTACGGCAATCAATTGGGTGAATTTAAAAAGCAAAAAGCAGCATTTGGAGCGGTGAAAATCTTTGCTGGGCAGGAAATGAGTGAAAATTTGGCGGAACAAATAGGTGAAGTTTTTGGACTAAAAAAAGTTACTCACCATATTACTAACGGTATCATGACGAATTTACCAGTAAAAGATAAAGGCAAAATTTATTTTGGTAAAAAAACGGGGAATTCTTGCGTTTGGGCAGATGTGAAAATGCAGAAAAAAACAGTCCGTGTTTATAGTGTGCACCTACAATCTAATAAAATATCAGGCACGGCTTCCAAGATTGCCAAAAACGGTGACCTCCGTGAAAGAGAAACTTGGATTGACATCAAAACCATCATGGGCAGTTATCGGCAGGCTGCTAAAATTCGTGCTCAGCAAGCAGATAAAGTAGCAGCACATATCGCTAAATGCCCGCATCCGGTCATCATCTGTGGTGACTTCAATGACACACCGATTTCTTATACTTATCGTACATTAGCAAACAACCGAAAAGATAGTTTTTGCGAGGAAGGACTTGGCTTAGGAACCACCTATGCTGGAAATATTCCCGCTTTGAGAATTGATTTTATTCTAACGGATAAAGACTTGGAGATTGGCAGTCATGAACGGTATCAATTTGATTTTTCTGACCATTATGGGGTAGGTGCGGAGGTGCGTTTTTAAATGTAAACTTTTGGTTTTCGTTTTTTTACGCAAACTTAATTTAGCATTCACACCGATTTAAAACGAGAGATGCATCTTTGCATCATTAAAGTTATAAATCATTTTGTTGCTGAATGTTTCCTCTATTTATCCATTCTACACCTTATGTCGCTATAAATAAGAAGAAGGCAAAGTCTCCCCGACTAAGCCTTTTCTTTTTTGTATCTTGCCGTCGATTTAAATCAAAAGAGAATACAGAAATCAGACCGCTTTGCTGTCAGAAGTCAGAAAGAACACGTTCTAAATCTGACTGCTGACAGCAAAGCGGTCTGATTTCTGTATTCTTTGAAAAACTAAACAATATGAAAATTCAGTTTTGCGGCGCAGCAAGAGCCGTTACGGGAAGTGCGCACTTGATTACATTGGAGAATGGTTATAAAATTTTGTTGGATTGTGGCTTGTATCAGGGCAATGATAAGGAGATGAAGGATTTCAATGACAATTGGTTGTTTACGCCTGCAGATGTCAATTGTTTGGTATTGTCTCATGCGCACATTGACCATACGGGACGTGTACCGAAGTTAGTGAAAGACGGATTTTCTGGTGGTATTCATTCGACACATGCAACCCGGAGTTTGTCGTCGATTATGTTATTGGATAGTGCTAAAATTCAAGAACGCGACGCTGAGTATTACAATAGAAAGCAGAAAAAACGAGGTAAAGGAGGTGAATTGCGAGAAGCTCTATATAGCAGCGAGGATGTGACGAAAACGATGGGGATGTTTCAAGGTTATGGCTATGATAAATGGTTTAACATTCATCCAGATGTAAAAGTGCAGTTTCGGGATGCAGGGCATATTTTGGGAAGTGCAAGTGTGACCTTGCAGATTTTTGAAAATGGAAAGACACATTGGGTTGGTTTTACGGGAGACATTGGTCGTCCGAATCGTCCGATTTTGCGGGATCCGCAGCCGATGCCAGAAGTAGATTTTTTGATTTGTGAATCAACCTACGGCGATAAAGAACATGAAAGTGCGCCGAATGAATCTAACCGCTTTTTAGAAATCATCAAAGATACTTGCCTGAAAAAGAAGGGAAAACTTATCATTCCAGCCTTTTCGATTGGCCGTACACAGGAGATTGTTTATATGCTGGACCAGATGGAAACGGCGGGTGTCTTGCCAAAAATCCCCGTTTATGTGGATAGTCCGTTAGCCGTAAATGCAACCGCAATTTTTGGGTCACACCCAGAATGTTACGACAATCAATTGCACGAATATTTACTTCTTGACCCGAATCCTTTTGGTTTCAATGACTTGCAATATGTCCGTGATGTCGAGATATCCAAGTCGTTGAATGATTCGAATGAGCCGTGTATTATCATTAGTTCGTCGGGCATGATGAATGCAGGACGGGTGCGGCATCACTTGGCAAATAACATTGCGAATAAGAAAAATACCTTCCTTATCGTTGGGTATTGTGCGCCACATACGCCTGGCGGGATGTTGAAAAATGGTATAAAGGAAATAAAACTATATGGCGAAGTAAAACCTGTATTGGCTGATATCGAAGAGATGGATTCTTTCTCTGCCCACGCGGATAGAGCCGAAATAGCGAGTGTCATTTCCAATCAAAAAGGACGAGCGAAGAAGATATTTTTGGTGCATGGTGAGATTAAGCGGCAAACGAGTTTTCAAGGATATTTGGGGTCGAAAGGATTTGAGGATGTGGAGATTCCGGAGTTGGGAGAGGAGGTGGAAATTTAGAATAGATATTTTTCAATTTTAAAAATTAATAGTTGAATTTTGGAAGAATTAATTAAAATAATTGATGAAATAATAAAATACGGACTCAAATCAAATATTGAGGTAGAACATAAAGAAAAGGATTTAGAAAAGAATCTGGTTAAGCTTTATTCAAAGTATTTTGAAATTAATTTTGAATACGATGATAAGGAATATGGGGATTTCGATAAAAAGAAGTTTTCCAAGGTAGAAGAAAATGTAAGAAGCAACTTTAATGATTTTGGCTGGTATCACATTATTTTAAATGTTGAGAAAATTCTTGAAGAACCTGAAAATGCAACAGGGGATGCGATTGACGATTTATCTGATATAATCTATGATTTGCTTCAAATAAAATGGAGAAATGAGACTAAGTAAAAACGATTTAATAAGTTGGACCATAATGCGCCGTAATTTTTTCTTTTAAAGAATTCAAAAAATCGTTGCATAGCCTTCGTTACGGAACTATTTTTTGTGTTTTTTTAAAGGGAA
>JBLHWU010000091.1:0-24483 GCA_047629355.1 Saprospiraceae bacterium | reverse complement strand
TAGTGGTTGGACCTAAGTAAAGAATTTTTACCTTTTCGTCACTTACGAAAGTATTTTTTATTCCATGAGTTTTATGCTTTCCGCTATACTGCGATTTTTGCTCTTCTTTCTCTTTTGGGCGATTGATATGAGTGTCACTTGCATCAACATAAAAATGATTGCTATCCTCTCCATCATCATCGTTATCAGTACCTTTTGAGCGAAAATTTTCTAAAAAATTCTCGAAATATCCTCCATCTCTACATGGACGAAACCCCATTTTTGTTAGCGTTCGTTGTAAGGCTTTGAGACCTTTATTTATCATAACCGAAACAACTTCCTGTGACATACCAAATGAAGCTCCATGGTATTCTTGCAAAGGGTTATTTTTCAGGTAGATTAATGTGAAAAATAGAAAGATTGAAACATCAGGTAATACATTTGGGAGGCACCCACGATTTTTGCGCATTTTCCACGAGAATTTAATCGGAATTCCCATTTAATCTCTCGTTCAAAATAGGCTAACATTTCATCGAATTCCTCAACTGTCACAGATGTGAGTGATTGGAAACTTTCTGGGCGACTTCGTATTTTTATATAATCCATTTTTTGCGCTTTATTTCTCTTGTGCGTGAATATGGATTATTTTTGCAAATAAAGTCTAATGAAGAAAAAAAATTATTGCCTTAGCTAAGTACGTGACATTATTTATTGGGGTAAAATTTGAAAGCAAGATTTTTTCGATAGTTTTCTTTTAAAAATCGTTGCATGGTCTACATCACGGAACTATTTTTAAGAGGAAAATAGCGGAATAAAGATGTTTTCAAATTACCCCAATAAATAGTGTCACGTACTTAATTACTGGAATAACATCAATCTTAAAATTACTTCTTTTTTAGCCCCTCGATTTAAAAGCTATCAAAAAAAATAAGCCTATACCACAACGGTATGGGCTTATTTTTTTTCTTAATTTCTGATTCTTCCAAATCAATAGATTTTTTTTGATAAAAAAATGGAAATCCAACATGAGTTTATCAAACTTCCAAAATCTAACATCGGCTAAATACTATCTCACAAACAAAATAAAAATCATTAATCGAGGGCTAATTAAAGCCCCCTACAAAGCAGTTTTAACCTTTCTTAACCAAAGGTGACGAAGAACCATTTTTCAATTGCTAGTTACAATCATATTGCATATTTGTCATTACTAATGACTTTGGAATAGAGAGCTTTCTTCCCATGGTAATTTTTTATGGCAAAGAACGTGTTTTTTTTATTAATTTTTTATGAGGCGTTGCACTAGCTTTTAAAACGTGCCGCTTTTGTCCATTTTCGTTTTTCCATATCCAAAATTACATTTTTTGTCTTGTAATTTTGTCTGGTTAATTAGGGGGCTTATACACTACCTCCTGAGAAAATACAGTTATTAAGATTAAAAGTGCGATTACGAGGATGAAGATTGATTTTATTTGCAATATTGTCATGATGAAATATTTTTAGTTAATAATTTTTTTGTCTTAATTACATTGCAAAGAAGCAGACTTTTTAACCTTGAAAGAAAGCGAATATTCCTAAAATTATATTTAAATTTAGCTAATATTAGACTTTATGAATGGCGACTCTGGATAATTCGCAAACTATTGATTATCAATTCTAAAAAAGCTACTCATTCATAACGTCTATTAAGAAATATAATAACGCACATTTTTTTTGGAACGACTTTTTCAGTCCTATTACATTAAAACAATTCAAAATATGAACTTAAATCATTGTTAAAAAGTTATTTGGTTCATTGTTTTATATCTTGAATTTTTTATTTTCTAAATACCTATCCATTTCTTTTTAACAAAATTGTATTTTTGCGGCATGAAAAACAATCTCAAACTTTACAACTCCCTAAACCGACAAAAAGAGACATTCCAAGCCATCCTCGAAGGACACATTGGAATGTATGTCTGTGGTCCTACTGTTTACAGCGATGTACACCTGGGTAACTGCCGCACGTTTGTCAGTTTTGATGTTATATACAGGTATCTGTTGCACAGCGGATATAAGGTGCGCTATGTGCGAAACATTACCGACGTTGGGCACTTGGTAGGCGATGCAGATTCGGATGCAGAGGATAAAATTGCGAAGAAAGCAAGGCTCGAAGAGCTTGAACCGATGGAAATCGTCCAAAAGTACATGAACGGTTTTCACGACATGATGAGCTTGTTCAATACCTTACCGCCTTCAATCGAACCACGCGCAACGGGACACATTCCAGAGCAAATTGAAATGGTGCAAGAAATTATTGACAATGGATTTGCTTATATTAGAAACGGCTCAGTTTATTTTGATACGTTAAAAATTGCAGAAGCGAAAGGCATTTATGGAAAGCTTTCTGGTAAAAAAATAGAGGACTTGATGTCTGAATCGCGCGATGATTTAAAAAATCAAAGCGAAAAGAATCACCCATCAGACTTTGCCATTTGGATAAAAGCGGCTCCTGAGCATATCATGCGCTGGAACTCGCCCTGGTCAGTTGGTTTCCCCGGTTGGCACTTGGAATGCTCAGTGATGAGTACCAAATATTTAGGTAAAACCTTCGATATTCACGGTGGTGGAAATGATTTGAAATTCCCACACCACGAAAACGAAGTTGCTCAAAACTACGGCTCCTGCGATTGCGCGCCTGCCAACTATTGGTTGCACACCAATATGCTCTTGATGAATGGCAAAAAAATGTCAAAAAGTGATGATAACAGCATCACGCCTGAGCAACTATTGACAGGCGATAGCGAGCATATTTCTAAAAGCTACACACCAATGATTTTGCGTTTTTTTATGTTGCAAAGCTATTATCGCAAGACTTTGGACTTGACAGATAAAGCACTTTTAGCAGCAGAAACAGGCTACAAGCGTTTGATGGAATCAAATCAAGTTTTACAAGGTTTGGTACATCCAGGCAATGGTAGCGCAGGTGATTTGGATAAAGAAATCAATGGCTTAGTTGACGAAGCGTTTGCCAATATGGACGATGATTTCAACACGCCTCGTGCCTTAGCAAGCCTGTTTGAATTGGTATCTAAATCTAATTCTTTGAAAGGTGGACAATTATCTTTTAACGAGATTACCGCAGAAACGTTAGCGCGTTTGCAAGCGACTTTCACGACCTTTATTTTTGATATTTTAGGGCTGAAAGATGAAACCCAAGCTGCTAGCAACGGCGATAGCAAAAACATCGTTAACGGTTTGATGGATATGATTTTGGATATGCGTATTCATGCAAGAACGAATAAAGATTGGGGTACTTCTGATAAAATTCGCGACGGTCTGAAAGCCTTGGATATTCAAGTGAAGGATGGGAAAGATGGCGCGACTTGGACAGTAAATTAAATCTCCTTGGCTTTTAAAGAGCGAGAAAATTTGCAATTTTCTCGCTCTCCTAAAATAATACGCGCTGCCTACGGCAACGCGGGCAAAGGCTTTAAGGGAGAACAATAGTTTTTGCAAAACTATTGTTCTCCCTTAAAATCTCTTAATTAAAACAGACAATAATGAAAAACTTACTCCTTATCTTACTCTTTATTCCTACAACATTTTCAACTTTCGGGCAAACTACCAACCCCAAAGCAACGGAAGTTTGGGAAAATGAACCAACCGTCGTAACACCAGGCATTCGCTATTCCGCGCCTTCCGACGCCATCGTTTTATTTGATGGAAAAAACCTTTCGCAATGGCAAAAGCCACAATTTGTCCATGAAAAAGGAACGGTTGCAGAGATGAAAGCGAATGTAAATGCTTTGGATAGATTGTATAAAAATCCATCAGCAGATTGGACCGTCGAAGCAGGGCAATTTGTTGTAAAACCAGGTACCGGGGCCATTGAAACCAAGGAAAATTTCGGTGATTTTCAGCTACATATCGAATGGTTAAGTCCACAAGATACGGGCAAAGAAGGACAAGGATATAGTAATAGCGGTGTATTTATGATGGGTTTATATGAAATTCAAGTGCTGAATTCTTACGCCAATCGTACCTATTCGAATGGACAAGCGGGAAGTGTTTATAAGCAACACATTCCATTGGCCAATGCGTCGCGGAAACCAGGGGAATGGCAGATGTACGATATTGTGTTTACTGCACCGCAATTTAATAAAGACGAGATTTTGAAAAGTCCAGCGCGCGTGACGGTTTTTCACAACGGCGTTTTGATTCAAAATAATGTGGAATTGGAAGGTCCAACTGCCTACATTGGAAAATCTGAATATTTTCAACACCCCGAAGAAATGCCGCTGAGATTGCAAGACCACGGTGACTTAGTGCGCTATCGCAATATCTGGATAAGAAAAATCTAATAAATAATTAATGGTTAAGGATTTAATGTTTAATGTTGCGTCATTAACCATTAATCCCTAACCATTAATCATTTATTAAAGTCCTTTTAAAATTTCTTGTTGTCGCTGCCCAAAATTGAAGGCTTCATTCATTGTTGCAGACATCACACTTTCTAGATTTCCGTAAGCTTTTTGATAATCAACTTGACTCGCTCTAATGACTTCCAACGCTTTTTCCCGACCATAAATTTCCGTGATTTCACACTTCGGCTCTTCGCCTGGCAATTGTTTGTATGTCAAAAAATAATGTTGCAAACGATTGATAATTGACTCTGGCAAATCATGCACATCTTGCCACTCGCCATATACTTCATCATTTTTCAAAACGGCGATAATTTTGTCATCCGCTTCTCCACCGTCAATCATTCTAAATCCACCGATTGGAACAGCTTGCACCAAAATATTACCATGCGTAACCTCTCTTTCCGTCAAAACGCAAATATCCAATGGGTCATCATCTCCAACGACACCTTTTCGTCCCGTCGCTTTCATGCAGAGAGCAGCTACTTCCTCTTTGCAATACGTTTGCGGTACAAAACCATAAAGCGCAGGAACGATGTTAGAGAATTTTTGTGGACGGTCAATTTTTAGATACCCTGACTTTTTATCCACTTCATATTTTACCGTATCAGAAGGAATTACTTCGATAAAAGAAGTGACAACTTCAGGTGCTTTTGACCCAATTTCAATGCCGTGCCAAGGGTGCGAAGTGTAGCGCAATCCCAGTAATTTCCAAATTTTATCGTAGGCGTCTTGTCCCATTTTTTTTTAAATTTAATGATTTGGATCTTTAAATTGAGCTTTGCCCATATTTAAATCCAAATAAAATAGAGATTAAATATTCTGTAATAAAAGTATTAATTAATTCTTCTCAAATCCTGAAAGGATTAAACATGAATAACCACGGATAGAATCCATGGTATTAACTCTCACAATGCCCACAACCCTGAAAGGGTTGAATATGAATTAGCTTTATTCAATCCCTTCAGGATTGTTGTGCTTCATGAATAACCCCGAATTACATTCGGGGTTATTCATATTCATTCGCTTCGCGAATCAGGCAATTGACCAAAACTTTTGTTACACCGTATTATTTCTTTTAATTAAAACCATAACATTAGTTGATGCTTGTAAACTCCAAATTCTACGATTTTGTTTTATAAATCGTTTAAATACGCCCTCAAAAACACGAAGTAACCTTATGACTAAACTAAAACGGCAAAGATACAAGAATACTGCCTGAATGTCGTTGGTAGAATAAATTTTATTGTTTCTCGGAAAATTATTATTTTTTCCCTTTATAAATACTAATTTTGAGATATAAGTACCTAAACATAAATAACTATCTACTTA
The DNA here is from genome assembly GCA_047629355.1 of Saprospiraceae bacterium. Taxonomy (GTDB): domain Bacteria; phylum Bacteroidota; class Bacteroidia; order Chitinophagales; family Saprospiraceae; genus CAYUNA01. Next base: position 18,772 of record JBLHWU010000091.1, on the reverse strand, counting down.
ATTTGATATTTAAGAAGCTTTAAAATCCTAAGATTTTCGAGCTTCAAAAAACACCGTACGCCTCGCCTGCGGCGAGACGGATAGGGTTATTGAGAGGCAAAAGCAGTTTCATAAAACCGTTTTTGCCCCTCAAATCCCCTTTGTTTTGGATAGATGGTTGTTTCTGGTTTACAGCACTACGTTATTTAAAAATTGAAAAATAAAACAACATGGGAATCTTTAATGACATCAAGAAAATATTTTGGGTAAATAAATCCATTGCTAAATCAGCGGCTGGCAAAGTGACCGATGCAGCCAAAGAAAAAGGCGAAGAATTAGGCGAAATAGCAGATGAATACGTTGACCACGCCAAAGAAAAAGCAGGTAACTTAAGTAACCGATTGCGCCACAAGGCAAGTGATGCAATGGATGGTGCCAGCGATTTTACAGAAAATGTCGGTAACACTATCCTTAATACGGGTGGTGCTTTGGCAGATAAAGCAAAAGGTTCAGTCGAAGATTTGGGCGCAAAAATAACAGGGAAAGAACGAGAAGACAAGCCTATTACGGAAGATACCGATATCTTGGAAGAGATTATGAAAGAACGGCGAGAAAAAGCAGCAGCAGCAGCAGCAGCAAACCCGATGGCAGAAACTGCACAAGAAGAAACCGAATCCATTTTTATGACCAAAGAAGAAATGGCAAAAGGGAAGATTTCAAAATCCTTGGATTCTGCAAAAGCATTGGGCGCAGACTTGGGTAAATCAGCGATGGATAAAGGAAACCACATTTTAGGAAGAGTAAAAGATACGGTGGCAGACATTAGTGATAAAATAGAGGAAAATCCTGCCGTGCAAAAAGCAGCAGAAGTTTCTGAAATAGTCGGAGATAAGGTCTTAGATACTGGCGAACAATTTATGGAGAAATTCGGAGAAGTCTCTGAAACGTTGGGTAGCGAAGTATTGGATAAAAGCGGAAAAGCAATGGATAAATTTGGTGAAACGGCGGAAGGCGTTGGCTCGAAAATCTTAGCAGCCAAAGCAGATTTGATGGCAAAAGCGGAAGCAGAAGCTGCCAAATCTGGTGATAATATGGATAGCCTGACTGACCGTGCGAAAGATTTAAGTCAAAAACTGGAAGATAAAATTACGGGCAAAATTGATTTTGAAAAAGACTTTGCCGACACGCCGATTGATATAGGCGGCAGTGAATTGAATAAGCACGGCAGCTTTTGGGATAAAGCAGAGAAATTTGCGGATGGCAATTTTTCAATGGAAGAGAAAAAAGCGGAAGGCCAATTGACCATTCAAGACAATCCAGATTTTAAGCCAAAGTCTAATGAGGGTACGATAAAAGGCTTCGATGATTTGGATGGCGATGGGAATGAATTGATTGATGATGCGATTATTGAGGAGGATTAATTCTTTAAAATGGGAAATAAAGCAAGGTATGACGTTTAGTAAATATAGTATAAAGTAAATTTTGTTTAAATTTGAGACGTGAGAAAATCGCAAAATTTTCGAGCTACAAAAGATATAGTGCACTTTGCCTGCGGCAACGCGGGGTGGGTCTTGAGGGAGAAAAGTGGCTTTTGCAAACCACTTTTCTCCCTCAAACTCCCTAAGTAAAAACGATTCAATAACTTGGGCCATTATGCTTGTCCTTTTCCCTTCTAAAAAACACAAAAAATAGTTCCGTAACGAAGGCTATGCAACGATTTTTTGAATTCTTTAGAAGAAAAAATTACGGCGCATTATGGTCCAACTTATTAAATCGTTTTTACTAAGTAGTTATTCAAGTTAATACTGTCGGATGATTTGGCGATTTTTAAATTTATACTTCGTTAAAAATACTCGCCATAGCAAAGGCTATGTCTGCGTTTTTTGCCTTGTACAAATTCAAAACTCATCCAAATGCTATTCGACACTATTAATTTGAATAGCTACTTAGGAATATAATGAAACTTACTTTTTAAGGTAGTAAACGTATTTTAAAATTATCATTGATTCTTTACCAAACAATACGGTAAAATCTGCACCCAAAGCATTTTAAAAACTTCTGGACGCTGATTGATGATAAACCTTTTATTTTTAGCGTGGTCACTTGCCATTCCAGCTAGAGTTCCAATCAATACACCACTAGCAAGACCTACTAAAGCAAATTTCCCTGCTATTCCTTCTCCATTTTCAGTATTACCGCCTGGAGAAGCTAAAGAGCCTACAGTAGTTAATGCGTCCGCAAGAACCCCAAATGATCCAAGAGATATGACGCCAGTTAACCCACCAACTACCACACCTCTAGCAACATTTCCTTTTCTTCTCAATTGGATTTTTTGAATACGGTCGGCTGGAATTACAACCGTTTCCTGTTTCAGATTTTTCCGCCAGGCTTTTTTGGAAAATTTAGGTATAATAGTCATAGTAGAATCCGTTACGTTTATCAAGATACCTTCTTTGACTTCATCCGCTAAAAATATTTGTGCCTGATATTTGCGTTTGGATTGTCCGATTAGACTGACATTTAACAAAAGAAATAAGGAGAAGAAAAGTAACTGTTTCTGCATGACTCTGTATTTTAAGTTTTTTTTGATACAAAGTAAAGGGGGATTTCAGCTCGAAATGGAGCCTTTTTAGCGAATAACACATTTTTTTTTATTAAATTTGAATAAAAATAAGCAGCGGTTTACATTAAATAAATGTGAAATTCTGCTTGACTCCATCTTTCAGCCGACAAAACATTATTACTTTCCAATATTCAATGTTCAGATGTGTAACTTTGTGGACAATTTCAAGTTTGTAATTATAGGAAGAAAACAGTTCTTCTTTATTTTGAAATAAACGATTGATTGAACAAAATTTGGGCAATTTCTTTAGTTAAAAGACATTTAAACGCCCTTTTCTTCTATACAACCTTTCTCTTTATACGAGAAGTCTTTGTATTGAATTTAAACTATATCATTACCCAATTTTAAAAAAATATTATCAATATGAGATTATTTTTGACAACGCTCAGTATTCTATTTTCTGTTGCCAGCCTATTTGCACAAAATAGCAGATATTGGGTGGATATCGAAGCCAATCAAATGGTTTTGCCAGATGAAGCTTTATTAGAAAATATGCCAGATGCCCACCGCTTGCTTTCTTTGGACATCGCTAAGCTGAAAAGCGATTTGGCAAATGCACCGATGGAACTTACCGACGAAGCACGCCAACGACCAGTTGTGGTGACTTTACCAATGCCCGATGGTAGCTACGAGGAATTTAACGTCGTAGAATCACCGAGCATGATGCCAGGTTTGGCAGCAAAATTCCCAGAAATCAAGTCTTTTGCAGGAACTGCAAAAAACTTAAAAGGCGCATTGACGCGATTTGACTTTTCACCGACTGGCTTCTTTGGAAGTATCGAATACAACGGAGCTTCCGTTTATATGATGCCTGCCGCGACGATGCAAGACGAATACCATGTCATTTATTATAAGCACGATATTGAAATGACGAAGGAAGAGTTATCTTTATCATGTGGTGCAACGACTGATTTTTTAGAAGAAAACGCAACGATTCGAGAGCAACTGCAACATACTGAACATAACCACAATCATGGTACGGAAGTCAATAACCGTAACCTTGGTGAAAAGGTAGAATTGCGCACGTACCGCATCGCTGTAACTGCAACAGCGGAGTATTCCAATGCGCACGGTGGCACGATATCTTCTGTAATGGCATCTATCAATACTGCTGTCAATCGAATTAATTTGTTTTTAGGAAATGATTGTGATGTCAAATTTTTGTTGATTGATAATAATGAAGAATTATTATTTTTTGATATTTCGACGGACCCATTTGATATTAGTGCATTGGCATCAAGTTTGACAGGTGTGAATCAAACTACAGTGGACAATATTATTGGCGTAAATAACTATGATGTAGGACACGTTTTCCAACAAGGTGCTTGCTTTTCTATTGGTGACGATGGCAATGTCGGAGCAAATCTTGGTGGCCAAGCAGGTGGACAAGTTTGTACAAACTTTGGAAAAGCACGAGGTATTATTTGTCACACTGGAAATGTTATTTCAGTAGCAGATAACGTAATGACGCACGAAATGGCCCACCAGTTTTCTTCAGGACATACCTGGAATAATTGCCCAGGTATTGATAGCCAATTTGCGAGTTCTTCAGCATTTGAGCCTGGTAGTGGTTCAACGATTATGTCTTACTCGGGGTCTTGTGGTAATCAAAATATAAATAGTTTTGGTATAAATTATTTTCATGTCGGATCAATTGTTGAGGTGATGAACTATAGCCAATTTGGTGGTGGAAGTCTCTGCGCTAATGTAATTGAAACAGACAACAATAAACCTGAACTTACGCTCGATTATACCGACGACTTTTTCATCCCAATTTCTACGCCATTCGAATTAACGGGTTCAGCAACCGATGAAGACGGCGAAAATCTGGATTACTGTTGGGAACAATATGATTTAGGTCCTTATGGTCCAGTTGGAATGCCGTTTGGAGATGCACCGTTATTTCGGTCGTTTCCACCTTCGGATGATGCAGCTACTCGGTATTTTCCAAATTTGAATGCCATTGTTTTAAATCAAAGTCCCAACAATGAATTGTTACCGACTTACAGTAGAAATATGACTTTCCGCTTGACGGTTCGTGATAATAATATGGAAGCAGGTGGAACCGTGAATGAAGAAGTGAAATTTAGAGCAACGGATACTGCGGGTCCATTTTTAGTAGATTATCCAAATAGTTCAGGCGAAGCAATTATCGCAGGACAACAAGAAACAGTGACTTGGAATGTTGCCAATACAGACAACTCAATTGTAAACTGTAAAATTGTCAACATCTTATTGTCTGTCGATGGTGGATTTACTTATCCATATATCTTGGCTTGTAATACTGCTAATGACGGAGAAGAACCAGTGACGATGCCAAACTTGACAACCAGCACGGCACGTATAAAAATTGAAGCGGCGGACAATATTTTCTTCGATATTTCTAATAATGATTTCTCCGTAATTGAAGCAAGTGAACCAGGTTTTTCTATGACGGCTTGCGACCAATTCCAGCAGGTTTGTGTGCCTGATTTCGTAACCATTGAAATTTCTACCGATGTATTTCTAGGCTATGATAGTTTATTGACTTTAGAAGTTATTTCAGGTTTGCCAGCAGGCTTAACACCAGAATTTTCTACCAATCCATTGATGGCAGGTGAAAATACCGCCATGACTTTTGATATGACTGGTTTGGATGCAGATGGGACTTACGAAATGGTCTTACAAGCAACTGGTCCAAGCGCAGATACCTTTTATCAAACATTGATTTTCAATATCGTTTACAGTGATTTCACTGCTTTGGAAATGTTGACACCAACAGACGGTGCGACGAGCCAAGCATTAGGTCCTGATTTTACTTGGGCGGATTTGCCGCACGCAGATACTTACGAATTTCAAATTGCCAGCAGTCCAACTTTTACAGATGATGTGATGCTTGAATCAGTGACAGACTTAACGGAAGCAAATTATACCTTGACAATTGGTTTGGTGGACAATACGATTTATTTCTGGCGGATTCGACCAACCAATGAATGTGGTAAAAGCCCATATTTAGTACCTTTTGCTTTTAGTACGTCCTCCACGACTTGCGAAGATTATCAAAAAGAACCAGGTCTTGTCAATATCGGTTTCGGTTCAAGTGCAACGGCAAACAGCTTTATCTCCATTCCTGAAAACGGAATTATCTCTGACGTTAACGTCGTCAATATCAAAGGAGAATACAATGCAGTCCCTGATTTAGACATAACCTTGACCAGTCCTCAAGGAACAAAAGCGCTTTTGTTTAGCGACATTTGTGGCAACACCTCTATTTATAATGTTGGTTTGGATGATGAAAATCCAATTGAAATTGGTACCAATTGCCCGCCAACAAATGGCGTAGCTTATAATCCATTTGAGCCACTTTCCATTTTTGATGGTGAAAATACTCAAGGAACATGGGAGTTGGATATTAAAATTTTGACCAACTTTGGTGATGGTGGATTTCTGGAAAACTGGGGATTGGAATTTTGCGCAAGCTTTGAACCAAACGGACCATTTATTGTGAATAACAATATGGCAGGTGTCCAGTCTTTAAGCAATCGTAGAATCACTACTCCTGATTTATTGGTAGAAGATTTGGACAATGTTTCTTATGAATTGAAATATACCCTATTGTCCTCACCCACTCACGGTTATTTGACCTTAGACGGTGAAACCTTAGCAGTAGGTGATGTTTTTAGTCAAGCCAATATTGACTGGCAAGATGTGCGTTATTTCCACACGGACCCTGTACAAGAAGATGGAGATACCGATGAATTTTACTTCATCGTCGAAGATGGTACTGGTGGCTGGTTGGGTACACCAAAATTCACAATTGTGGTAGATGAAACCGTTGCAACGAACAATGTGGACTTGTCAACAACGGTCGATTTATTTCCAAATCCAGCGCAAGACCAAATCAATCTTGCCTTCGCACAACAGTTGGCTGGTAACGTAACTTTGACTATTAACGACTTACAAGGACGTTTGTTGAGTAGTCAAAAAGAGCAAAATTTGCAAGGAAACTTGGTAATTAATACGGCAGACTTAACGGATGGCATTTATTTTATGACTATCCAAACAGAAGATGCTATCTTTACGAAAAAATTTGCCGTCCAACGGTAATCTTTATCTAATTTTTTCAAGGGGAGTTTGATGGATAAAAGTGGTTTGTAAAAACCTATTTTATCCATCAAGAACCCAACCCGCACTGCCGCAGGTAGCGCGCATTGTATTTTTGAGAAGCTCGAAAATCTTGTAATTTTCTCGCTTCTCAAATTTGAAACAAACTTATTTTACATTGTACTTAATGTTTTATTTCAAAAATAAATTCAAAATATGAAACTGTTTTACAAGCTACTAATTATTTTCTGCCTACCCTTTTTCAATACAATCGCTGCCCAATCACAAGATGTTTGGACAGATGTGGATATGGCACAAACTGCCCCCGGGCGCACGCTTGACCTTGATTATACCATTAATGATTACCGAGCATTGTCGTTGGATTTGACGACTTTGAGAAGTGTTTTGCGAGATGCACCGATGGAATTTTCAAATGAAACACCCTTGACTGTTGAGTTTCCAATGGCAAATGGTGAAATGGAAGCTTTCGCTATCGTTGAATCTCCAATTATGGAAGCAGGCTTAGCGGCTAAATTTCCAGCAATCAAAACGTTTGCAGGACGCAGCTTGAGCAATCCCGCTAACCGCATTCGATTGGATTATAATAATGAAAATTTCAATGCCATCATTTTAACGACAGAAGGGACAACCTTGATTGCACCTTTTGATGAGTTAAATGATTACTATATTTCTTTCCGAATTCAAGATGTGAGCTTGGAAGGACATGACCACGGTGGTTTTCGATGTGAATTGCATGAAGGTCAGGAAGCATTCTCACCAGCAGTAATGGATGCGGAGTTTTTTGTTGACCCTACGAATACACGCGATTTAGAAATGGTTGATTTACAAACTTACCGATACGCCGTTTCTACAACAGGTGAATACTCTAATGGTCCAGGTGGTGGAAACGTCACTTCCGTAATGAATAACGTAGCGACAATTACCAATCAATTGAATGGCGTATTTGAAGTAGAAGCAGCAATTCGATTTTTGATGATTGACAATACTGATGAGTTGTTTTTCTTTGACGCCAATGATGACCCATTTGACAATGGAAATTTGCCGACGATGATTCAGCAAAATCAATTGGAGACCAATAACACAATTGGTGTAGATAATTACGATTTAGGACACGTTTATGGTACCAATTCTGGAGGATTAGCATCTTTGGCATCTGTTTGTAATAATAGCCAGAAAGCACGTGCAGGTTCTGCCCCTTTTGGTACTTCCAGTGGTTCTTTATTTTATTTAACCATTGCACACGAGATTGGTCACCAATTCAATGCGACCCACACTTTTAATCTTTGTGATGGCGATAATGAAACACCAGGAACAGGTTATGAATCAGGTGCTGGTATCACAATTATGAGCTACTCTGGTGCAAGTAATTGTGGCTTTCAGTGGATTGCGAATATCTCTGACAATTATTTCCACAACAACTCTTTGGAGCGCATGAAAGCCTTTAGCCGCGACGCGAATAGTGGAGGAAGCTGTGATGTAGCGATTGCTGTTGGTAATGAAATGCCGACTGCGACAGTTACCGTTGCTGAAGACTTATATATTCCTATTTCTACCCCATTTGTTTTGACAGGCGAAGCAACTGACCCTGACAATACGAACTTGACTTACTGTTGGGAACAATATGATTTGGGTGACCCAAGTACTTTAGGTCAACCTGCGGCAACTGCGCCGTTGTTTCGTTCTTATCCACCAACAACAAATTCTACTCGAATCATTCCAAGATTGGTTGATTTAGTAGACAATGCTAACAATATACACGAGGTTTTGCCAGAAAATTCGCGAGACATCACTTTCCGTATGACGGTTCGTGATAATGACGACGAAGCAGGCGCACATGATTTTGATGAAATTATTTTTGAATCAACGAGCAGTGCTGGACCATTTTTGGTAACCAATCCAAATGCCGGTACAGAAAGTTGGGAAGTAGGCGATTATTTGGAAGTAACTTGGGATGTTGCGAATAGTGACAACGACTTGGTGAATTGCCAAAATGTAAATATTGCCTTGTCTATGGACGGCGGTTTTACTTACCCAATGATGTTGCTTGCAGGTACCGCTAATGATGGTTCTGCTTTCATTAATGTACCAGATGCCATTACAGCACAAGCGCGAATTCGCGTAGCAGCTGCGGATAATATCTTTTTCGATATTTCTAATGAAAATTTTGCAATCGTTCCTGCTGCAAACGACGGTTTTTCTGTTGTAACAGAACCACAGGCAATTCCTTTGGTCTGCTTACCAGAAATGGTTAATATCGAAATTGCTACTGGCGGATTGGTCGATTTTGCTGGAGATATTACGTTTAGTGTAGAAAGTGGTTTGCCAACAGATGCAATTGCTACTTTTTCTCAAGATGTAGTCACCGCTGGTGCATCTACTACTTTGACGCTTGATTTGTCAAGTGTAACGGAAGAAGGTTTCTTTGCTATCAACATTCAAGGAGAAGCAGATGGTGTTGGTACAGAGATTAGAACGGTCGAATTGAACCTTGTTTCTACTGATTTTTCTGACTTAGAAGGCATGACACCAAATGCTTCAGGTACAGGTATTTTCCCAATGTTTACTTGGGTGGCTTCACCAAATGCTGACAGCTACGAAGTGCAAGTTTCCACAAGTCCGACGTTTGATAATATTATTTTGACAGATGTCACGACGATGAATTCTATCACTTTTATCAGTGAATTAGCAGTTGGTACACAGTATTTTTGGAGAGTTCGCCCATCTAATCAATGTGGTTCGTTTGATTATGCAGCGACACTTGGTTTCCAAACAGCAGCGTTGGTTTGTAATGAAATAACAAGTACAGATACACCATTAAATATTCCTGCAACTGGAAATCCAACGATTAACTCTACGGTTAATGTAACAGATTTTGGGATGATTGCGGATTTGAACATAAAAAATATTCAAGGAATACACAATCAGTTTCGGGACATCGAGTTTATTTTGACAGGTCCTACTGGAGAAACTCAAACGTTTTTAGACAGTGACAATTGTAGCTCTGCTTTAGCCTTTGATTTTGGGATGGATGATGAAGCAATCAATCCAATCGCTTGCCCACCAACAGGCGGAACGACTTATATGACACCAGGTGGAGGTACATTGGCAGCGTTCTACGATACAGAAGTTAATGGTACTTGGACTTTAGGTGTTAGAAAAGCAAATGATATTGGCGAGCAAGCAGGTCTATTCGATAGTTGGACACTTGAGTATTGCGGTAGCTTCCCTGCTGCTGACCCATTCGTTGTGGTTAATGAAGGAATGTGTGTGATGCCATTGGGTGACCGAGTTATCACAATCGACCTTTTGAATATTAACGATGATGATAATGGCCCTGCCGATTTGGTATTTACTATAGTTGCTGCTCCAACAGATGGTACTTTGTCTTTAAATGGCACAGCACTTGGTGTTAGCGATACGTTTATCGAAACCGATATTTTTAACGGCAACGTTGCTTATGCAAATACCAATGATGCTGTCTTGACGGATGCTTTCTCGTTCACCGTAACGGATGGCAACGGTGGATTTTTGGGTACACCAACTTTCGATATTGAAATTTTGGACGATGCAGGTTGTATCACAGGTATCAATGATTTGAATGTAGATGCTGACATTTCTTTGTATCCAAACCCAGCAAAAGAAATGGTTTTTGTTGAATTCAAACAACTTATCGTTGGTCAAATGACGGCGAATGTGATTGACGTACAAGGTCGAATTTTGGCAAGCTACGAATACGACAATGTTGTTGGAAAAATTGAAATCAATACCGCAAGCTTAGCAAGCGGCGTCTATTTCATTAGCTTCCAAACGGAAGATGCTATCTTTACTAAAAAAGTAACGATTGAGTAAAAACGACTCCCGGTAGTCGGCACACGACTCCCTATAAAGCTTCGTTTTTAACAAAATTTCGATAAAAAAAGGGCGTCAAGATTAATTTCTTGATGCCCTTTTTTTATTCAAAATTCTATTTCAAAAATAAAAAAACCTACATTTGATTTTCCCATAAAAATTCAATTTCCCACAAAACCCAACTCGCAACGCGTAAAACTCGCAACCCGTATGTTTCAAACTCACTTCCACGTTTTCCTACAATCCTTTGAAAATGAATTCCTGACTGGCTTCATGCGCCTCCTCACTGCAGTGGGCTACATCGAATTTTTTATGGTTTTTCTAACCGTCATCCTATTCATTGTTGATTTCAAAAAGGGATTCATTTTATTGCTCATCCTATTTTGGACCGCTGGCATTACCCTTTTTTTAAAAGAGCATTTCAATCTGCCGCGCCCATTTCATGTCGATAGTCGAGTCCAATTTTTAGATGCCAAGCTTGACAACGGCGCAAGTTTCGAATTTTCAGAAATGGGTGCAAAAGCCTTTTGGGATATACTGCCCATTGAAGTATTAGAGAAAATAAGACAAGCCAAGGAATTTGCACATGGCTTTCCATCGGGACATACGAGTATCGCGTTGGCACTTTGGGGCGGATTGATTTTATTATTTAGAAAACAATGGGTTACGATTTTATCGGTAAGTCTTATTCTCTTGATTCCCTTTTCCAGAATGTATTTAGGCGTCCATTTTATTGCAGATATCTTGGGTGGATATGCCGTTGGAGGTCTTATTTTATTCTTGTTTTGGTTAATTATTTTGAAAAAAAATCGACTACCACCTTATTTAGAAAAAGCCACTTTACCAATGGGTTTGAATTTAAGAACCATTTTTCTACTATTGAGTCCGCTGTTATTCTACTTTATTTTACCAACAAAATTAATGCAATTGCCCGGCAGCATGTTTGGTTATGGCTTAAGTTTTTGCTTGTTGGCACAAAAAGGTTTCCCAGAGAAAGGCGGCTCGTGGGGACAGAAAACTGGAAGAATGTTGCTTGCAATCAGTTTGTATTTAGCTATCAATTTTGGCTTCAATCAAACGATTATTCTGTTAAGCTGGGAAGAAATCAAGATAGCTAATTTTATCAGATATGCCGTTGAAGGCTTTATATTCTTGTGGGTAGCAGTGGAGTTAAATGTTAGATTTGGCTGGTTTGAGCGGATGAAAACGAGGACTTCCATTTAATTTTTTGGTAGTGCCACAAATGTGCACTTTTACAGTTTAGGTGCTTTTGTTTATCAAAGGGATTTTTAAGGGATAAAAACGATTTTGCAAAAATCATTTTTATCCCTTAATACCCCTTCCGCGTTGCCGTAGGCAACGCGCACGGTGTTTTTTGAAGTTCGAAAATCTTACGATTCTCTCGCTACTCAAACTTAAAAGAACCTTCGTTTACACGGTAATAAATCGCTTTTTCAATAAATGGTGGTGCACATTTGTTACACTACCAATTTTTTGATGAAAAAAAATTGTAGTGATATCATTTCATACAGCTAAAACATTTTTCGCATGATTCTAAACTTACCAAATAACCTATTTTCTAAAATTTTCGGTACTTTAATCATTGTCTCTTGCTACAACTCGCTAATTGCGCAGACCTTCATTCCCGGAAATACTTATTATGATGTTACCGGGTTTGTTGAATACAGAGCAGGCAATCTTCCAATCATTATTTCTGCTCCGCACGGGGGAAGTTTAGAACCGAGTACTATTCCTGATAGAGATTGTACGAATTGCGTTTATGTAAAAGATGCGTGGACAAAAACGATTGTGGAAGGAATGCATGCTGCTTTTTTTGACCAAACAGGCTGTTATCCCCATGTCATCATCAACTTATTGCATCGAAAAAAATTTGATGCCAATAGGAATATTGGTGATGCCGCAGACGGTAACCCAACGGTAGAACAGGCTTGGTCAGGATATCATACTTTTATTGATGCCGCAAAAAATCAGGCGGTTCAAGATTACGGAAGAGGATTGTTTCTAGACATTCATGGGCACGGGCATACGATTCAGCGAATTGAATTGGGATATTTATTAAGTGATGCAGAGTTACGGCTTTCGGATGCAGATTTAAATACAACTACTTATATAGAGGAAAGTAGTATTAGAACATTGGTTGGTGACAACCTCCAAAACCATACACATTCAGCACTGCTAAGAGGCGAGGAAAGCTTTGGGACGCTGATGGAGGAAAAAGGTTTTCCTTCCGTTCCCAGTTTTTCAGACCCGTTTCCTGATGTCGGAGAACCTTATTTTGATGGTGGCTACAATACGCAACGACATGGATCAAGAGACAATGCAGGAGATATTGATGCCATTCAACTTGAACTAAACCAAGATATTCGATTCAATGCGACGACGCGAGAAATTTTGATTGACTCTTTAACTACTGCCGCCAATCAGTACATCAATTTTCACTACAATAATCAGTATTTAAGTAATTTTTGTAGCTTAATTTTACCTATTGAACTTAATAAAATTAGACCTCAAAATCTAATTCTTTATCCGAATCCAAGTCCAAATGGTAAAGTTACACTTCAGTATTTTTCAACAGAAGAAGAAGTGACTATTTCTGTATATGATATTACCGGAAAATTGATATTTCATCAAATACTGCCTTTTTCTTCAGAAGAGAATCAATCATATTTCGATTTTTCTTTTGACAATAAGGGAATCTATCTTATCAAAATCGGAACGGATTATTGGCAGCGTATTCAAAAACTTGTGATTGAATGAGTAGGAAAATAATGGCTGAAAGTCAAGTACAAATATGACTTTCAGCCTTTACTTCTTCATCCATTATAGCAAAAAAACAGGTTTTACAATGGTTACCTATCCACAAAATGGATGAATATGAATAGCGCCAATGCAATTCGGGAGGCATTTGATGAAACGCAAAAGTCCTGAAGGGATTGAATATAATTGACATTCAACTCCTTCAAAGTTACGTTATCCCACGTTCAATACCACGGATTTCATCCGTGGCTATTCACATTCATCTGCTTCGCAGATAAGGCAATTGACAAAGCCTTTTGTTAAGCCGTTTTCCGCAAAGGCAACTCGCCCTCCAACGCTTCCTGCGTCACCGCCTCAAAACGATAACCCAAACTATGGAAATGCGCCAATACTTTCGGCAGCGTATACTGCATTTTCCCCTTCGCTTTAATACTATCATGAAAGACGATAATCGAGCCAGGCTTTGTCGTCCGAATCACATTTTCGTAGCATTCTTCTTTGGAAATATTTTCATCAAAATCGCCACTCAATACATCCCACATCACAATATTATAATGTCGTTGTAAAAACTGCGCTTGCTTTGGTTTCAATTTGCCATACGGTGGTCGAAATAATTCAGAATTCACCAGTCGCGCACATTGACGCACATTATGAAAATAAGGAATGTTATCAGTTGCCCACCCTTTCAAATGACTATAGGTATGATTACCTACGGCATGCCCTGCGTCGAGGACTTGTTGAAAAATTGCGGAATGCTTCGCTACATTGTCACCAACGACGAAAAAAGTTGCTTTGGCTTGATATTCTGCCAATTGTTCCAATACCCACGGGGTAACTTCAGGAACCGGACCATCATCGAAAGTCAAATACAAGACCTTCTCTTGCGTCGGCATTTTCCAAGTGAAGTTTGGAAATAAATTTTGAATAAATCTTGGCGTTTTAACTAAGTACATCGTGTTGTATATTTTAAAGTGTTCATGGAATCAAATTCGTACACGACGATAGTTTACCGTGACCAAATGGTTTTGACCAAAATGGATTTTAAAATAAGGAACAGTAATTTCAGAAAGGAAACCGTGTAGTTTTCTCCTCCTAAAAGTGTGCCTTTTATCGATTTATCGTTATCTGTCGTAATATGCGAAGTGAAACATTTTTTCGGCTACCAGTCAACACAAATTTATTTACCTTTGCGCCCCGTTTGAAACTTTACGAGCAAAAAAAGCCTTAGTACGTGTTATTTAAGAGTAGCGAATAAGTCTAGTTGTCATTCAAACGATTGAGAAGCCGAAAATGCTGCCTCCAAAATGTTATTTTTTAAAAAGAATTTAGACCGCCTCGGTTGTCTGAATTTTGACCTCTAATAAAAAGTTATGAAAGATATTCGAGTACGTTTTGCCCCAAGTCCGACGGGCGCATTGCACATTGGCGGTGTTCGCACAGCCTTGTACAATTATTTATTAGCCAAAAAATTGGGTGGGACTTTTATTTTGAGAATTGAGGACACCGACCAAACTCGCTACGTCCCCAATGCTGAAAAATATATTGTAGAAGCCTTAGAATGGTGTGGTTTGACACCCGACGAAGGACCAGGTTTTGGTGGCGATTACGGCCCGTACCGACAGTCGGAAAGAAAGGCGATGTACATGGAATATGCCTTACGCATGGTCGAAAGTGGCAATGCTTACTACGCATTTGATACAGGAGAAGAGTTGGATGCGAAGCGCGAAGAAGAAAAAGCAAAGGGCAACCACAGCTTTAAATACAGCGCAGCCAATCGTGGAGAGATGAGCAATAGCACGACTTTGTCAGCAGATGAAGTGAAAGCTTATTTGGATAGCGGCGCGCCTTTCACGATTCGGTTGAAAATTCCGTCGGATGAAATCATTACGATTCACGACCTTGTGCGCGGTGAAGTGAAATTTCAAAGCAACGAATTGGACGATAAAATCATCATGAAAAGCGACGAGATGCCTACCTATCACCTTGCCAATATTATTGATGATTATTCGATGAAAATCTCGCACGTCATCCGTGGAGAGGAGTGGTTGCCGAGTACGGCGCACCACGTTTTGATGTACCGATTTTTAGGTTGGGAAAGTGACATGCCCAAATTTGCACATTTGCCACTGATTTTGAAGCCAACGGGTAAAGGAAAATTGAGCAAGCGAGATGGCGCAAAATTGGGAATCCCCGTTTTTCCATTGTCGTGGGAAGCAGAGAACGCGGAAGATTCTTTCGTCGGTTTCCGTGAATTTGGTTTTGACCGAAATGCCGTGAATAACTTCTTAGCATTCCTTGGTTGGAATCCCGGAACAGAGCAAGAAATTTTTTCTTTGGCAGAATTGTGCGATGCCTTTTCTATTGAAAAAATCAGCAAAGCTGGCGCGCGTTTCGATTTTGATAAAGCGAAGTGGTTTAATCAACAATACATCATTGCGGCAGAAAATGCAGATTTGGCGAAGCAAATTCGTCCGATAATTGAGGCGCACGGACATCAGCCAACCGACGCATTTTTAGAAACATTTGTCGGGATGCTAAAAGAGCGAGTGAATTTTTTTCCTGACTTTTGGGAACAAGGGTACTACTTTTTTGAAGAGGTAAAAACGTATGATGAAAAAACGATTCGCAAGCGTTGGAAGCTCGAAAATGGCGAAAAATTTGATAATCTATTGACCATTTTAGAAAATGTAGCAGATTTCAATGCCGTTGACATCAAAGCAGCTGTTGAAAAATTCATTACGGATAACGAATTGAGCTTCGGAATTGTGTTGCCGATATTAAGAATTGCAACTTCGGGAACTATGAAAGGTCCGGATGTGTTCCAATTAGTGGAATTGATTGGCAAAGCAACAACAATTGAGCGTTTGAAAATGGGTTACGACCGTTTTAACGAAATTGCAAAAGCGAAGTTGAATGTTTAATTGTTAGTGATTAATGATGGCATTTTCCAAGTTTGCCGTCATTAATCATTAACCATTAAATACTCAGACAATGCCAAAGAAAAGTGCTGTTAAAGGCAATCCAAAAGTTCACCATGAACTTGCGGGTTTTAACCTTAAAATCAACGAATTCGGACAAATTGTTTCTAATGTAGCGGTTGATAAACTCAACGCATTTTTGGACGAACATGTGACGGATAAGAAAATGAATAATTAACAATGAGCAATTTCAAAGTGTAATAATAATTGTTCATTGTTCATTGCTAATTGCCAACATTCACTTCTATCCGCTTATCCTGATTCGCCAACTGCCAAGAAGTATGAAAAATTAACTTCCCGATAATCTCCATTTTCTCAAAGTTAATTTTATCCACCGTATCAGAAGGACGGTGATAATCGACGTGCGTTCCACTGAAGTAAAAAATCGCAGGAATGCCTTTTTCTGCAAAATTATAATGGTCTGAACGCTCGTAAAAACGATTTGGGTCTTTTGGGTCGTTGTAGGTATAATCTAACTCAATATTCGTGTATTCCTTATTCATGTTTTCATTAATATCATGCAATTCTGTACTCAATCGGTCAGAACCAATCACATAAATATAATTCGGATTGTTCGCTTTTTCGTGCTTTGAATCAATCCGACCGACCATGTCGACATTCACATTGGCGACGGTATTGGCGAGTGGAAAAACTGGAAAAGTCGCATAATATTGAGAACCCAACAATCCTTTTTCCTCTCCCGAAACGAGCATACACAACACACTACGACGCGGACCAACACCTGATTTTTTCGCTTCTACAAACGCCTGTGCGATTTCCAAAACTGTCGAAGAACCCGACGCATTGTCATCTGCGCCGTAAAAAATCGACTCACCTTTCATACCCAAGTGGTCATAATGCGCGGTGACGACGACGACTTCATCTTTCAGTTTCGGATCAGTTCCTTCAATAAAACCCAGTACATTCGAGCCTAAAATCTGGCGTTTCCATTTTTTATAATTGAGCTTAAATTTAGTTTTAAACTTCTGATTGTGCGGCTTCCCCGTCTTTGTAATGGCATCACGAGCAGCGATGAATTTCTTGTTTTTCCTACCCGTAATCGCTTTGATGACGTCAGTTGACACGAAAATATTATTTGGAAAATCTACTCCTTCCGGCGCAGTTTCCTGAATTTGCAAACGTGGACTCAACAAGACTTGGCGATGCTTACTGATACTTTTTTGAATTTTAGCGTCAATAAAAAGAATGGTTTTCACGCCATTGGCTTTTGCAACTTCGAGTTTTTTGCGCCAATCCGTTGCCCAATCAGAAGGCGTAGAAGTGCCTGTCAAATACGAAATGCCTTCCGCATTCGTCGGTTCGCCTTGATAAACAAACACGGTTTTGCCTTTGACATTCACACCTGCGTAATCACTATATTTTGAATCGTCGATGCCATAGCCCAAGAAAATTACTTCTTTTTCATTAATAGTCAAACTATCGGCATTCGTATAAGGAAATGCATAGAAATTCCAGAGATTTCGGAAGCGTTTTTTCCCAACGTTCACTTCAATCTCTTCCCAACGTTCACCCGAAAAGGCAATTTCTTGAAAATAAGAATTGCCATTGACAACAGTCGGTAATCCCAGTTTTTTAAATTCTGCAGCGATGTAGTCGGCTGCTTTTCGTTGCCCTGCTGTACCCGTTTCGCGCCCTTCCAATTCATCAGATGCAAGATAAGTCAGGTGCCTTTTCATCTCATCCGCTTTGATGGTACTGGCAAAAATAGTAGCGGTCTTATCTTTCTCTTCCATGCCAATGACGGGAACGCTCTCCGCTTTTTCTTGGGCAAATAGGAAAATGGGTAAACAGATTAATAAAGAAAGTATAAATTTTTTCATGCTTTGAATCGCTTATTATTTTTTTGAAAAAGGAATTTTAATTGGAACAGCGAAATTAATATAGATAGTCTGTATTTGAGTAGTTTTCGAAAAAATTAAGGCATTTTAAAGAGAAAAGTAATTTTTGACAGAAAAATAGTCTTGCTTAACTATTAAAACTTGTTTTCTGGCGTTAAATACTGGTTTAGAGTAGAGCAAAAATACGTGACTTTAATTTGGGTAAGCTCACTTCAATCCATCATCTGCACTAAAATTGCGAAAGCCATAGCCATCAAACCGACTCACACCATTGTCTGTTGCTATCCAAGTGTAACCTTTTTGATCTTGAATCGTGTGGTGGCATTTTTTCTGCGTTTTGTGCAAATATCCTTTTTTTTACGGATTTTGCTTTGACACAGTTAGATGAACAGTCTCTAGTTTAGGTAAAATGGCTCTAACTTGGAACAGTTCGACTGCCCTTTTGTAGTATTAAACAATTGGAAAAACAGGCGATTATTAATAATTTATTCCAAAATTTGGCCATGTAAGTACGTGACATTATTTATTGGGGTAAAATTTGAAAGCAAGATTTTTTCGATAGTTTTCTTTTAAAAATCGTTGCATGGTCTACATCACGGAAC
>JBLHWU010000090.1:0-24620 GCA_047629355.1 Saprospiraceae bacterium | reverse complement strand
CTTTTCCCTTCTAAAAAACACAAAAAATAGTTCCGTAACGAAGGCTATGCAACGATTTTTTGAATTCTTTAGAAGAAAAAATTACGGCGCATTATGGTCCAACTTATTAAATCGTTTTTACTAAGAACTTTCAATCGCATAACATTTACAGTTTTAGTTAAAAAAGGATTGCTTTCTCGAAAGCGGTCCTTTTTTTTGTAAAAAGTCGACTTGTTTTTTTGAGTTGTGTATCAAAGACACTAATTATCTCCTCAAAAATACAATATTTGAAAAAAATGTTATAAATTCCCGCCAAAGTAAGTATTTTACATGGATAAATTTAAGTTTTATTTTAAATCAGCCTTCACGGTTGATAACGTCATCTTTGGGTTTGAAGAAGGGACATTGCAAGTGTTGTTAATCAAAAGAAACATTCAACCAGCTCTTGGAGAATGGGCTTTGCCGGGTAACTTTGTTGAACCTACAGAAGCTCTAGATGATGCCTGCGTCCGAGTCTTGGAACAACTCACGGGCGTCAGAGATGTTTATTTGGAACAGGTCAAAACCTTCGGAAAAGTCGATAGACACCCTTACGGTCGCGTCATCACAGTCGCGTATTATTCTCTGGTCAAATCCAGCGATTTCGAACTATTGCCTGCCTCAATTGCCATCAAAGCGAAGTGGCAACCTGTCCATGAAATCGATCGTTTGCCGTTTGACCACAACGAGATTTTGAAGGCTTGTTTGGAACAATTAAAACAACGGGTTCGTGCGCGTCCCGTCGGTTTTGAGTTGTTGCCACCCAAGTTTACGTTGACCGAATTGCAGAATCTTTACGAAGCTATTTTAGACACGACTTTGGATAAACGGAATTTTAGAAAGAAGATTATTTCTATGAATTTGCTGGTGGACCTCAATGAATTACAGGAAGGGGTGGCGCATCGACCGGCGAAGTTGTATCAATTTGATAAGGGGAAATATGAGGATTTTTTAGATAGTGGGTATGCTTTTGAATTGAAGGAGAGTAAGAAGAAGGTGGTGAAGTAGGGGGAGGAGGAAATTTCTATGAATGGTGGATTGTATAGACATATGACACAAAGAAAAAAATGAAACCAGAAGATGCATAATAAAGCAGTTAAAAGAGCAAAATATCGAATTTAATCTACTGCAAAAGGAATACAATCCCGATTCGAATAGTTTAGTTTCGTAAACTATTGAAAAGTGGAAAAAGAAATTTATAGCAAATAGAAAAGCACCGTATTTAGATAATTACTCATGGCATATATTTGGCTATGGTTTGACTAAATGTATTGAAGGGGAAGGCGCTACAAAAGAATATTTAAATCAATGGAAAAATAATGTTATTATATTTAATGAATCTCAACAATATTTGATTGAATGCATCAATTCAGTACCTGAAATTGAATTGGATGATTTTATTGAAGATGTTTACATAGCACATTCAAATATGAAATGGACATATGTAGTGCCTCATGAAATTCCAGATATCGGACCATTTTTCTCAACAGGTCAAAATAATATATAACAGGTTTAAAAGGAAGAAACAATTATCATTTTTATAAGAAAGAGCTGTCAAAATTATTGGATATTCAAGGAAATGTGAGTTTTCACAAAGATGAAGTCGTAATTGATAGAATGATAAATCTACTAAACGACGGGCTATCTGTAGATAAGATAAAAGGAATTATTTCAACTACTGAAATCGTAAAATACGGTGGAGATATTTCAGATAGCGAGAAGTCAAGGAAATTTATAGTGAAATAATTGAATGGTGGAATAAAAAAGAATGAATATTTCGACGTCGAACTCCTTCATAAACGTCACCCATATTTTAGCGTTTCTAACGCGATAATAAAGAATTAAAGCTTATCATTGAGGCAGCATTTGAAATGAAACTTTCAAGCTTCAAAAAACACAATACGCCCTACCTGTGGCAACACAAGATGGATTTTGAGGGATAAAACCATTTTAAAAAACCATTTTATCCCTCAAACACCCTCCTATAGAAGATTCAAATCACCTCTTCACCACCTTCTCCACATACCTTCGATTCCTATTTTCATTAAAAATCTGCACCCAATAAATTCCCGCATTCAATTCCCCCACATCCTGAGTAATTAATTGCTGCCCACTTTGTCCTTTTAAAACAAGACGACCCAGCACATCAATCATTTCAAAAAACACCATTTCCTGCGTTCTATTTTCAATAAAAAGCTGATTATCAATTGGATTATTTAGCACATTGACATCATCTAAAAGTAGCAGATTGTCTGTGGTAGAAACTGGACCACCGTAAATGACACAATTCTGATTCGTTGGTTCTAATTCAATCGGGTCGCTAGGCACTAAGGCAACATCGGCGAAAGCGGGAAAGTCAACACCATACCGATATGCCCGAAAAACATTGTTGTTGCTCACATTATCGCCCTGCGTGACGATGCCGCCACCGACTACCGGACTGACATACCGCCAAACTTGCAACCCACTAAGCATCACTTCAATCAAATCACCCGTGCGCCCTTCACAAATTAAGGTATTGCCATTCGGAAGCCGCTGTGCACCAGAAATATTAGAGGAAAAAAGAAGATTGTCAGGGTCATCCACAAATGTCCAAGAAAGCTCCGTCGGACCAAACGCTTCGATAGAATCAATCAAATAATTACCATCTGCTAGCAAAGGAGGAGACCATACATCTATCGTTGAAAAGCTGCCTTCAGGACGAGCAATTCCATTATTAAAAACCATTAATTCGCCAGCACCAGGACGGTCTGGTTCAATCCATTGCGCATCGTGTTGCCCGAATAATTTGCGGTCTTCAATTGCACCCCGCTTGTACTGCATTGGATTGCCCCAACGGTACAGGAAATTGCCGCCTTTACCCGAATTTCCACCTTCGGGAGTCGCCGCCTCTTCAGTAGTCGTACTGTGGTCAATGATGTAAATTTCGTTCAAATGCCGCGAACTCATCACAATTTGGTCTAACTCAGGATTGTAATCCACGGCATTCAAATGAATCCAATCTACTCCTGAATTTCCTGCATTAATATCCATCAATTCTGGATGCTGTGCAACGTCGCCATAATTATTACTCAAACTATCAAAATCCTGAATCATATGGTCCCATAAATGCCATTCCCAGATAATTTCGCCGCCAACTTCGCCTTCTGGTTGAATTTCCACAATTTGTTCCGACCAAATTTCATCATTACTGAGCGTTAATGGATTTCGTCCTAAATCCAAGGCTTCCTGTACGGTATGTCGCTCCCAAGCAATGATGAGAATATTGCCGTTGGGCAGGTATTCGATGTCATGGTGTTGATGAAAATCTTGTGAAGTATGGTTGTAAGACCAAATCAATTCTCCTTCCCAATTAAAGCGTTCGATGCGCCCGCCAGACCCTCCACCATTGAAGTTGCTTCCGATGCGGCCAGTCCGTAAAAGGTCGCCATTGTCCAATAAGTATGCAACCAATCCAGGATTATACTCGCTTTCCCATTGATGAACGACATTGCCACAGTTGTCAATTAAATAAGTGGTTTTACTGGTATTTGGAAAGAGGAGCGTGTAGCCATTATAAGACACAGAGTCATTTTGAAAAACGCCGACTGTTTGCTGTGCAAATGAATGATTGGCAATAAATAGCAGTAGAAATAGTAGATTTCTTTTCATCTTGAAAAATAGTTTGAAATTTTGAGTGACAAAAGTAAGATAGAAGCGTCTCTTTTTTATGAAATGTTCTAACTCTTTCTGTATGCTGTAATTCAAATACAGAAAATTTTTATTATTAGAAAAAATTTCGATTTTTATTAAAAACTGCTAACTTCGGGGTTTGTAAAGCGTTTGTTTTTGCAAAAAGGGTTTTGAGGAAAAAAAACGGTTTCGCAAAAAACGTTTTTCTTCCTCAAGACCCTATACGTGCTGCCGCAAGTAGCGCACAATTATTTTATAAGAATGAGAAAGATGATAAATTTTCTCGCTCTTGAAAAGTTTTCATTTTAAAATAAAAACTCTTTTATGGAAAGTGTTGACCCGTATTATTTGATAATGGCAGCCACTGTTATCATTATTCTATCTTTCATTTTTGGGGAAATTTCTCAAAAAACAAATGTACCCTCTGTTTTGATGCTCATCATCTTGGGTATTGCGATGCAGCCTATTTTGGCTGTTATTCATGTAGGCAAAGAGGACTTTTTTCCAATTTTGAAAATATTGGGAACAGTAGGATTGATTATGATTGTATTGGAAGCCGCTCTCGAACTGGAACTCAAACGCGAAAAATATATACCCATAGCCAAAGCGATGGGGGTAGCACTGGTTGGACTGATTGGTTCGACTTGGATAGCTGCCGAAATTTTGCAATATTTTATGCCAGAAATGACGCAGCAGCAGTCTTGGTTTTACGCGACGCCGCTGTCAATTTTGTCAAGTGCGATTATCATTCCGAGTGTGCTGGGCTTGTCGGAGGCGAAGCGAGAATTTCACATTTACGAAAGTACCTTTTCTGATATTATGGGCATTATGTTGTTCTACTTTTTAGCAGGACAATTGGAGGTGACAGAAGCGGTAAGTGGTGTAGATAGTTTTTTAGCTTTTGGTGGTAATTTGTTGTTAACCATTGTGTTGTCTTTTATTGCTAGTTATTTGATTATCTTTATTTTTCAGCATATCAAAAGTCATGTTAAGCTGTTTTTATTAATTGCCGTGCTCTTATTGTTGTATGCCATTGGTAAAAAAATGCACTTGTCTTCGTTGATTATTATCCTGATTTTTGGTTTGTTGATTGCCAATATGCAATTATTCTTTCGTGGGAGACTCGGTAAATTTTTACACTTGGAAAAAGCGAAACACATCTACGAAGGCTTGCACGTCGTGACGATGGAAACAGCGTTTGTAGTACGGACATTTTTCTTTGTAATCTTCGGGGTGACTATTTCCTTAATTTCCTTGAAAAGCTTGGATGTAGCGATGATTAGTTTGTTGATTATGTTGTCGATTTATGCCATTCGCTACGTGATTTTGCGGGTGACAGTTGGAGCAGATATCATACCACAATTGTTTGTTGCACCGCGTGGATTGATTACCGTTTTGTTGTTTTATGACATACCTGAAGCAGTTAAATTTCCAGGATTTGAAGACGGTATTTTGTTGTTTGTGATTATCGGTACGAGTATCATTATGACGATTGCCATGGTGTATGATAAGCGTCGAACAGGAGTGGCGATTCGTCAAGCGAAAAGTGTGCCGGTGGGTTTTGAAGAATGGAAAGCACCGACTTTGGAGAGTCAGGAGAAACTGCATTAATGTAAATTTTCAAATCAAAAAATCATGGTGATTTTAAAAATCACCATGATTTGGCGTCAAAAATAATCCATATCTTGGCTGAACAACCACTCAACATACTCAAAAAGTATTGGGGCTACGACGAATTTCGTCCTTTGCAAGCGGATATCATTCAATCGGTCTTGGATGGTAAAGATACGCTTGCATTGATGCCGACGGGTGGTGGGAAATCCTTGTGTTTTCAAGTACCTGCGCTGTGTCAGGAAGGAATCTGTATCGTCGTGTCGCCTCTGATTGCGTTGATGAAAGACCAAGTTTATAACCTAAAAAAAAATAATATTCCAGCGGTCGCAATCTATTCGGGCATGCGTTATTCCGACATTGACCGCATGTTTGATAATTGTATTTATGGCAATACCAAATTTCTCTATCTCTCTCCCGAACGCCTGAAAACTGACCTTGCCCGCGAGCGCATTTCCAAGATGAAAGTCAACTTAATTGCCATCGATGAAGCGCATTGTATTTCGCAGTGGGGCTACGATTTTCGACCGCCATATTTGGACATTGCGGAGATTCGGGACATTCAGCCGAAAGTACCAATTTTGGCATTGACGGCTACGGCAACGCCTGAGGTAGTGATAGATATTCAAGATAAATTAGGGTTTAAAAAGCATCACATTTTTCAAAAAAGCTTTGCCAGAGATAACCTCGCGTATGTTGTTTTAGAAGAAGAAAGTAAGCAACCGAAATTGGCAGATATTTTAAAAAAAGTACCAGGTTCGGGTGTCGTTTATGTCCGTAATCGACGGGGGACACAAGATACCGCGCGCTATTTACAACAAAATGGGATTTCTGCCGATTTTTACCATGCAGGACTGAATTCTGAACAACGAACTGCCAAGCAAGAGGCTTGGATGGAGAATCGAACCCGCGTCATTGTCAGCACGAACGCTTTTGGAATGGGCATTGATAAGCCAGATGTGCGGGTGGTGGTGCACTTAGATTTACCTGATAGTTTGGAGGCTTATTTTCAGGAAGCAGGGCGTGGCGGACGGGACGGAAAGAAGTCTTATTCGATATTATTGTATGAAGAATTGGATAAAATTAAGTTGGAAAACAGCTATAAAACTTCATTTCCACCGATTCCAGAAATTCGACAAGTCTATCGCGCCTTAGGCAGTTATTGTCAATTGGCAACAGGAGGTGGAATCGGTAAAAGCTATGATTTTGACATTATTGAGTTTATTAAAAATTTCAAATTAGATGCTTATAAAACGTATTCTTGTTTGAAAATTTTGGAAAAAGAAGGTTGGCTACTGCAGACCGAATCCGTATTTATTCCATCGAGTATCAAAATGAAAGTAGGCAAAGCAGAAGTGTATGATTATCAGTTAAAAAATCCAAGATTTGACATTTTTATTAAAACGATATTGCGATTGACGGGTGGCGCATTTCAGCATTATGTGAATGTACGAGAAAATCAATTTGCCAAGTTTTTAAAACTACCGTTACAAGAATTAAAAGACGCATTTTTCCACCTGCATCGAGAAGGTATCATTGATTATCGACCACAAAAAGACAAGCCACAAATCATCTTTTTACGCGCTCGTGTATCTGCGGATGATTTGCAAATTGATTATAAATCCTATAACTTCCGGAAAGAACAATACCGGCTTCGTATTAAAAAAGCGATTGAATACGCGGAAAAACCACGTTGTCGCAGCCAGCAATTGCTGAGTTATTTTGGGGAGAAAGCGGTAAAAGCTTGTGGCATTTGTGATGTTTGTTTGGGGCGTACTAAAGCAGAGATTAGTCCCGAAGACTATGACCGCTACAAAGTGAAAATCCAGCAATTGCTCAAGCGCGAAAACTTAACCACTGAAGAAATTGTTGAATCCTTTGGGTCTAATCGACACGAGCAAGTGTTGAAAACGATGGAATTTTTATTGGATGAAGGGATTTTGGAGGAGGTTGATGGGAAATTGGGGTGGCGATAGTCGCTTAGGAACGCGAATTAAATAAATGCAGATTCTTGACAAGATATTTTGTCCTCATTTTTTACTTTAAAAATGCTTATTATATCAATATAAATAGCACTTTTAAAGCAAAAAGGAAGAACAAAACCTCACTCCCAAGAATCTGCATTTAATTATTTCACCGTTACGTACATTACGAAGTAGTTAAATATGAATAACCTCGGATGAAATCCGAGGGATAACGAGAAAAAGATGTCGCAACTCTGAAGGAGTTTAACTTTTTTTTGTAAAGTTCAACTCTTCCAGAGTTATGATACGTTTTTTTTACTTTCCGCTGCATCTGCGGCTATTGATATTCAACCTCTTCAAGGTTCAAAAAG
This sequence comes from Saprospiraceae bacterium, assembly GCA_047629355.1. Classification (GTDB taxonomy): domain Bacteria; phylum Bacteroidota; class Bacteroidia; order Chitinophagales; family Saprospiraceae; genus CAYUNA01. The sequence continues at coordinate 16,984 of JBLHWU010000090.1, read as the reverse complement.
CACCGTGTGCATTGCCGAAGGCAGTGGAGGTGAATTTTTTGCCAATCAAATTTCTCTTTTTGTTACAGGTTTTTAAAAAATCACTCATGAAAAAATCACTCATCATCACCTTCCTATTCCTCTCATTTTTAACAACCATCGACGCACAAGACCGTGTCACTGGACGAAAATGGGCAACCCGTTCTGAAGTCATCGCTCAAAACGGAATGGCTTGTACCAGCCAACCACTCGCCACGCAAGTCGCACTTGACATCCTCAAAAAAGGCGGAAATGCAATGGATGCCGCCATCGCTGCCAACGCGACGCTGGGACTTATGGAACCTACTGGCAGCGGCATCGGAGGGGATATATTTGCTATTATTTGGGATGCCAAGACCAAGAAATTGTACGGTCTAAACGGTTCAGGGCGGTCACCCAAATCACTGACATTAGATTATTTTAAAAAGCAAGGAATGACCAAAATACCTGCGTATGGCCCGCTGCCCGTAAGCGTGCCAGGTACGGTGGATGGCTGGTTTGCGATACACGAAAAATTTGGGTCGTTGCCCATGACGGATATTTTGCAACCTGCGATTGATTATGCGAATAATGGATTCCCTTTATCGGAGTTGATTGCTTATTATTTGGGGCGGTCTGTACCATTTTTAGGCGATAAATTTCCAAATGTAAAAGAAACGTATGCACCGAATGGCGTTGTTCCCCAAAAGGGAGATATTTTTAAAAATCCGGATTTGGCAGTTACTTTAGCTAAAATTGCGAAAGGTGGACGCGACGCTTTCTATGAAGGGGAAATCGCTAAAATTATTGCTAAATTTATCCAAGAGCAAGGCGGATTTTTATCAAAAGAAGACTTGGCAGCGCACAAATCTGAATGGGTTGCGCCCGTTTCAGTTAATTATCGAGGGTACGATGTTTGGGAGTTGCCACCTAACGGACAAGGCATTACTGCTTTGCAAATGTTGAATATTTTAGAAGGCTATGATTTGAAAAAATATGGTTTTGGAAGTCCCGAACACGTTCATTATTTAACGGAAGCTAAAAAAGTGGCGTTTGAAGATAGAGCTAAATATTATGCGGATATGGATTTTTATGACGTACCTTTAGAAAGGTTATTGTCTAAAGAATACGCCAAAGAACGTCGTGCTCTTATTTCTGATACGCGCGCAGGAATGTATGAAGCTGGCGAAATCAGCGCAGGAGAGACCATATATATGACCGTTTCAGATAAGGAAGGCAATATGGTCTCGTTGATTCAATCCAATTATCGAGGTATGGGCTCAGGAATGGTGCCGACTGGATTGGGATTTATGTTGCAAGATAGAGGCGAATTATTTTCTTTGGAAGAAGGACAAGCAAATACGTATGAGCCAGGAAAAAGGCCGTTCCACACCATTATACCAGCGTTTGTAACCAAAGAGGGTAAACCTTTTATGTCTTATGGTGTTATGGGTGGGGATTTTCAACCTCAAGGGCATGTGCAGATTTTGGTGAATATGATTGATTTCGGAATGAATTTGCAAGAAGCTGGTGATGCACCAAGAATGGACCACAGCGGCGGTTCGCAACCGACGGGTATCGATAAGCCTGGACGTGGAGAAATTCATCTTGAAGAAGGATATGACTATGAAACCATTCGACAATTGATGAGTATGGGGCATAAAGTGAGCTTTGCGAGAGGTCTTTATGGTGGCTATCAGGCCATCATGTGGGATGCAAAACGAAAGGTATATTTTGGAGCAAGTGAATCTCGAAAAGATGGTCAAGCAGCGGGATATTAGGAAGAATTTATAAAACAACGTCCTAATATTTTGAAAATTAAGGATTATCTGTTATCTATGCGTAATTACCTTCGTCAAAAACATAAAGTTATTTCTTTTTAGGTCGTATTTTGAATAATTATTTTTTAAAATCCTACTGGTTAGGTTTTTAATAGTGACTAATAAAAGGTATGATTAAAAAGTAATTTTCCTCTAAGTAGGATTACATATTTGTTTAGAAATAGAATTTTATTTTAACATTTTCATAACATTTTCATAATATTGAAAATCAACTGATTATAAAAATATTAACATTTTTTATCGGACAGTTAAAATATGTAAACCTATTTATCACTAAATATTTTTTTTAGGAAACTTTGGTTACAGGCTAAGAGTATAATATTTTTTCATAAATCCGTAAATAGCCCATTACTAAAATAAGAATCAGGTTTATTCTTCTTTTTTTAGCAGCGGTCTGCATCTTATACTTAGCACACTCAACATGATAAAAGTACTTGACTTAAATTTCCTAGGACACCAAGATACAATTGCTTCTTTTTTAATCGAAACCTTAGCCGGTCCAATTCTTATTGAAACGGGACCACATTCGACCCTGCCTGTTTTAGAAAAAGCATTAGCCGAACATGGTTATAAAAAGGAAGACATCATGCATGTTTTTCTAACGCATATCCACCTTGACCACGCAGGGGCAGCATGGGTATTTGCAGAACACGGAGCGACGATTTATTTGCATCCAAAAGGGGTGCAACATCTATCAGACCCTTCTCGATTGCTAGAATCAGCAACACGGATTTATGGCGATAAAATGGATGAATTGTGGGGAACATTGAAGCCAATTCCAAGAGAACAATTAGTCTCGGTAGGGCATAAAGAAAAAATAAAAATTGGTAAAACGAAGCTGAAAGCTTGGCATACACCAGGACACGCTGTTCACCATATTTCTTGGGAGCATTATGGAGAGTTGATTGCCGGCGACGTGTGTGGCGTTAAGATAAAAAATGGTCCAGTCGTTCCACCGTGCCCACCGCCAGATATTGATGTGGAGACTTGGGTGGAGTCGATTCGAATGATTCGATTAAACCGATTTGATGCGATTTATTTGACGCATTATGGTAAGTTTGACAACGCCAAAGAAATCTGTGTAGAACTATCTGGTCGCCTAAAAAACTGGGCGAATTGGATTAAACCTTTTTATGAAAATGATATGCCACAGGTAGAAGTTGTGCCACAATTTCAAGAATATGTGCGCAAACAACTGGTTGCTAAAGGTGTAAATGACGAAGATTTAGCACGATACGAAGGCGCGAATCCTTCGTGGATGAGTGTCGCAGGTTTGTACCGTTACTGGCGGAAAAAAGGATAAAAAGTATATGTAAGGGAAACGTATTCAATAAATTGAGCCATTATACTTGTCCTTTTTCCTTCTAAAAATCTTAAAAAAATAAGTCCGTAACGGGGTTTTGTACTTATTTTTTAAACTTTTTACAAAAAGAAATTATGGTGCATTATGGCTCAATTTATTAAATTCGTTTCTCTAATTCTACATTAAGGCTCTTTTTTCATTCTTTATTAATGGGGAGAGAGGCTCGAGGAAAAAAAATGGTTTTAAAACCATTTTTCTCCCTCAAGCTCCCTTTGTTTTTACACCAGATTTAAGAGTCTTAAAGTAGAACTAAGGAATGCGAAAAAAATAAAGACATAAGAATGACATCTTTTTTCAACAATTGAAAGAAGGTGTCATTTTAATGTGGGAGACTTCCAAAAGTCTACATTTATAAACTTCTAAATTTTCAATAGAAAATGTATTTATTTTTCAAAGATATCGTAGCAAAAGACATCGTCATTCGACATGAAGTGAAAAAGTATGGCGGCGCGTATAAAATGATGGAACGCCTGCAAATGGGCGGAGTTGGTCTCGGTGGTATGCGCTATATGGAAGGGGTGCCAGAGATTGAAAAAATCCGAAATGTCGAGGATACAATTGTCGCTAATTTTGAAATGATGCGTGAAGCGTTCGTGATTCGATTCCGAAATGTAGAGTTTCATTCAATGGTATTGAGTCGGTTTTCTGAAGTGAAATCCGTGCATTTGTACAAGGAAGCGGATGTTATACGGGTGCGAGGTCGTTCTCTTTTTAAAACCTTGTTGAATAATGGTGTCGCATACGAAACCGCGAGAATATTCGCAACACCGCGACAACTGATTCATTTAGGTAAGATTAGATTGACAATTATCATTGGAGAGGAAACTATTGTTTTTAAAAATATAGAGGGATTCACGGGGAAGGTCTCTAAGTATTTTAAAAACCCAATTTTTAAAGGGAAATATACGGAGGATGTGACGGCGTATGAGATCTTCGAGGAGGCATAGCAACGCGAAGAATGGCAGCATTTTTTTCAATAATCCCTTAATATTTCCACATTTTCCAATAAATGACGTACATTTGCGCCCGCATATAGGCGGTTGTTCAAATAACATATGTAATCATTTTCGTAACTTGTTGATAATCAATGTAGTTTTAACTGGAAGGTGTTGTGCATAAAACGTTGGACAGTTATTTTTTAGGAGTAAAATTTATATGATTTGCTCCGTTAATTTAGAGATTAGTAAATTAATCTCTCATTTAAAATTACAAATTTTTGGCAACATTTAGTGAATTAGGCCTTTCAGACAAGATTTTGAAAGTGCTAACGGAAATTGGTTTTGAAACACCAAGCGCAATCCAAGAAGAAGCAATTCCAAAATTGCTCGAAGGACAGCAAAATTTAATCGGATTGGCACAAACTGGTACAGGAAAAACGGCGGCTTTTGGCTTGCCACTTCTACAGCGTATCGACACTTCAGTTAAAGCAACACAAGCATTGGTTTTGGCACCGACTCGAGAGTTGGGACGGCAGATTGCAGAGCAATTGCACACTTTCAGTAAGTATATGGATAAGGTAAATGTACTCGCCGTTTATGGTGGTGCGCCGATTCATTTGCAGATGAAGGATTTGCAACGAACGCAACATGTTATCATCGCTACGCCGGGTCGTTTGATTGATTTGATTAAGCGTAAAGCAGTCAAATTAGACCAATTGCAAATGATGATTTTGGATGAGGCAGATGAGATGTTGAACATGGGGTTCAAGGAGGAATTGGACAAAATTTTGAGCTATACACCGGAAGAAAAATCGACTTGGTTGTTTTCTGCAACAATGCCGCACGAGATTAAGCGGATTGTTAAAAAATACATGGCAAACCCGATTGAGGTTAAAGTCAATACACAGAATCAGGTTAATAAAAATATCGAACACCAATTTGCAGTAGTTCGACAGAATGATAAGTTTGAAGCATTAACCCGTTTTATGGATATGAATCCAGGAATGCGAGGGGTTGTTTTTTGCCGAACTAAGCGCGATACGCAAATGTTGGCAGAAGATTTAATGGGACAAAATTATAAAGCGGATGCCTTACACGGTGATTTATCGCAACCGCAGCGTGACCGAGTTATGCTACGGTTCAAAAAGCATGATTTGCAATTACTAATTGCAACTGATGTGGCTGCACGTGGAATTGATGTGAATGATTTGACGCACGTTTTTCACTTCACATTACCTGATGATAATTCTTACTATACGCACCGTAGTGGACGGACGGCACGGGCAGGAAAAAAAGGTATTTCGATTGCGTTTATCAATGGTCGGGAGGTACACCGTATCTACCGAATTGAAAAACAATTGAGTATTTCTTTTGCCAAAGTGGGCATTCCACAGGCGGAAGAGATTGCAGACATTCGAATTGCCAATTGGTGTCAAACGATTTTGGATAAAAATCCTAAGGGTAAAATATCGGAAGAGCTTATTGAAAAGGTCAATGTTATTTTTGGCAATTTGACCAAAGAAGAATTGATTGCGAAGATTTTGATGCGCGAATACGGCAAGTTGCAATTGGGGTCTACTCGTGATCTTAATGACGAAATGCAACGTGGCGGCGGTGGCGGCGGAAGTCGTGGTCGTAGCGGCGGCGGTGGCGGACGATCGCGAGACAGAGGAGACCGACGTGGTGGAGGCGGCGGAGGTGGACCAAGATTTAGAGGTCGCAGAGAAGGTGGTGGTGGTGGTCGCAGTAGAGATAGCGGTGGCAGTAGTCGCGATAGCGGTGGCGGTGGCGGTAGTCGCGATAGCGGTGGCGGTAGTCGTGATAGAGATAAGCCGAGAAAGAAACGACGCTATTAATGGTTAACTATTAATGGTTCAAAAAGGGGTTCAGAGGATATTGTATTCTCTGAACCTTTTTTTATAAGTAAGTACCTGGACATAAATAATCGAACAATCAAAGGAATAACAATTTATTTATTTCTCATTCCTGAACTTAAATAGTCTATAATTAGAAGTATCAACCTCTTCGATTTTACCATTTTCTCGCAATCGTGTAGTCTTAACTTTTTTGATTTTCCCACTATAAATAATTGTAAAACAGACCTTTCTTTTAATAATTTTCTTTGAACAGCTTAATGTTCCTCTAATGCCGTCTTTTTGAATATTAAAAGCAAATCGTATCGGAATTTCCAACGTATTTTTAAATCGTAAATCCTTATAACCATAAGCAACCGCAGCATCTGAACCAAGTGGCGTATAGCGTTCTTTTTCAGTATATAAATCATGGGAATGGGCGTGTCGTTCGAAAATGGTCAGTCCGCCTTGTAATGCTAAATAATAAAGAATTCCTGCCATTTGACATAAACCACCACCGACATCTTTCGATAATTCATCATCAACAATTGCTCTTCCAATTTTAAAATTCTGAGCAGAAGAAGGTTCGCCAATCAAATGCCAAAAAGAGAAGATTTCTTGCGGATGAATGACGACTTTTTCTAATTTTTTAGCCGCTATTTCTAAATTATGGACTTTGTTTTCTGAAAAAGCATTTTTGCGAATGGGCTGAATGATTTTAATAGAAAATGGATAAACTGGGATGTTTTTATTTGACTCTTCTTTCGAAAAATAGGCGCTATTCCCATTACAAATGTCTTTGAAATACACAAAAGAAATCCGCAGCTGAATTCTCCATTTTGGTGGCAATATTGTTTTGATAAATGCTTTCATTTGGTGGTTATTTTTTTACAAATTTAACAATCAAATAAGATGAATATTCCTGTAAAAAAGAGCGGCAAAGGCAATTATCTAGTGGCAGGAAAAGTTTTCTAATAAATGTAGGAAACCGATGAATGGGGAGAAATAGCAATCCATGGACAGATTTTAGTATCCATTTTTCGCCTAATAATTGTTCGAGTTCTGAAATCGTGTAAGCAGTTCCTCCGTGCCAATTTTTAGATTGGTAGTTGGTAAGATTTCGTCGTTTTTGAGAGGGGAAATCAAATATAAATGAACCACATTTATCTAGTTTATCATACACTTGATGGCTGATTTGCTTTAATTTAGGTAAAGGCAGGTGCATAAAAACATGCATCGAAAATACAGTCGAAAAATGCGCATTTGGAAAATCTATTTGAGTGGCATTTCCTATTTTAATGTTCTTTTCAGGATGCTTTTTCTTCGCTTCAGCTATCATTTTAGGACTCAAATCTGTCCCATGCGTCGCAAATTCTACAAGTCGTCCAGTACCACAGCCCAAGTCTAAAATTTGTCCATTTTTATGCTCTAAAAGTGGCTTTAAAATTCGCTTTTCTTGTTGATGGATAAACCGCCCATAAGAATTCCCAAACCGATTTTCATCATATTGTTTCGCTAACTTTTCGTAATATTGATAGATGCTGCTTTCCATATTTTTTATTGGAAAATTATGCAGTATCAACCGATTTTACTACTCGAAATGAGTAAGTGTTAGGGTTGAGTGAGTATTCGTATTTTATTTTAAAAATTAAGTATAGATTTTGTAAAAGTATTACCATTCTCTGTCTGAATATTTAAAAAGTAAATCCCATTTTCTAAATTTAAAAACGCTGTCAACTGCCCATCCGAAACTCCATTTTTAAACCATCGAACACGCCCAGCAATATCCACCATTCTTAAATTCATTTCATTAAAATTTGGATTTAAAATTTCTAATTGCCCTTGATGAAAATTAGCCGAAATAGCTGTTTTTAAAATAGCAATCGTTGCCGTAGATAAATCACAATCCAGTGGATTTTCCCCATTTTCAATCGTCTCTCCGACTTCAATTTCAATACCATCAAAACCTGTAAAATCAGGCGTAAATTTATAGCCTCTAAAACTCGCATTTCCAGAAATATTCCCGCCCTGTGTGCCTGGATTATCGCCACTCAACGGAATTTCATATGCCCAAACAATCTCCCGATTAGGATTGATTTCAAAAATCCGTCCCGGCGAACCTGCCATAATCAAGGTGTTTTCATTGGGCAATCGCTGTGCGTTGGACAAATAAGCCGAGAAAAATTCTTCACTGGCTTGGTCTCCATAAACAACTTCTGAAGTTTCTGGCAAAAACGGTACATCGTCAGCGGAAATATAGTTACCATCAGTATCCTGTGGCGGTTCAAGCAATTCAATGGTTGAGTAATCTGGTCCTGGTCGGCCATTTCCATTGTTGAAAATCATGATTTTACCTGCATCATTCAAGCCCTCTTTTACCCAATGAACGCCGTGTTGTCCGAAGAATTTCTGGTCACTTACTGGTGCGCGATTGTACGCCGAAGCATTTCCCCAACGGTAGAGAATATCGCCTCCTTTTTCAGCATTACCACCTTCGTGCGAAGCTGCTTCTTGACTCGTTGTGCTGTGGTCCAAAATCCAAATTTCATCTGAATTTCTAACACTAATTAAAATTTGGTCAAGGTCTTCGTTATAATCAATTGCGTTGAAATGATTCCAATCACGGCTGGGATGCGAGTCATTGCTATCCAATTCTGGAAGGTTAATATTGAACAATTCGGGATGTTCAGCGATGACGCCAAAATTCAATTTTGTGGAATCTAAATCTTGAATATAATGGTTCTTAATTCCCCATTCCCACATAATATCAATCTCGTTATTTCCGACAGGTTTGACTTCAATAATGCGCTCTGACCACATGAATCCTTGGAAGGCAATCTCGGCAGGATCGCGCCCCAATTCGACCAATTCATCTTCATAAACCAGTTCCCAAGTCAGCAACAAAATATTTCCATTTGGCATATATACGGCGTCATGGTGCGAAATTTCTTCTGAATTATTCAGTTCATACGACCAAACAGTATTGTTGTCCCAATCGACTAATTCTATCCCGCCCGAGTTACTCGCCGAATTGAATGGCCCAATAGGATTCGGTTTATATGTCCGCATCATCAAGCCATTGTCTAAAAAATAGGCAGACAAACCTGGGCGAAAATCTCTATCCCATACATTGATGAGTTCACCGCAATTGTTGACCATCCATGATTTCGTTCCCGAAAAAGGAGAGAAGAAGGTATAGCCATTTAGGGCATCATCTTCTAAAGATAAAGTGCCGACGGTTTGAGCTTTTATTTGAAAAAAGCTGAAAATGGATAGGGAAATTAGTAGAAAAAATTGACGCATATTGTTGAGTTTTAATAGTAAATCATCCTAATTATAATTAAGGGAGTTAGAGAGTCGAAAAAGGTTTTGTAAAAAACTTTTTCGACCCTTAAGAACTCACCCGTACTGCCGCAGGCAGTGCGCAATGTCTTTATTAGAAAGTGAACGGTTGATTATTTACTTAAAGTCGCCGCTGCACAGGAAAATCTAGGGGCAAAGTAACATTTTTCGATATTAACATTATTTCTAATTCAGCTATTCGTCTCGTGCTTTACGATTTTTAGCGATACTAATTTTTACAATTATGAAGTCACGCTTTTACATCCGCATTTTCGTTTATTTATCGCTTACTTTTTTAAGCTGTTTTGCCATTTAAAATAATACAAATGCGGCAACTGCCAATACTTCAATTTCTGTTAAAACAGAAGAATCACAATCGACCAAGCGATTTTTAAAAAAGCAAAAAAACGCCTCCGAAAGTTCCAGAATAAATTAGCTGGATATGACGATTTTAATTATAATATTTTATTAGAAGTTGTTTGGAAATTTTCAACCAAAACATAAGTTAATACGAAATATAATTTCGACTGAGACAAATAAAATATACAAAACAGAATCATATTTTCAATTTTTATTTGATGTATATTTATTTTAACTCAATCAAAAATGTACCCCAAATGTTGTTTGTCTCAAAATAATCATTTAATTGAAAACAAAATTATATTCTGAAAAATAGATTTTGTGGCTATAAAATTTTCAAACAAGCTCTTAGCGATTAGCTTGGGATTACTTCTGCTTTTTAGTCTTATCTTATGAATAATCCTACTTGCAATTACTGGACTATTGTTAATGATTTGTACAGCCAATGATGCACATTCAATCGCTAATTGGGCATTAGGCTTGGTACTCATGTTTTCCGTCCCACTAATTTTATTCGTATCAATATTAAGTAGGTCTGAAAGTTGATGGTTTTGTACCAATTGACGCTATTTTTCCATTAAATCCAATAAACTCTGCACCATCACCTCCATTCCTGTCACGAGCGTTTTCTCAGGTTCTGGATAATAAAATGGAGAATGCAGCCCTGGCATATCTCCTGATTTCATACGCTCCTCTGGGACTGTACCCAACCAATAAAGCACGGTGGGCACTTGTTCTGGCGTTTGTCCGTAGCGAGAAAAATCTTCGCCAACCATTAGTGGCGCAGCATTGATGACATTGTTTGCACCGATAGCTGTTTTAGCGGAAGCGACCAATTTTTTAACCAAATCTGGGTTATTATAATTGGCAGGTGTAAATACATCTGGAATCAGCACTTCTGGCATTTTATCTTTGGGCACACCTGCCGCAATTGCCGTACCGCGCGCGATGTCTCGAAGGCGTTGATGCACCAATTGTCTCGTTTCTTCTTTGAAAGTTCTAACCGTCAATTTCAAGTGAACATTATCGGGAATAACGTTGTGAATCGTTCCGCCATTAATCGCGCCCACCGTTACCACCGCAGCATCCGTCGGTTGCACGCTGCGACTCACAATGGTCTGCAATTCGATTACCATCATACTCGCTAAAACCACCGGGTCAATCGACTGATGCGGCGATGCGCCATGTGCGCCAACGCCGTAAATTTTGATGTCAATCATCTCCGTATTTGCCATTGTATAACCACTACCGAAGCCCACTTGTCCCGCAGGAATCGTCGGCGAACAATGCAAGCCAATTCCGTAATTTGGTACGCCAAAATTTTCATATAAACCTTCGTCAATCATCATTTTTGCGCCCTTGCCCAATTCCTCCGCAGGTTGTCCAATAAGCATCAAAGTGCCTGTCCATTTGTCTTTTATTTTCGCCATTGCACGAGCCGTTCCAAGTAGGGTCGTCATGTGCATATCGTGTCCGCAGGAGTGCATCGCGCCGACTTGTTGCCCGTTTTTCTCGACTACTTTTTCACTGGCGTATGGAAGGTCTGTTTTTTCGTGCATGGGTAGCGCATCCATATCGGTACGGTACAAAATCGTTGGGCCATCACCGTTTTTTAGAATACCAACGATGCCGTGTCCTCCGAAATTTTCAGTGACGTCGAAACCTGCTTTGCGTAATTCGGCAGCGAGGTCGGCAGCAGTTTCTTTTTCGTGGAGAGATAGTTCTGGATTTTGGTGTCTTTTTTTATAAAAACCCAATAGGTAGGGTAGGTCTTCTTGAATGATTTTTTTGTCAAAAGTTGCATTTAAAATGGGGTCGCTTATTTCCAGAAAAGCCATAGAAATAATGGAAAGGAAGAGGGCGGCGAATATTTTGTTCATCTTTTTGAAATTTTGATTGTTAGTACTCTGTGAAAAAAGTTTTCTTACACTCGTGGCGTAGTTTTTTTTATCACATAGTGCAGATAGCAATTTCACATAGGCACATAGCTTTTAGCGAGTTGGAATTAGCTATGTGGCTATGTTTAAACTACTGTGAGCTATGTGTTGAAAAGAAAAATTGGGATTTATTCTAATTTAAAAAAAGGTTCTAAATTAAATTAAATTCCCATTACACGGCATTAGACTTATCATTCAGATAAAAATAGTCGATTTGAAACCGTGAGCAAGGTTACAAAAAATGCTTGAAATTACTCTAGAAATCAACCTTTTTCTGCACCTTTGCCTATTCTTACTATAATCAATAAAAATGCACTTAAAAACTTTTATCTTTCTACTTTCCCTTCTTTCGTCAATGCAAATATTGGCGCAATCCCCCGTTTTCAACCCACCACTTTCTTCTCGAACAGCCAATTACGACATCGCTGTTTCTTTGGATGAAAACACCAAAATTTTAATAGGAAAAGAGACGCTGCGTTGGAAGAATCCATCTGCTGATACGATTCGAGAGATGCACTTTCACCTCTATTTGAATGCTTTCAAAAATAATAAATCGACTTGGTTGAGCGAAGCAGGTGCTGTGCCTCGGCATGCGCTGGTGTATGAAGAAGAAGAAAATATTTGGGGTTATTGCGAATTGCAAAAAGTAGTGGATGAAGCAGGAAATGACTTAACGAGTTCTATCAAATTTATCCAACCCGAAGATGGGAATGAATGGGATAAAACGGTGGCAGTTGTCACTTTGAAAACACCCGTTTTACCTTATGAAACAGCTACTTTAAATATTGATTTTGAATCAAAATTACCGCGGGCAATGGTGCGAACGGGTTATAGCAAAGACTATCATTTTGTGGTGCAATGGTTTCCAAAAGTGGGTGTTTATGAGCCAATTGGGATGCGTGGTGCGGAAGTTGGAGGCTGGAATTGCCACCAATATCATCGGTCGGCAGAGTATTATGCGGACTTTGGGGTTTATAATGTAGACATCAATGTACCAAGCAATTATGTCGTTGGGGCGAGTGGGCAATTGGTCAGAAAAACAGAGGATAACGGTCGTGCGACGCACTCGTATCATGTGGAAGATGTAATTGATTTTGCGTGGACAGCTTGCCCGCATTTTTTGGGAAAAACAGTTGATTGGGAAGGGGTAGAAATTCGTTTATTGATACATCCAGAGCATGAGCATTTGAGTGAGCGATATTTATTTACCATTAAAAAAACGTTGGACTTTTTTAAACGAAAATTTGAAAAATATCCTTATCCAACATTGACGATTGTGGTGACGCCGCTGCATGGGGTGATGACGTCGAGCATGGAATATCCAACCTTGTTTAGTGTGCCGGCTTTGGCATATATTCCCGAGGGTGTTCGCGTGCCAGAGACGTTGACAGTGCATGAATTTGTACATCAATATTTTATGCAAATGGTGGCGACCAATGAGCAGGAAGAGGCATGGTTGGATGAAGGAATGACCAATTTTTATGAAGGGAAAATCCTGGATGAAATTTTTGGTAAACAAACCTCAACTATTGATTTTTTTGACATTCAATACGGAAATATTGAATCGAATCGAACGTCTTATTTTGAGATGGATTTCCCGCAAATTGCACCAAACTCTTGGGTCAATTGGAGGTTTCCAGCGAATACTTCTCACGACATTCAGTATAGTAAAACGACGCTGTGGCTAAAAACGCTCGAAGGTTTGGTGGGGGAAACGACCTTTGATGAAATTATGAAAACCTATTTTTTAAAATGGAAATTCAAGCATCCATCTGGTGAAGATTTCATTGACGTAGCTAACGAGGTGGTTGCCAAAAACCACCCTGACTTATTTAATAACGCATCCGATAATTCGCAACCCGCAACCCGTAATCCATTAGACTGGTATTTCGAGCAAGTTGTCTATGGTACGGGCATTTGTGATTATGAAATTGGCTATATTGAGCACAAGAAAATCTTTGCACCGACAGGAATTATTGACGACAAACAAAATCCTATTTTATCGAAAGATGTAGATGAATCGCAGTCGGCTTTAGCGTCCAGCGTTTTGGTGTATCGAAGTGGCGATATGCAGTTTCCTGTAGAAATTTTGGTGCGGTTTTCAGATGGAGAAGAAGTTCTGGAAAAATGGGATGGCAAAGCGCGGTTTTTAGAATTAAAATATGATAAATGGATGGAGTGCGCCGTTGTTGACCCAGAACATAAAATTTATATAGATAAGAATTTAAATAATAACAGTAAAACTCGCTATCCTCAGAGCGATGGTTTGAATAAATATGTCTCCAAATTTATGTTTTACCTCCAGAATGTGATGGAAACGATGAGTTTTTTTATTTAAATATTGGTTATTTATGCAATAAGAATATTTAAAATGGAGTTAGATTTTTCGTAACGATTCAGGTCTTATTTTGGGGAGTTTGAGGGAAGCGTTTGGGCAATAAGCTCAAAAACCCTTCCCTCAAAAATACCCTCCCCGCCGCCTTCGGCGACGGGGAGGAGGCTCAGAGGAGAGGAAGATTGGATTTTTATAAAAATCCAATCTTCCTCTCCCCTAAAACCCCTTTGTCAACTAAAGAGTACCGTTACTAAGTACGATTTTTTACAATAATAACCCCCAGTTTTTTAAGGGTTGTGGGGCAACATTTTCTAAACTAAAACTTCCTTTCTATACGCAGCACCATTACATTACTCAGTTCAGAAAACACTAAAACCAGGACGATTATGCTTAAATTCACGAGTTTTGTAGTGGTATTTACACTTTTTTCAATTAATCAAATTTTTGCGGCAGGATGTCTTAAAGGCAACTGCATCAGCGGTTACGGCACGTACGTATATGCAAATGGCTCGCGCTATATTGGCAATTTTGTCGATGGAAAAGCGCAGGGTAGCGGCATTTTATATTATGGTCATGGCGGTCAATATTTAGGCTATTGGGCGGATAATAAGCGGCAAGGAACGGGGCGATTGGTCTTTGCGGAAGGGCATGAATTTATGGGTGAATTCAAGTTTGACAAACGCAATGGACAAGGCAAAATGACTTATGATAACGGGGATGTTTATGAAGGGAATTGGAAAAATGACCAACCAAGTGGCGGAGGCAAATACAAATTCAGTGGTGGTAATTTTTATGAAGGCAATTTTGAAAATGGGCGGTTTCAAGGGGACGGCATTTTGCATTATGCGGATGGCTCAAAGTGGGAAGGTTCGTGGAAAAATAACCAGCGGCACGGCGAAGGTACGCTACTTCATCCCGACGGACGGATGATGACGGGCGAGTGGTCGGATGGCAAACGAATGACGGTCAGTGGCGATAACTTGGCGGAAAATGTGTTGCCAATTGCGGAAGATGCACCCGACGAAAGCACCAAATCTATGGTGAGAAATTGCAATAATGAATTTTGTAATGACGGAGAAGGCGGCTATACTTATGCGGACGGTTCGCGTTACGAAGGTGCGTTTTTTAATGGCTATCCTGAAGGGCGTGGAACGACTTATTATAAAAATGGCGACCGCTACGTAGGGCAGTGGAAAAATCATGCACCACACGGTCGAGGTATCATGCACTTTAGAAATGGTCGAGTATTGGGTGCGAATTGGTATTATGGAAAAGCGACTGCAAAAATGGCTGTTTCTGAGGTAGTTGCAAGTAATAAGGTGGAAGTTCAACAGTCAAATGAAGTAAAAATTTGGGCAGTTGTCGTTGGGGTAGGGACGTACAATCACATGCCGTCCTTGCGTTACACAGATGATGATGCGTATCAATTTTTTGCTTTTTTGAAGAGTCCAGAAGGTGGCGCATTGCCAGACAATCAGGTCAAAGTGTTGATTGATGAAAATGCGACGAAGAAGAATATTTTAAGAAATATGGAATCCGTGTTGCTGCAAGCGGATGACAATGATGTGGTGCTTTTTTACTTTTCGGGACATGGTTTGGATGGTGCATTTGTGCCCTATGATTTTGATGGTTTTAACAACCGATTGTTTCATACAGAAATTAAAGATGTGCTGGAACGGAGTCGAGCGAAGCATAAAATTGTATTGGGTGATGCTTGTCATTCGGGTAGTTTATTGGCAATGAAAGAACCACTGAATGGAACATTGAAAAAATATTATGCGGCATTTGAAAATACGAAAGGCGGCTTGGCCTTGATGATGTCGTCAAAAAGCGAGGAAGTTTCCTTGGAAGATGGTGGTTTGCGGTCGGGCATTTTCAGTTATTATATGGTGCGGGGTTTGAAAGGAAAAGCAGATAGCAATCGCGATAAAATTGTCACGATTCAGGAGTTGTACGATTACGTTTTTTATGAAGTACAATCTTACACGGCACATGCGCAGACGCCGACGATTACGGGGAATTTTGATAGGGGGATGCCGGTGGCGGTGATTCGGTAGAATTGCGAATGTCTGACAGGTTATTGTAGGTACTATTTTAAAAAGAAAGTAGCTGCTAAATGACTAAGTTTTTAGCTTTAATACCGCGTTAGAGAGCTGCTAACATATTAGTCGAATTTCTGAAAAAATTCGACATCTGTACAGAGATTTTAAGGGACAAAAACGATTTTTGCAAAATCGTTTTTATCCCTTAAAAATCCCTTTGATAAACAAAAGTACCTAAACTGTAAAAGTGCACATTTGTGGCACTACTCAAATTACTACATTAGACTTTATTTACAAACCTACAGCTCTGTAAATTGGATGTAATTTTCGCTCATTTCTAAAATGCACCCTCAGATTATGCAAACTGGTACAAATCTCAATGACCCTGTCACGTTTTTCTCTTGCGTAGATTCGCATTCTCTCAAGCATGATTCTACATCGTTTCACCCCGCCAATAGCGTATTCCACCGTTATTCTTACTCCAGAAATCAAGTAATTCTCAAACTTTTGCTCCTTTGTCAATTCCTCGTTTTTTGGCTTTTTGTGAGGCATAAATATGATAGTATCTTTGGGAAGGAATCCAAGGTAACCTAAGTCGAAAAATAAATACGATTGTTTCGGAAAGTTAATGGCTTCTTCATCTACCATTTTTTTATCATGAACACTACGTACGTGACACTATTTATTGGGGTAATTTGAAAACATCTTTATTCCGCTATTTTCCTCTTAAAAATAGTTCCGTGATGTAGACCATGCAACGATTTTTAAAAGAAAACTATCGAAAAAATCTTGCTTTCAAATTTTACCCCAATAAATAATGTCACGTACTTACCTTTAGTGGTTGGACCTAAGTAAAGAATTTTTGCCTTTTCGTCATTTACGAAAGTATTTTTTATTCCATGAGTTTTATGCTTTCCGCTATACTGCGATTTTTGCTCTTCTTTCTCTCTTGGGCGATTGATATGAGTGTCACTTG
>JBLHWU010000089.1:0-24726 GCA_047629355.1 Saprospiraceae bacterium | reverse complement strand
TATACTATTAACCAAAATTCGATTTGCAATTTTCTTTATTTCAATGCGTTCCTTGCCATCTCCATAAGGTTCAGGCAACCTCTTCTAAAAAGTAATTTTTCTCCAATTTTAAGGTTTGCAAACCTAATTCTTTAGACGTTGCAGCAATAGCTATCTTTAAATCATCTTCTGAAATATTTGTTTTGTACTCCGTAAAATACAACTTCTGCTTTGACAAATAGAAAAACAAAATGCTCAAAAATACTGTCCCAATAGAAAAATAAAGAAAATCCTCTGTTCTATCATTGTAACTTTTTTCAAAATAATTTCCATGAATCCAAAACCCAATACAAATCAGACTAAGCACAACTAATAAAAAGGAGAGTCTATAATGATAATAACTTTCATCTTTAGTCAGCTTTACGCTCTCACTTGATTTCATAGACTAATTTTTTTACACCTGAAACACCCCCACATTAAACTTCTCCACCTCCGCATTATTCGCCGCCTCAATCCCCATCGACACCCACTTCCGCGTATCCAACGGGTCAATAATCGCATCCACCCACAAACGTGCAGCCGCATACTCCGGCTGTGTTTGTTCATCGTAACGATTCTTAATCGTATCAAATAATTCTTTTTCTGCCTCCGGGTCAGGCGCTTCCCCTTTCTTTTTGAGCGAAGAAACTTGAATTTGCGTCAACACCTTCGCAGCCTGTGCGCCACCCATCACTGCAATTTTTGCCGTCGGCCAAGCCACAATCAAACGCGGATCATACGCTTTCCCACACATCGCATAATTCCCTGCGCCGTAGGAATTCCCCATGACAACCGTGAATTTTGGAACAGTAGAATTCGATACCGCATTCACCATTTTCGCCCCATCTTTGATAATTCCGCCATGTTCCGACCGCGTCCCAACCATAAAACCAGTCACATCGTGCAAGAACAACAAGGGAATTTTTTTCTGATTGCAATTCATAATAAAACGCGCCGCCTTATCCGCTGAATCCGAGTAAATCACGCCACCAAACTGCATCTCGCCCTTCGCATTTTTCACCACTTGCCGATTATTCGCAACGATACCAACCGACCAACCGTCAATGCGCGCATAGGCACAAGTGATGGTTTTTCCGTAGTCCTTTTTATAATAAGTCAACTTAGAATCATCGACCAATCGTTTTAAAATTTCCTCCGTTTTGTAAGGTTTTGCAGAATTTTCAGGGAATATTTTAAAAATTTCTTTCTCGTCTTCCTTCGGTGGCTTCGCTTCTACCCTATCAAAACCCGCCTTTTGGTGATGCCCAAATTTATCCACTAAATCCCGAATCGTATCCAAACATTCGGCGTCATCTTTCATTTTATAGTCGGTCACACCCGAAATTTCACACTGCGTCGTCGCGCCACCCAAAGTCTCCTGATCAACCGTCTCCCCAATCGCCGCTTTTACCAAATAAGGTCCCGCCAAAAATATCGAACCCGTTCCTTCCACAATCAATGCTTCATCCGACATAATCGGTAAATACGCGCCACCCGCTACACAACTCCCCATGATTGCCGAAATCTGCGGAATCCCCATCGCGGAAATCTTCGCATTGTTCCGAAACATCCGTCCAAAATGTTCTTTATCTGGAAAAATCTCATCTTGCATCGGCAAATAAACGCCCGCACTATCCACCAAATAAATCAGTGGCAACCGATTTTCCATCGCAATCTCCTGCGCCCTCATATTCTTTTTTGCCGTTATCGGAAACCACGCACCAGCTTTCACCGTCGCATCATTCGCAATAATCATGCACTGCCGACCAGCCACATAACCAATTTTAACAATCACCCCACCTGCAGGACAACCACCTTCTTTTTCATACATTTCATAACCTGCAAATGCGCCAATTTCCAAGGTTTTTGTATCCTCATCAATCAAATACTCAATCCGTTCGCGAGCCGTCATTTTCCCTTTGGCATGTTGTTTTTCAATCCGCTTTGTGCCACCGCCCAATCGAATCTTGACCATTCTGTGATTCAAGCGTCCCACCAGCCATTTCATGTAATCCTCGTTCTTGTTTTGTTCTATGTCAATCATATAATTTAGTATTTTCACTTCTCAGGACAGTGGACTTTAATCCACATTGTAACTCGACTTCTGTGGATTAAAGTCCACTGTCCTGAGAAGCAATTGGCAGTTTATAATTTCAAATTGGTTAGTTTCAAATACACTATTTCCTCAAAAAACCGAAAATTACAAAAAAAGACTCAATGGAATCATCAATCCATTGAGTCTTTTTTGAAAAGCAGGTAGTCCCTGTCTCATTTGCATTAAACATTAACCGCTAACCATTAATCATTCAAGCTTTATTTCATGGCAAAAGTATAATAATACTCCCCTGGGTAATTTTCATAAAAACCTTCCAAAAGAATCTTTTTACCATCCGAACCATTCAATTCATCTACAAAGTCTTCAATATTTGACACTTGACTATCATTTACTTTGGTAATAATATAACCGGGGTCCATTTCCGTTTTTTCGATGAGACTTCCGATGTCTACACTTTCGACATAAACACCATTTACCCGCAAGCGGCGAAGTTCATCTTTTGATAAATCACGCAATTCCATACCAATCCGACTCAACAATTCTTTTGCCCCAACTTTACCCGCAACTTTCGTCAAAGTCAAACCATTATCTTTATCTCGCAATGTCACATTGGTCGTATATTTTTTACTATTTCGAATGTATTCCACCGCAATTGTATTACCTGGTCGGTAGCGTCCAACTTGTTCTTGCAAAGTAGGGATATTACTAATTTTCAAGCCATTAATCCCAATAACTACATCGCCACTGCGGATGCCTGCATCGAATGCCCCACCGTTCGCAGTCACATTGGAAATATAAACACCTTCAATTGACGGAAGCCCCAATTCTTTCGCTTTTTCGCTATCCACAGGATTGATTCTAACGCCTAAAAGTCCACGTTGCACCTCACCATAATCACGAATATCTCGAATCACTTTTTGTGCCAAATTACTCGGCACAGCAAACGAATACCCTTCATAACGACCTGAACGTGTGATGATTGCAGTATTGATACCCACCAATTCACCATTTGTATTCACCAAGGCACCACCGCTATTTCCAGGGTTGACTGCAGCATCCGTTTGAATAAAAGATTCAATGCTGTATTCTCCTTCCAAAATATCAATATTCCGCCCTTTTGCACTCACGATTCCAGCCGTTACCGTCGAAGATAAATTGAAAGGATTACCAACTGCAAGCACCCATTCACCAACGCGAAGGGAGTCAGAATTTCCTAAAATAAGATATGGAAGTGTTTTATCAGAAATGATTTTTAGCAGTGCCAAATCAGTCGTCGGGTCAGTCCCAACCAACTTCGCTTGGTATTCTTGATTGTTATTCAACGTTACATCGTAGCGATTACCATCTTCAATCACATGATTGTTGGTGATAATATACCCATCAGGTGAAATAATCACTCCTGACCCCGAAGATGCGCCAAAGGAGCCACCACCCCACCATTCAAAATTACTGTCTTCGACTGCCTTGATATTAACGACCGCAGGCGTCACCATCTCCGCCGCCGAAATAAAATCAGTCGGAGAAGAAGACAAGAATTGCCGTTGTAAAGCACCAGAATGAGGGTCTTCCATCGACTTTGCATATTGCGCAGCAGCCGTATTATCTTTAATAATAACCTTTTGTGGACCTTCCAAACATTTATAGATAAAAATCGCCAGAATTGCACTCAAAAAAGAAGAGGCGAGGATTGGCAAAAATTTCTTCATAATTAGGGATTATTGCTGATAAGATTATTGAGTTTCAGGGTAAAATCATCCCTTTCGTTTCTCAATAATTTATAAAAATTCTAATATAAAAAGCAAGATAGGAATAGTATTTAAAAAAATCAATATGCTTTAGTTTTTTTTTTGAAAAATATGTTTTAGATAGTAGGTTAAAACGCTTAGAAAAATTCTGGTGCTAAATGATTTTGTTTGGTCAAAAAAACTTGACAACCAGAATCTTTCCCTCAAAAAAACACCATGCGCTGCCGCAGGTAGCGCGGAAGATTGATTTGAGGGAGAATTAAATAAAAAATCCGCTTTTGAGAGAAACGCCTCAAAAGCGGATTTCAGTATTTTATACTTTTTGAAAAATGATTTACTTTTTAACAAAAGTATAGACATTATCTTTTTTAATTAAAGTCAAATTAGCGGTCAAAGCGATGCGATTCAATACATCTTCTACTTTCTCATTGGCTTCAATTTCTTCGGTCAACATTCTTTTTTCAGAACCACTTTCATCTTCAATCTTTACATCAAATTTCCGTTCTAAATCCTTCATAATCAGGAAAAAAGACTCATTCTTGAATATCAAACCACCTTGCTGCCAAGCCAATTCAGATTGCTGAAAAGGTACTTCCATAATCTTACCAGAATCTCCATCAAAATTCGCAGCCTTATTGGCCGTCAATAGCACTTTTTCATCTGCATCTGCAAACTCAACGATACCTTCTGTCACATTGATAGCAACCATCCTATTATCGGGATAAGCCGTCAAATTAAATGCAGTTCCAACCACTCGCGTCGTCACATCACCCGTTTCGATTAAAAATGGAATGTTTTTATTTTTAGCAACTTCAAAAAATGCCTCCCCTGTCAATTTTACGCGTCGTTCCGTTTCATTAAAGTCAGTTAAAACCATCAATTTAGAATCTGCATTCAAATGAACTTTCGTACCATCCGACAATTTAATTATTTCTGTTTTACCTTTTGTAACTACGTATTCAACAGCATTAGCATTTCCAGCTAAAAATTGCATCTGTATCAGCCACCCCGTAGCAATCAATACCGCAAACATCGCTGCAATCCGTAGATAATTAAATCGTGGTTTCATCGCCACAACTTTAGCCTCCGAATGCCCGATTTGTCGCTGCAACTTTTGCCACTCCGAATCCGTATCTGCCTGCAAGTCAAAATCCATCGACTGCATCGCCTTATACAAGCTTTGCACTTCCTTGAAATACTGCTGATTTTTTGCATTTCCACCGCGCCAAGCTTGCAACTCCGCTTCCTCCACTTTGTTGGCAATGCCGCGTAAATGCTTTTCTATTAATATGTTTTGGAATTCTTCTTTCATGTTAAAATCCTCTTTGAGTTTTTGAACCTTTTTTTGATAGAAACCCGTATTATTCTACTGTTTTCATCAATGATAATTTATTTGTTTGTAATTAAAAGAGGTATTTTCTAGCGAATTGAGATGATTGAGAAAGTGGCTGTTTTTATTCCAAATTACTCTATCCTAATTCCAATACCGAAAATAAGTAATCATCCCCCAAAGAATAATTGAAAAATATTAAAAAAAGTAAATTTAGTACGCGTAGGTCATTGGGATTTTGGTAGCTAAATACCCTTTTTCGGATGCGTTTGATAGCAATTCCGATTTGGTTTTCTACCGTTTTCGTCGAAACTTCCAACTTGGCGGCTATTTCTTTATACGACAATTGCTCTTTTCTTGACAATAAAAAAATCTCTTGACATTTTGGCGGCAACTTTCCTATTTCATTGCTGATAATTACCTGCAATTCAGCCAATTCCATATCTTCCGAAGCAATATTATTACCATCATCCAATTGAATTTCCGCGCGATCTTCTACGACTGAAGCATCAATAGAAACGGTCTGTATCCGCCGTTTATCCAGAAAGTTAAGGGACTTATTTTTCGTCGCCGTGAAAAGGTAGGATTTCAATTTTCCATCCAGCTGCAAGTGGTCGCGATTTTTCCAAACCGATACAAAAACTTCTTGTACAATTCCCTTCGCATCTTCCGAGGATTTGACATATTTATAAGCAAACCCAACCAGCATCGGTTGAAATTCCTTAAATAATTTTTCCAGGTTTTTAACTTGAATTTGTGTTGCCAAAGGGTCGTTAGTTGGTGAAAGACTTGTTACCCATATAGAAACTGTCATCTGAAATTATTTTTTAAAGAAAACTATCACAAAATCTAAATTTCAGCTAACCATTTCTATATGGACAACAAGTCTATAAAATTTGAGCAAAACTAATAAGAAATTTGGAAAGCGAGAATTAATTCGGATTTAACCTGAAAAAGAGAATCAAATTCGCAACACCTGCTTACCAACACGGTGGGTTCAGCCCAGCTCGTTGGTTTTGTTTGGAAAACACAAGGTACGAGGTGGGCTGAACCCACCGCGTACCAAAAGCATAAAAAGAAATCCAAATTCAACCTGCCATTTTGTCATATTTTCAAAAATAGTTCTATATTTGCACACTTTTAAGAAAAAAGTAGGTTTTAAACCTAATTCAGCTATCTAAATTTTTAGCGAAAATGTATAATGACAATCCAACTCTTAAGGGGTTAACAAAGGTAATTGACGAGCAAAAACAGGGCGAAGTATTCTTTAAGCAACAAGCTATAGCCGATGCGGGTAAGAAGAAATTCTACATCGAAAGCTACGGTTGTCAAATGAATTTTAGTGATTCTGAAATCGTGGCAAGTATCCTCGGCGAAGCAGGTTTTGTGCCGACGCGCGACATGGAACAGTCCGATTTGATTTTAATAAATACTTGCTCGATTCGAGAACGTGCGGAAGATACTGTGCGGAAGCGATTGCGCATTTTTGATAAGATAAAACGCAAACGACCAGGCACTTTAATCGGTGTTTTGGGCTGTATGGCAGAGCGTTTGAAAGAGAAATTATTAGACCAAGAAAAATTGGTAGATATTGTGATTGGCCCAGATGCTTATCGGGATTTACCGAAGTTAGTAGCAACTGCGGAAGATGGTGAAAAAGGAGTGAATGTCCTGCTTTCTCGGGAAGAAACGTACGCGGATATTAGTCCAATGCGATTGGGTTCAAATGGCGTTTCTGCCTTTATTTCCATCATGCGGGGTTGTGATAATATGTGTTCATTTTGCGTTGTGCCGTTCACTCGTGGGCGAGAACGTAGCCGGAATTCCTTTAGCATTGTAGCAGAAGCGACAGATTTGGCGAGTCGAGGTTTTAAGGAAGTGACTTTATTGGGTCAGAATGTGGATTCTTACAAGTGGGAAAATCCAGAAACGAAAGAAATTGTCAACTTCGCCAATCTATTAGAAATGGTTGCGAAAGTCGCGCCTGATTTGAGGATTCGATTCTCAACTTCGCATCCTAAAGACATTACCGATGATGTTTTATACACCATGGTGAAATACAAGAATATCTGTAAATATATTCACCTGCCGGTACAGTCTGGAAATAGTCGCGTTTTGAAACTAATGAACCGTACCTATGACAGAGAATGGTACATGGAAAAAGTGCGTCGAATTTATGAGATTATGCCTGATTGCGCCATTTCATCTGACATAATTACAGGTTTTTGCACAGAAACGGAAGAAGAACACCAACAGTCGGTGGATATGATAGAGTGGGCAAAATACAGCATGTCTTACATGTTTTTCTACTCTGAACGACCGGGTACATTGGCGGCGCGAAAGTATGAAGATGATATTCCATTAAAGGTTAAAAAACGGCGGTTGACCGAGGTGATTAACATGCAACAAAAGATTTCTTTGGAGCTCAACCAAGCAGATATTGGAAAAACATTCGAAGTGCTAATTGAAGGCGATTCGAAGCGATCAGCAGATGATTTTAAAGGTCGAAGTTCTCAAAATAAAATGATTATTTTTCCTAAAGGAAACGGTTTGAAACCGGGTGATTATGCGGAGGTAAAAATATTTGAAGTGACGAGCGCAAGTTTAAAAGGGAAATTGATTTAAAAGACGGCTTAGTAAAAACGATTTAATAACTTGGGATATTATGCTTGTCTTTTTCCCTTCTAAAAAATACAAAAAATAGTTCCGTAACGAAAGCTATGCAACGATTTTTTAAATTCTTTAGAAGAAAAAAATTACGCCGCATTATGCCCCAACTTATTAAATCGTTTTTACTTACTGTCGATGAAAAAATTTGGTTTATTTATTTCAAGAAAAGAGAAAAAATAATTTAAATTTTTTGTAAAAAAACAACTATGGCTAACTTACTTTCCATAAAACAACGGTTTGGCATTATTGGGCGTTCTCCCCTACTCGACCGTGCGTTGAGTACAGCGGTGCGGGTTTCCAGTACGGATTTAACGGTTTTGATTACGGGAGAAAGTGGGGTTGGGAAGGAAGTTTTTTCTAAAATCATCCACTCGCTGAGTCCGCGCAAACACAATGATTTCATTGCGATTAACTGCGGCGCAATTCCTGCGGGAACGATTAATTCTGAATTGTTTGGTCATGAAAAAGGAGCATTTACGGGAGCAACGAGTGACCGAAAAGGCTATTTTGAAACAGTCGATGGCGGGACGATTTTTTTGGATGAAATTGGAGAGATGCCGCTGGAAACGCAGACTTATTTGCTACGGATTTTAGAATCGGGCGAATTTATGCGGGTTGGTTCGACGAAAGTGCGCAAGACGGATATTCGAATTGTCGCCGCCACCAATGTCGTTCTGCAGGAAAAAATCAATAAAGGACAATTTCGAGAAGACCTATTCTATCGTTTAAATACCGTGCCTATTAAAGTGCCTGCGCTGAAAGAACGGCGAGAGGACATTTTTATGCTTTTCCGAAAATTTGCCTCAGATTTAGCGGAAAAATACCGTATGGAGTCCATTAAATTGGATGAAAAAGCGCAGCTTTTATTGGAAAACTACCGTTGGCCAGGTAATATTCGAGAGTTGAAAAATTTGGCAGAACAAGTCTCCGTTCTGGCAGAAGACCGAAACATTACCGCAGATATTTTGATTGATTATATGCCAAATATTATCAATCGAAATTTACCGATGATTTCGCAGAAAAACGGCAATTCGGCTTCCTTCGAGGAGCGCGAAATCTTGTATAAAGTGCTGTTTGACATGAAGAAAGACCTGACGGATTTGAAAAAATTGGTCTTTGGTTTGATTAGTAAAAATGATTTGAGTGTGCCTGATGCTGCGCAATTGCGGCAGTTGAACCCACCCAATTTTTCAACAGAGGACTATTCCGATAACGATTCCTATTCAGATAAAATGCAATCTGAATATTTTGAGGAATACGGTGATAAAAACAATCGCCGCAAGGATTTTGAGGAGACCAATAACAATTATCAGCCGATTATTATTGATCATAGTCGTAAAGAAAATTATGATAAAGCGGATGTGGTGGACGAAAGTTTGTCCTTAGCAGATATGGAAAAAGAGTACATCGCGAAAGCGTTGAAAAAGCACAATGGAAGACGAAAAGACGCGGCGGCTGATTTGGGTATTTCTGAACGGACTTTGTATCGGAAGATTAAGGAGTACGAGATTGATTGATTATTTCGATTGGGGCTAATGAAAAGTTAATGTGGTTGATGTGGAGTGCTCGGATTTCGTTTTAGATTTAAAAAACAGTAGAAATTATGTTCAAAACGTCGATTTTAGTTTTCATTTCCATCATTTTTACTTCTTGCTATTCTTTTAAAGGCATCAGTATTCCACCTGAAGCCAACACGTTTTTTATAGAGCAATTCAGCGTTTATCCAGAAAATATTCCACCGAATGAGGGGCAGAACTTTGCGGAATTGTTGAAGGATAAATTTCGTCGAGAATCTCGATTGGCTTATAAAGATACGGACCCAGATTTAGAATTTTCGGGTGCCATTACAGAATTTAGAGTGTCTTCTGAAGCGCCAAAAGCAGGTGCGGAAACCAGTTTTAACCGCCTGACTATCGCCGTGACGGTTGACTATTTAAACAACAAAAATGAGGACAATGCTTGGGATAAACCTGTTCGTTTTTCTCAATTTTATGACTATCCAAGCGACCAGAATTTAATTGATGTGCAAGATGAGTATATTCAACTTATTTTTGACCAGCTGGTGGAGGATATTTTTAATAAAGCGTTTACGAATTGGTAGGGATGTTTAGGAACGCGAAATAAACAATAAAGCAGAAATTCAGCAAACTGAGGAAGAGATTGAATCTGCAAGATTTATGCAAAAAACTAAATTGAGAAAAAAGATAATTGATTTATCCGATGAGATAAATATTTATAATTCTCTGATAATAAATAAGAATGGAGCGTTTCATAAATCGGCAGTCTCAATCCATAGGTTTGAAAAAGAAGACAAAGAGGTAAAAGCAATTTTCAAGATATTAGATGCTAAATTTGAAGAACAATAGTTTGCGATGTGTCCTCCAATTTTTAGACTCACTTTTTTTGAAACCGTCAACAAATGTTCCGTCGCTTTATCCAAATCGCTTTCAATTAAAAATTTATGGATTTTATCAGCAGCAGTTTATAATTCTATTTTGGTCATTTTATTAAAATTTTCTCATAAAAAAAGCCTAACACCAGTTGTTTCAAAAAACAATCAATATTAGGCTTTCTTATGCTAAAATCCAAATTTCTAAATGTCCAGAAATCTAAATGTCCATTTTACAACTCTGCTTTACATTTTTCAATCATATCATTGACTTCACTGATATTCTTATAAAGTCGAGCTGTTTCAAATTCTTTTTTCGCGTAGAGGTAGTTTTTTTCATTAAAGTAATCCATCGCTTTATCAAAATAACTTTTGTACAACTGGTTGACTGTTGCCGTTATTTTTTGCTGAATTTCTGCCGAGTTATTGGAGGTAGCCGCAAGATTATAATTCATCTTCGCTTCCTGAACTCGGCCATCTTTCAGTGCCAAATCCCCTATTTTCACGTATTCATTATAAGCATCCATATCTAATGGTCCTTGCTCAATTTGAACATCCATGACACTTCCGCCCAATGATTCACCGGGCTTAGCCACAGTTTGTTGCGCTGTTTCAGCCTCAACATTACCTGCATTTCCGCAGCTAAAAATCGTCAATCCTAAAACGAGCATTCCTCCGATTCCAGAGAGAATTTTAAAATTACTTTTCATATATAGTTATTTATTATAAAGCAATACAAAAAACATTCCTCTTTTTAAAAGAGCTACTTATGCTTCCTTCAAATCCTCAAATCCCTTATTTAACACCACATTCCATTCATCGACTCGGTCTTGCACAGCTGCCATACCTTTGGTATTTTCGCCTTCAATCACTACAGATTCCATGATGTCGCCGCCTTCAATAAGGTTCACAACATCCATACCTTCAGTTACTTTGCCAAATACAGTATGCTTGCCATCCAACCAAGGTGTCGCGCCGTGAGTGATGAAAAATTGACTGCCATTGGTGCGTGGACCAGCATTCGCCATAGAAAAAACACCAGGACCATCGTGTGTTAAAGTGGGGTCAAATTCGTCCTCAAAACGGTAACCTGGGCTACCTGCACCCGTTCCTGTTGGGTCACCACCTTGTATCATAAAATCTGCGATGACTCGGTGAAAAGTCAAACCGTCGTAGTAGCCACGTTTCGCTAAATTTACAAAATTAGCCACAGTCAACGGTGTTTTATCTCCGTATAATTCGCCGTGAATTTCCCCTTTATTCGTTTTGAAAGTTACTTTCAACATAATTATTATTGATTTCTTTTGAAAAAAGTGCAAATGTATGAAATCTTAGTGATTGACCTTACGCAGTTCTCTCTTTATTTGAAGAAGTTGTTTAACTCAATATGGTTGCCAAATGATGAATCATGAATGATGAACGATGAATTCACAAAAATATAGATTTATATTTATTTAATTACTAGACTAATACATAAATCTGTTTCCAATTATTCATCATTTATAATTCATCATTTGGTGATGACATTATTAGATATATCCTATTTCAATTATTCATCTTTCTATAATTTTTTATATTTATATCCTTTTAAAAGTAGGTCTTTTCCAAGGTAAGTACGTGACATTATTTATTGGGGTAAAATTTGAAAGCAAGATTTTTTCGATAGTTTTCTTTTAAAAATCGTTGCATGGTCTACATCACGGAACTATTTTTAAAAGGAAAATAGCGGAATAAAGATGTTTTCAAATTACCCCAATAAATAGTGCCACGTACTTAGATTGTATTAGACTTGTTACCTTCTGATAAATACTCGTCTGAAAATATCTTTTTCCGCTATTTTTCTTTAAAAAATAGCAAAAAAATCTAAATTTCATACAAGCATTTTTAAATGGTAACAAGTCTATTGAATGAGTGTACGAAAAACTGCACATACACTTATTCATTAGGCACAGCATGCCGGCACTCTTGGTAATAGTAAGATGAAGAAATTCACCGTTTCCTCAGATAAAGAATTAGCAAGTGTTGCTTTCTATAACTTGGCGGGACAATTGGTTTTAAAACAAGATTCTAATCAAAAAGCGACGACGGTTCAGGTTGGTCAATTGGTCGGTAGTTTATATTTTATTAAAGCCATCACAAAAGAGGCAAAAGTGGTTACCCAGAAAATAGTGATTGAACAATAAGAAACGCGAAATAAATAAATCCCGTGATTTCATAAAAGTATCCGATACCTGATAGGGCTATCAGATACTTTTCACATTTTACTTCCATTCGATTATAGACTCCTTTACAGCAAGCACTCTTATTTATATTTATTTTAAAAACAACCATATCTACCATACTTTAAATCACTGAACTACCAATAAACAAATATTAGTTTCAACAAACTGTCTTTTTAAATAGAAACAATTCCTATCTTTCTACTTTATTTCAACCAAATGTTCACAAAATCCTCCCATAAATGGCACACTACAATTTCACCAAAGACCTAGTTGACGCACAAATCGTCGAGCAAGAAGTTTTGGCAAAACTACAGGTTCTAATTCCTGAACTCACCAATTTACAACTATCCACCTGCAAAGAATTCGACATCTCTGCCGATTGGAAAGACCGACAAATCACCTTTGAAGTCAAGAATGATTTGATGGCTGCAAAGACGGGCAATGCAGCAATTGAGTACGAATGTCGGGGTAAACCTTCAGGCATTGCAGTGACCAAGGCAGACTATCTGGTCTATAAAATTAAGGAAAAGTACTTCATATTTAGAACGAAGAAAGTTAAGCGAAAACTATTTAAAGAAGCCGTTTTCTTCAAGAAAGCAGCGGGTGGCGATGTCGGTAGCAATACCCGTTTGTTTTTGGTAAAATTGAGCATATTTGAAGAATGGGGTGTCCAGTTTTGAGCTCAATGCAATATTTAAGCAACAACCCTCAATTCAAAATAAAAAGCTGAAATACAACTAATAACCCATTTAATATTTCAAGCAACCCAATATTTATAATAAAATTATTTGATTTTTATAGAAAAAATCTTTACCTTTTCGATTCACAAAACAAAGCCTACTTATGACTTTACCTACATTTTTACACAAACCTATCTTCAAATCGCCACTTGCCCTTATCCGTATTTGGCTCGGTGTCACCTTTATTCATCACGGTATTCCGGGAATTTTTAGCGCCGATTTTATGGACGGGCACATTGGAATGATGGAATTCTTCGATATGCCTATGCCTGTTTTGATGGCTTATTTGTCAAAGGGAATTGAATTATTTGCAGGAATTTGTCTTTTGTTGGGACTATTTACTCGATTGGCTGCGGGGTTGATTGCCTTGAGTATGTTAGTCGCAATTGTCACCGCATTAAGTGGCGGTATTTTTGATGATTGGCAGGAAGAAATTAGCTTTACTTATTTCATTTTGGCTTTAGCACTTTTTCTAAAAGGCTCTACAGATTTTTCGTTGGATAGGCAGTTGTTTAGTGTCTAAAATTTATACATAAATAGACGCTAAGGAATGCAAAAAACGACTCCACAGCTTCTCCCCTATTTCTAAATATTGTATAAAACTGAAAACTCAGCAGATTTTTAATAAAATAAAAAGCACCTAATCTCAGGAAGTTTGAGGGTAAAAAGTCGTTGTAAAACGAATTTTCACCCTCAAGAGACCAAGCGCGCCGCCTGCGGCGGCGCGGGAAGGATACTTAGGGGAGAGAAAAATTGAGTTTTTTATAAAAACCCAATTTTTCTCTCCCCTAAAACCCCTTTGTTAATCAAAAATATGTGCAAATTTTTATTAAACTTAATTATCTCTAAAATCTGTTGAGTTTTCAGTATAAAAATATATTCTACTTTCAGAATAACTTACTTTTTTTATAAAAAAATGATTCTTTGACAAGAATCCGTATTAAAGCAAGTCTATTCTTATTTTATAAAAGGATTATGAGGGACAAAAATGGTTTCTACAAAACCATTCTTATCCCTCAAGACCCTAGCCGTGCTGCCGCAGACAGCTCGCAGCTTTTTTTATTGGAGAGAGAAAGTTTGCAATTTTCTCCCTCCTTAAAATTCAAGGAATATTTTATTTTACGGGATTTGTCAAAGAAGCAAAAAAATTAACCACGCATCGTTTTTTGAAATATTCACTAATTGGTTTATTTTGCCAAAAACGAATCAACAATGTCCTATTTTCAAATTACTATTCTCCTACTTGCTCCCTATTTATTGACCAGACTAACTCATCATTTCAAGACTCAAAATTGGTTAAGTCCAGTTTTATTATGCTATGCCTTAGGCATCATTTTAGCCAATATTTCTGGCTTACCGTTTCATCCTCAAATTTCAAAAACAGCGAGTGAAGCAACCATTTTATTAGCCATTCCCCTACTCCTTTTTGCAACGGATTTAAAAGGCTGGTTTCAGTATGCCAAAAGCACAATTTTATCATTTAGTTTGTGTGTTTTTAGTGGCATGTTGATGTCTATTTTAATGGGGATTGTTTTTAAAAATGAAATAGCAGAAAGCTGGAAAGTTGCGGGCATGATGGCAGGATTTTTCACAGGCGGTGCGCCAAATATGAATGCAATTGGAATTGGTTTGCAAGCGGAAGAATCGCTGATTATTTATTTAAATGCAGCGGATATTATTTGCGGTGGCTTGTTGTTAATTTTTTTGACCTCGGTAGCACATCAGTTTTTGGGTTTCTTTTTACCAGATTTTCAAGAAGTTGAAAATTCAGATTCAAATTTTCAAAAGGAAAAAAATATACCAAAGGAAAATATCATCTTAAATAATAAAATTGATGCTTTCAAAGCAATCGGATTGGCTATTGCAGTTTTAGTAGCCTCCGTTGGTTTGACTTTCTTGATAACTGGGAAAATAGAATCAGCGAGTTTGATTATTTTATCACTAACCACTTTGAGCGTATTGGCTTCTTTTTCTAAAACGATTAGGCATTTAAAAGGTAGTTTTGAAATAGGGGAATACTTACTTTATATTTTCTCCATTGCTATTGGTTTGATGGCAAATTTTAGAGATATTTTGGCAGAAAGCAGCAGTATCTTATTGATGATGTTTTGTGTGATGTATGGTACTTTTCTATTGCATTTATTGCTGGCATACTTTTTCAAAATTGATAGAGATACCGCTTTGGTCACGGCGGTAGCTTCGATATATGGACCGGCGTTTGTTGGGCAGGTGGCGAGTGTGATTGGGAATCGACAATTGTTATTTTCAGGGATGGCGACGGGCTTAGTTGGGTATGCGGTTGGGAATTTCTTGGGGATTGGAGTTGCAGAATTGCTGCGATATTTTGGATGAAATATTCAAGGATTTTGGTAATTTTGCGACAATCAGGGCGTTTCCAAGAAATTAATTGTTCTTAATGAACAACTTAGGTCTAATGTCAGCGTTTTTGAACAAACAATTTTAATGAAAATTTTGAATGCCTAGCATCTAAATGTATTTTATCGCGCTAATTAAGAAGGTTACTTGAAGTAACCTCCTTAGGAACGTAAAATAAATAATCTTACATTTTTGGAAGGATATTTAGTCCATATTTTTCACTTTAAAAATGCTCATTATATCAACATAAATGGCACTTTTAAAGCAAAAACTAGGAACGAAAACGCTCCCTCAAAAAAGTAAATTTATTTAATTCGCGTTCCTTAATTCAACTCACAAGCGAAAAAATAAAATACCTCTAAGGGAATTGGTAATAAATTAAGATACCCATTATGACAAAGTAATTTTTTTTATTTAAAAAAATCTAAAAAAAGCCAGTATAACTGGCTATTTGAGTCTTTTTTAGGTTTCTAAAAAAAAGGAACGAGTCAGAGTGGGTAAATTATTTTTTACCAATTCCCTAACATTCTTAATTCTTCATTTTCAATTCTTAACTAATACAATGAAGCAATACTACTTTAAAAGATTCACGCTAATCGTCGCCATTTTCTTAACTGGATTTCAAGTGGCGCAAGCGCAGAAGTATAGTAATGAATTCCTTAGCATTGGAATTGGTGCGCGGGCACATGCGATGGGCGGGGCGGTTTTTGCATCAGTGAATGATGTAACGGCGGGCTATTGGAATCCTGCGGGATTGGCAAATTTCGGGTCGGACAGAGGGCTACAATTGGGCGCGATGCACGCGGAATGGTTCGCTGGTATTGCGAAATATGATTACCTCGGGGCAACAATTCCCTTAGCCAATGCTGACCGTCGAATTGGCTTGTCGATGATTCGATTTGGCGTAGATGGTATTCCGAATACCTTGAGTTTATTTGAAGATGATGGCTCGGTAAACTATGATAATATCGTGGAGTTTTCGGCAGCAGATTATGCGTTCTTGTTGAGCTATGCGCAAAAGATGAATTTAAAAAATAAGGACAATAACTTGTACATCGGTGGTAATGTAAAAGTCGTGCGACGGGTGATTGGAACGTTTGCAAATTCATGGGGATTTGGGATAGACTTAGGCATGCAATACCATACGAAACGGTTAAAAATCGGTGTGGTTGGACGTGATTTAACTTCGACCTTTAATGCATGGAAGACCAATTTTAGCGAAGAGGACAAAGCTGTTTTGTTAGATACAGACAATGAATTACCGGATGTTAATTCAGTGGAAGTGACGAAGCCATCGATTGCGGTGGGGTTAGGATACAGTTTTGATTTTGATAACGTGACCTTGACACCTGAAGTGAGTTTTGTAGCAACAACAGATGGCAAACGAAATACTTTGATTCAAGGTGACCCAATTAGCATCGACCCTGGAGCTGGTGTAGAATTAGGCTATAACGACTTTTTGTTTTTTCGGGCAGGAGTGAATCAGTTTCAATACGAGCAAGATTTTGATAAAACGGAGACCTTGACGATGCGACCAAGCTTGGGAGTCGGCTTGAAATTAGGTCGTTTGCAATTGGATTATGCCTTTTCTAATTTGGGCGATAATGATAATAAATTTTCTCATATTATTTCTTTGATTTTTGAAATGAAAGCGAAGAATAAACAAGTGGTGAGAGGATTTTAAAACGGCGCATAGAAGCACATTCCTTACTTCTACATTAAGATTCTTGTTTCATTCTTTATCAATGAAGATTTTGAGGGGCAAAATTGGGCGTCAAGTCCGATTTTGCCCCTCAAACTCCCTTTGTTTTTGCACCAAATTTAAGAGTCTTAGTAACGGTAAAGAAATAACTCCACCATCAATCAAGTATTTCTTTTGCCCTTATTTTCCACTTTTGAAACAGTCATTATGTAGAGATAACTCTTATTTCAAAAGTAAAAACTAAAATCAAAATAAATGTTGCCAGATGGTGGACTTATTATTTTACCGTTACTTAGTAAAAACGATTCAATAACTTGGGCCATTATGCTTGTCCTTTTCCCTTCTAAAAAACACAAAAAATAGTTCCATAACGAAGGCTATGCAACGATTTTTTGAATTCTTTAGAAGAAAAAATTACGGCGCATTATGGTCCAACTTATTAAATCGTTTTTACTTAATGTAGAAGTTAGTAACATTTTATCTTTTGAAAGATATAAAAATGAACAGTTTTAGACAAATTTTAAAAGACAAACGGTTCATTTGGATTGGATTGGGATTAATCGCTATTCTGATTCGAAGTATGGCTTCTACCGAAGCAATTGAGCAGTTTTATAGTCGCGGACTTTTTGTCCTTATTCGAAAAATGTTTGATATCATTACAAGCATTATGCCCTTTGCTTTGGTTTATTTGTTGTTTGTCGCATTGGTCATTTTTTTGATTTTCAAAATAAAACAAGTCTTTAATGATAAACGAAAATGGACGACTCGATTGGGCAGCGGACTCTTCTCTTTACTCGCTTTTACCTTCGGCGTTATTTTCTTCTTTTTAATTTTGTGGGGCTATAATTATGGACGGGTTCCCGTTGAAAAACAGATGGGTTTTGAGACGACTCCTTTATCCTTGGAAGATTTGAAAATGGAATTGGATTCGACAACTAAAGTTATCACTCGCCTGCGTGCTAACATTTCAAATATTACAGATTCTGCTATTACAACATCATTTTTACCAATTGAGTTGGAGGAGACGATGCACACCGCTTTGGTTGATATTTTGCGAGAGCATGACTACCCTACCCCAGGTTATGTTCGAGGGCGACTTTTATATCCGAAAGGTTTACTTTTGCGCATTAGTACGGCGGGTGTGTATATTCCATTTACGGGAGAAGGACATATTGACGCAGGGCTACATCCGATTCAATTGCCATTTGTGACGGCACATGAGATGTCACATGGCTATGGTTTTGGAGATGAAGGAACTTGTAATTTTTTGGCATATTTGGCCTGTATTCAATCAGAAGATGCGGTATTGCAATACATTGGTTATTTTAGTTACTGGCGCTATCTAGCATCTAATTATCGTCGATATCAACGAGAGGAATACAAGATTTTTTATGCAAAAAAAGTGCCCGAAGGTGTGAAGAATGATTTGAGAGCAATTTATAACGAAATGGATAAATATCCTGATATTTTGCCAACAGTTAGAGATGTAGTTTATAATAATTATTTGAAAGCACAGGGCATTTCAGAAGGTATTCAAAATTATAGTCGGATATTGATGTTGGAAAAAGGAAGGAAAAAAATGGTTAATCATTAAATGCTAAAAATAGAAGTTGCCGACCCAAACCGAAGTTTAGACCGACAACAATTCCTCCATCATTAATCTTTCTAATTTCATCGTGATGAAATTGTTTTTGTAAAAAGAATAGATATTTCTTTTTTTCAAATGATAGATAAATATACGCTAAATTTGACGTTAAAAAAATTAAAAGGTATTGACAGCAGAATTAAGGTGACGAAAGCCAATTTTCTGTTTTTTTTAACCTAATTTGTTCAAACGAGAGAGCACATCAGATTTATAATATCGTCCCAATGGAAAAACTTGCTCTCCAATAAATACTTTATTTTCAGCAATATTTACTTTAGATATTTTTGCCCTCTGTACCAAATAGCCTCGATGAATTTGAATAAATGATTCACTGGGCAACTCTTCTAGCATCTTTTTCAGGGACCTTTTAATCGCATATTTTCGCTCTTCGGTTTGTACCATCGAATAATTGCCATCGGAAGAGACACATAAAATTTTACTCACGTTTATTTTTTCCAACTGACTACCTGTTTTTATATAGATATGATCATCTAACAACAGTCTTTTGCGCAAGGTCAAATATTCTTCTTTCTTATTTGAAAAGAGCGTGTTTTCTATGGTTTTTCTTAAAGACTTTTCACTAAATACTTCTCCAATTAAGGCATAGGGTTGATTGGTTGTTAGTAAGTCTTCGTTATCAAAGCTTTCATTGGGAAATAAACAAATCACCGGTATATTAGCTGTTTCAAACTTCTTTAAAACAGCCATTTTTCCATTTCTTTCCAGAAAAGAAAATCCAACGATAGTAAAGTCTATCTGCTTCTCCGCGAGTAGAACATCAATATCGTCGATATTATCTACTTTGACAATTCCTTGAAAACCAGCTCTTTGAAGCATTTCAGATAACTCAATAGATAATTCATCATCATTTTCTAAAATCAAAATATTGGATATGATCATAGGGCGTATTCCTTTTGTTTTAAATTTTTACACGAGCAATTATAACAGCTAAAACACACTTCATGAGATATTTCTATCGAAAAGGTAGATAACTACATAAAGCAGCTGATTAAAAATTTAGCTCTTTTTAAGAAATTTATTAAAAATTCCTTTCAGAGATTTTTAATAAAAATTATTGAAAACAATTTTGATTAGCAAATAGTAGAGAATGTAGTAGAGAATGTAGTAGAAACAATCTGACTATTTTTGCAAAGAAATAATGATGGTGGAAAACACTCTTTTTCGTGTTAAAAGCAATTAATAAGTGCAAATTACTTTTTTTTGAGAAAATTTAAAAATTCTGAGGACCTTAATTTAAGATTAGATATAAAAAGTGAATGTTGGGTATATAAATAAAAGGAGCCTTCCACGAAACGAATCGTGAAAGGCCATCCCAAAAACTGCTCTTTGATTAAGCCCGAAGGGATTTTGACCTTCACCTAAGGACTTATCTCTTTCATTTAGTAGTTAACTAAAGAGTAGGCAATTATTAAGCAATTACCTACTCTCAGTCACTCTAATGGAATTATTTTACCATAATCATCTTACGAGTTGCAGTTGCTTCACCCGTTTTCAATGTGTAGTAAAGTACTCCTGTAGATGGCAATGTAGCACCGTCAATGATTACTTGGTTGTAACCTTTTGCGAAAGTACGGTCAATGACCATCAATACTTTACCGCTTACATCTTGAACGCTCAAGTTTGCAGCTCCTTCCGTTGGCATATTGAAACCGATAACAGTTTCACCACGGAATGGATTTGGTGTGTTTTGATACAATTCGAAGTCAGCAGAAGCGATTGTTCCGTTGAAGTTCAATTCTACGTTTTGTACTTCTCCATCAGCAGTGTATGCTTCAGCAGTGGTGTAACGAGAACTGATATTCAATGCTTCACTCAACGTAACGTCCGCTTTAGCAGCGAAAGTCAAGCTAAAGTTAGCAGCAGCATCACCGTTGAAACTTGCAGTAATTGCACCTTCGTTCAACAAGGTCAAACCGAAGTTTTCGATTTTAGCAGCATCAGCGTCAACCAATTGCAAAGCATTTTGGTCAAAGTCTAATGTGAACTGGTAGCCAGCAGTTTCGCCAGCAGCGAATTCTACAGTTACTTGCTCACCTGCATTCAATCGTGCATTCTCAGCGTTGATGGTCAATGTACCGTTAAAACGGTCATCAGCACCCAACAAGTTTTGAGAAGTACTTGCATTTCCATTCAAGTCACCGATTTTGATTGCAACGAAATCGGCATTGTTAATTGGTGTATTTACGTTATTCACGTTAACAACTTCTGGGAAAATCTCTGCCCATGGGTTGGTTGCTTGTGGGAAATTATATGCTGTTTCCACAAATCTCCAACTTGTATTATTAGGAAAAGTTGTTTCAATTTGAAGAATCAATTTCCGCAAGTTCACCATGTCCAATGTAGTGATTGAACCAGAATTGTTAATATCAGCAGCAATCATTTTGTATGGAGAGCTCAATAATTGAGTTCCTAAAATATGCTTACGCATGATAACCAAGTCAAAAGTAGAAACACCGTTCAAAGGATTAATATCCAAAGAAGGAGTCACTGTGTAATCACCACCAGCCATTACGTCTAAAGTATAGCCATTAGCTGTTGTAATAACAGTACCAGACATCAAGCCGCTGTTGATAGCTACTTCTACATCTTCTACTGATTGATTAGCTTCCGTGTCAGTTGAACCAGCAATAAGTGGATCACCTGGATTGTTAGAACAAACACTTTGGTTATCTTGAACAATTACGAAAGTTTCGCAGAAGTCTTGATTACCAGCAGCATCAGTGATATATACTGTAACTGCTTGCTCAGCACCTGTAAGTAAATCATCACAATCAAAAATGATACCTGGGTCAGTTGTGTTGGAAGAAGAGAAAGATACGCTTACAACGCCTGGGCAGTTGTCAAAAGAACCGTCATCCAAATCAGACGCCCATAATGGCACCATTGGAGGCGTTGTATTCATCATTGTGATGATAATACCTTCTTTACAGTAAGCAGTAGGATTTTTCTGATCTTCAACCGTGATTACGATTGGGCAATCCGTTTTGTTGTTACAACCATCTTCTACCCGTACGACCACATTGTAAGTACCAATGTTTACGTTTGGTGTAGAGAAAGAGTTGAAGTCACCCATTACAGAATAATTCAACAAATCGTCTGGTGCACAAT
The DNA here is from genome assembly GCA_047629355.1 of Saprospiraceae bacterium. GTDB lineage: Bacteria > Bacteroidota > Bacteroidia > Chitinophagales > Saprospiraceae > CAYUNA01. The sequence goes on along the minus strand of JBLHWU010000089.1, from coordinate 2,704 downwards.
CATCAGCATCAGGAACAGGAATGTTCACCGTTGCATTACAATCTTCATTAAAGATACCAACAGTAAAGTCAGCTGGGCAATCTACAACTGGTGCAGCGTTGTCAACAACTTTAATTTCTTGAACGTCAGTATAGTAACCATTAGCTACGTTGTAATCATCATCAGCATCAAAGATACACCAGTTAATTACAGTCCACGTACGCAATACTTTGAAACAAGCACTGTCGCTGATCGTCAATACTAAATCAGTATAATTAACCGCTACCAATTCACAATCTTCGCCATTAATGTTTGGTGTATTGTTACCTGGTAAATCAGCTGGGTCAAGGCTACCTTGGTACCCTCCACCACCAACAGTCGTACAAACAACAGTTCTGTCTGGTGGGAAAGAAACAGATAATGGTGTAGAATCAACTACATTAATCCGCTGAATACAGTTAGCAGAGTTACCTTTTTCATCCGTAGCGGTGAAACGGTAACGTACGAAACCAACACCACAAGGGTCTAAGTTCGCCTGAATCAATTGCTTAGCGAAGTCAAAATCAGAGCAATCTAATGCAGTCGCTTCACCTTGGTCGTTAAATGGTGTCCAGCATTCGATAGTTTTGTCAGCAGGACAAGTGATGATTGGATCATCTTTGTCATCAACAGATACTTCAATCATACATGGCTCACTTTCGTTACCATAGCAGTCCGTAACTTTCAAGAAAACCATTTGGTTTTGAATACATTCATCGTAAGTTACAAAAGCACCGTAACCGTTGTTTGCATTTTTAGAAACCTCAAAAGTAAGGTCTTCGTATGCACAGCAGTTATCGTGGCTACCGTCATCAAATGATTCCGCATAAATCAATGCTTCACAAGATGGATATGGGCTCAAAGTTGCAACAGTGAACTCATCACAAACTGGAGTTGGCGCATCATCATCTTCAACAGTGATGAAGTACTCACAAGTATCATGATTACCACAATCATCAGTAACTTCCATATTAACACGAGAAGTACCAATTGGCAAACCAGAAATGGGACCACCGTTACCATCAATTACGGCAAACAATTCTTCTTGAGTACCCAAACCATATGGAGGAATTGGCACTAAAATGTAAACACGAGTCTCAACAGTGAATGAAGAACATTCAGCGTTAGAACCATCGTTAGTAACTGTACCAGCTGCCAAGTTACCACTCCAAGAACAGCTAGTCGGACCATCATTCGTACCTACTGTCAAATTAGAAGGACAAGCAATATCAGTAGAGTTGTCCAATACTTTGATAATTTGAGTGTATTCAGCGATTTCGCCAGTACACCAATCAACCAAACGCCAGTAACGTAAAATTTTGAAGCTACCTTCGCATACGTCGATACGAGTGTCTTCCCAAGTTGCGTTGATTTCACAGTAACCACCAGCTACATCAATATCTACACCACCTTTAGATGGGTAGCCAGTGCAGTTGAATGCATTTTCACCATTATCTAAATCTGCAGCACAAGAAGATGTACAGTCAATTGCTGGCAAGTTGCCAGGTAAACCATCTAAGTGGTCAGGCAAGTCAACATCCGCGATAGTTGCACGCGTCAAATCAACTACTTGGTCACAAGAACCAGTGTTGCCGCTTGCATCAGTTGCAGTGTACGTACGGATAACTCGTGCGCTCAAACCATTGTTTGGAACACAATCGTAATCAATCCATTCGTCCTCGAAAGTAAGGGTAATAGCCCCACAGTTTTGCGGAAAAGGATAGTTGTCGCAATTGTCTGTAACTTGTGGCAACGGAATATTGAAAGTTGCATTACACATTACAGAAATCGGCGGACAGTTTAATACTGGGTCAAGCTTATCTTCAACGATAATTGTACCCCAACATTCATTACCTGTTGCCCAGTGCTTCACCTTTACAGGGACAACACCACCTAACGCTGCATAAGCACCGATTTGGTTACAAGTAACTACTGGACTAGTGGGAATGGTTACACCATTAGGATCCATCACTAAGACCTGGAATGCCTGCGCGCCATTCGGCAAGCAAATATTAGAATTCCAAGGGTCTTCCAGCATCATATCGAACGTGATTTCAGCTTCACAATCACCATTCAATGACACTTGAAGTCCATTGTTACAGGCCATTGCACAATAAGGCTGAGCAATTGTTCCGTTGATGCAAACGACGGTCATAAATAATGACAACGCAGCCCACCGTAAAACACGGAGAGTAGATTTAATTTCTCTCATTTGATTAAGTTTTTAAAAATTTAAAAAAAAGCAGTTATTTAAATAATTTTTATATATTAAAAACCTACATCATATAGCATACAACACTATATAATATCGGTCAAATAACCAATTTGACATTTCTCATTTCTCATTTCTCATTTATAAATATGTCTTAGTCCGTCATAAACAAACCATAGCTGTTGCAAGCAGCATAAGCTTTCTAGCAATGAAAGCTAAGAAGATGTTTATTCGGGTACTAAAACTCCGACTTGTTTCTTTTGTAAAGTATTCATGGAAGAAATAGACAATCAATATAACTACTAATTGTCCAAACACAGTAAGAACATAACCTCAAAGGGGTTATATACTATATAATATACATGTGTTTCCTTATTCTTTTCTAAATCTGATAACGGGAGGAACGAAGAGAATTCTACAACTTTTGGAAAATTTTGAGTGTTTCAGTAGGCAAAGTTGTGATTCAACTCATTT
>JBLHWU010000088.1:0-24806 GCA_047629355.1 Saprospiraceae bacterium | reverse complement strand
TTATTCCGCTATTTTCCTCTTAAAAATAGTTCCGTGATGTAGACCATGCAACGATTTTTAAAAGAAAACTATCGAAAAAATCTTGCTTTCAAATTTTACCCCAATAAATAATGTCACGTACTTATTAAAGGATTTTTTAAATTTCTTAAACAAAAAATATCCTCTGTCAAAAGTGTCGATTATTTAAGGTCACCTACTTATGAAAACAACAACGCTCTTTATTTCGCTATTTTCACTCAAGTTCTTTTTAGTCAAAACATCGTCCTCAATCCAAGTTTTGAAGAAGCCAATCCTTCCAGCAAATTCCCAAATTGCGCTTATACCAAAAACGACAAACAATTCAACGCTGCCGTCAAACATTGGAGTACTTTCATGGCATTAACGCCCGATGTGATTATTATGGACGATACCGATACCGACTGTTTTTATCCTAAGCTACATTCAGGTAATCGGATGGCAGGTATCATTACCTATCATCCAGGCTTGGACAAGGGATATGATTTTGATTTTCATGAATATATTCAAGGTAAACTGAAAGCTCCACTTCACGTTGGAGAAACTTATAAGGTTGAATTTTTCATCAGTCAAGGCGATTCTACGGCGATTCATCACCTCAATTCAGTGTATAGCATGAATCCCGAAATCATTACTTGTTCAGCAAATAACTTAGGATTCTATTTTCTCACCAAACCCTTTGATTATAAAGAAGATATTTGGAAAAAGGTAAGTTATGATGCTATTCAACCACAATTTAAAGTCCATGAAATCCATTTTGCACCCTCCAGACCTCCTCCTGTGCCGCCGAAGGCGGTGCGCGATTGTGCTTGATGAAGCTCGAAAATCTTAGGATTTTCTCGCTTCGGAAAGTCAAACATATTATACGTTCCCTAATTTGTAACACACTCATTTGATTGAACTTCACACAGCCACAGCGTAGCGACACTCTTGGTAACAACGTCGCTTTTCACTATTCCAAGCCACAAGGTGGCGGCGCTCTTAAATTTTACGGTAGATTAGCATGCAACCGCCCGCTGTATGCGTAAAGTTCAATCGAGTCAATCAAGCTAATCGAACCAACCGAATTATTCACTACCTTCGCGCTATGAAAATCAACGGCAAAAATCAACGCACCATTTGGTTAAAAAAAGGCAACCCATCCGTCGTCCAAATCATCGACCAACGGAGTCTTCCGCATGAAATCATCATCGAAGATTTGTGTAAATTAGAAGATTTTGAAATTGCGATTCGAGACATGCACGTTCGAGGAGCACCACTCATTGGCTCGGCAGCAGCGTATGGCATGTATAGCGCGGCATTGCACGTTCCGAAGCAGGTGGATTTTGAAGATTTTTTAGTATCAGCTGGTGAAAAATTGAAAGTAACTCGACCAACTGCGGTCAACTTAGCGTATGCGGTGGATTTGATTTTGAATAAAATAAAAACAGGTAAAAACAACGTTGAAAAGATTGAAATCGTTTTAAAAACAGCCCACCAAATCACGGAAGAGAGCGTCGAACATTGTCAAAAAATCGGGGAATTTGGCGTAAAATTAATCGAAGCAATTGCCACCAAAAAGCCAGGACAGCCCATCAATGTTTTGACACATTGCAACGCAGGCTGGTTGGCTTGCATTGATTACGGTACAGCGACTGCGCCTATCTATCAAGCTCACCGTCAAGGAATTAACGTTCACGTTTGGGTAGATGAGACGCGACCTCGCAATCAAGGTGCGCGAATCACTGCATTTGAATTGGCGCAAGAAGGCGTCCCGCATACCATCATTCCTGATAATGTAGGCGGTCATCTCATGCAGCACAATATGGTTGATTTGGTAATCGTCGGTAGCGACCGCACAACGGTGACGGGTGATGTCGCTAATAAAATTGGAACGTACCTCAAAGCGTTGGCGGCACACGACAATAATGTGCCTTTTTACGTCGCCCTACCCTCTTCCACTTTCGATTGGAATTTACGAGACGGTGTGCGTGAAATTCCGATTGAAAAACGAGATTCAGATGAAGTGAAATACATTCAAGGATGGCATGAAGGTAGTTTAAAAAAGGTGCTATTGACACCTGCGGAAAGTCCTGCATTGAATTATGGATTTGATGTGACGCCCGCGAGATTGGTGACAGGATTAATTACGGAAAGAGGAATTTGTAAGGCGAGTGAGGAAGGAATTAGAGGGTTGTTTAATGCGTAAAAAGGTTCTTTGACATATCCAGTAAAATGATGTTTTCAATAGTGATTGGAGACTCTGCAAACCCTCTAATCACCATTTAATAACTACTTTTTACTACTATTAATACAAGAAACACCGACCAACATCACCAAGCCAGCAATCGCCATTTGCCCTGTCAATGGTTCATCTCGCAGCCACCAACCTAATACAATTGCGATAACGGGATTCACATAAGTATTGGTCGATACTTTTTCGGGTGAGACTTTCGTCAATAGATAATTAAATGCTGTAAACGCAGCAATTGACCCAAAAGAAACTAAATAAATCCATGCCCAACAAGAGGTTTTCGTTACTTGATTAAATGAAAAATCATTCCAATCTCCACTTAAAAAACTAATAAAAAATAATGTCCCGCCTCCCAATAACATTTGCAAAGCAGCACTTTGCATTTTGGAATCCGGTAAATCCATTTTTAGAATACTAACCGACCCATATGCCCAAGCAAAAATACTTAATAAAATCCCGCCAATACCCCAAATTGCATTGCCAGAAAGGTCTATTTTGGCATCACTGAAAAGTAATGCCATTCCTAATATTCCTAAAAATATACCAAAAATACTCTGTTTAGTTGGTTTCACCCCATTCAAAAACCAAAGCATTAAAACAACTACCAAAGGATTCGCTGCAATCAGCAATGCCGTAAAACCAGAATCCACATATACCTGTGCCCATACCGTTGCACCAATTCCAATTGTCATAAAAAGTAAGCCCAAAAACCAAGTGTTCAGCAGCTGTTCTTTAGAAGGAAGTGGAATCTTTTTCAGGCGAGTAAATCCAAATAATAACAAGCCCGCAATCGTAAAGCGTGCGCCTGCCATAATCCAAGGAGGAATAGAGTCTATTGCGTATTCATTGGCAAGGTAAGTTGAGCCCCAGACAATGTAAATAATAGCAAAAGCAAGGATAATTAATCCTTTTTCAGATTTGATAACGGACATTTTAAGTCTTGTTTTGAATAAAAAAAATAGGAAAAGGTTTGAGTTGCAGATTAGTTTTAAAAAAAAGGAATTATCGCTAGTTCCTTATAATATTTTTGAAAAGAAAAAAGGAGTAAGAAGTGCGGAAAAAACGGTTTGATAAGTTAGTTCATAATGCGCCGTAATTTTTTCTTCTAAAGCATTCAAAAAATCGTTGCATACCCTTCGGAACAGTTTTTTGTGTTTTTTAGAAGGAAAAAGGACAAGTATATAGATAATCAGACAAAAAAACAATACTGTACTTTAGTAACTCGTTTATTGTCAATACTTAAAGTTCAGATTTATTAATTTTTCATCTGATTATCCATAATAGTCCAAGTTATTGAATTGCTTATACTTAAGTAGGTTACCGTACTTGTATTTGAAAACGGTATAAAAACCAAGTAAAATAGCAATTTACGACCAAATCAAATTACGTGCGTTCTTAATATATTGCTTAATATTTAACCAAAATGCGGCAAATAAATACAGAATAATCGGTGACCCCATCGCTACAAAAGAAATGTAGATGAAGTAAACGCGAACGCGCGCGGAAGCAATACCCATTTTTTCGCCCAAGTAGCTGCAAACACCAAAGGCAGAACGCTCAAATATGTCTTTAAACTGATTCATTCTTCAAATTAACGAATTTTCACTGATTTTTGCAAGAAATTGAGCGTAAAAAAATTGTTTTTAGTTATTTTTATGAAAATTTAGCTCGTATCCAATAAGCACAACGCTATCCGATACTTTAGTACTGAACTTTCAGGATGCTCAAAATAGTAGCTATCGCATATCAGTGCAAAAAAAAAGCATTGTCACGGATGACAATGCGTTTTAAAATAAATGGTTCGTGGACCTTGCTTTCGGAATTAGGCACCCATCAAAGTTAAATATAAACCACAAAATGCAAAAAGAATAATTCCGCCTAACAACATATTGTCAGAATTGGAAGTCCTTCTTTTGTTAGCAATTTCATGGTTATAGTCTTCAATAGAATACACGGCCGAAGCGGCCACTTTGTTGTTTAAGTGAATCATAATGTACATGGGATGTTAATATGTTAAAGGATATATGTTCAAAAACTCAGTAAAAATCGGGTAAATCGTTAATCTTGAATAATCGACTCTTTTGACAGAGGATATTTTTGTTTAAGTATTTTAAACGGGAAATAGTCCTATTTAAAAGCGTTGAGTATTTAAGATTTACTTTTGTAGTGTAAGAGTCAAAGTCCTTGTTCGATACTAATTTAGTTAACAATTAAATTGCAAATTTCACGCCAATTTTAACTGAAAATCGTCATTTTAAACTGATAATCAACTGATTATCAGTTGTTTTTAAAATAAAAATTTTAATAATTAAAAGGCGGTGTAAAAAATATTGGCACAGTTTTGATATAATAGTAGAGTGTAGTCAAAAAGACTATATTGCATTATATGACAAAGTGAGCCATAAAGAATCGTGGAATTCTATCGCATCAAAGGATGCTAAAACTAGGTTTTGAAAAATAATAAATTAGTATCGTTCAGAATGTTCGGTAAGTATAAGTTCGATAGGTTACGGTACGTCGTTAACGATAGTGTTTCAGAATATCGTCGAGTCATCGGATACGCGGGTGTATGTACGTCTGCTGTCATAACTACAATGTTTCAAGTGTGTAAAATCATGTTTCAAAAAAAGTTGCCTAATTTTGAAACGGTATAGTGGTTCTGTATATGGTTTCTTCAGTGTTAAGTTTAATAGTGTGATGCAAAGATAGGCATTTTTATATTTAAAAAAAGAATATATCATAATAAAAATATAAAAAAAACTAAACTGTATTCATAAACAATTGATTTTCATTAATTTATATATATTAATAAATATATAACAATTTCTTAACACATTTTAAGCTACTTTTTAAAAACTCATTTATTCTTCCTTTTCCATAAAATTCAATTGACCAAGTTTATTCTCAAAAAACAGCTTGTTTTTCCTCTTTCGATTTTAATTAAAAAAAAACAGCCAAATCTGTTCCTTTTCTCCAATTTATTCATTATGTGTATGAAACAGCTCAAAATTAGTTTTTGCCAAAAAGCCTTTAGGCTTTGAAAAAATAAATGTAACCCTACTTAAAAGTAATGCGTAGTAATTAATTAGGTAAAATTTTTAGACAAGATTTTTTCGATAGTTTTTCTTTAAAAATTCTTGAATAGCAGGTGTTATTGAAGGCATTTTTAAAGGAAAAATAGCGGAAAAAATGTTTATAAAATTACCTGATTAATTACTACGCGTTACTTAATATATTATGTAAAAATAAAGACTAATTAAATTTCAAGAAAAAAATTAATACGCAGTCAAAATTTTCCATCATTTGATGTCTTTGAATTTGCAAATAAATCGTACTCTTGTAAAAAATGATGCACGTATGAATACATCTCATCGGACTGTTTCGACGGAGGCGATGGAATCGGAATGGGAGGAAATCCAAGCAGCACAGGTCAATCCTACTGCCTTTAGACCGCTTTATACCCGATACTATGAATCCATTTTCCGATACATTTACAAGAGGACAACAGACGAATCGCTATCGGCTGACATCTGCTCGCAGGTGTTTATGAAGGCGATGAAAAAGATTGAAGGCTACTCCTATCAAGGCGTTCCCTTCTCAGCTTGGCTATTTCGGATAGCCAGCAATGAAGTGGCGCAGCACTACCGCAGCAGTCAAAAAATGAGGGTGGTTAGCGTGGAAGACGCGAATTTGTCAAATATGATGGAGGAAATTCAGGAAGAAGATGCTGAAGACCACCGTCAAATTTTGTTGACCGCATTGGAGAAGTTAAAACCCAAAGACCTAGAAGTCATTGAAATGCGATTTTTTGAAAAGCGAGCTTTTGCAGAAATTGCCCGCATTTTAGATATCACAGAAAGTAATGCTAAAGTCCGCACCTATCGGGTGTTGGAACGTTTAAAAAAAATGATTTTAAAGAAAATTTAGAATAAATCAGAGGACAGACCACTTTGCAGTCAGAAGTCATATAGTATTTGGTTAAAATCTAATTTCTGACAATAAAAATAGTCTAAGGGAAACGAATTTAATAAATAATCGACCCATTACGACGAAGTATTTTTTTCATTTAAGAAAAAAAAAGCAAGCATAACTAGTTATTTGAGCATTTTTTAAGTTTTTCAAATGGAAAAAGAACGAGATGAATGGATAGATTATTTTTTACCAACTCCCTAACCTCTAATAGAAATAATTCGTAGCGGCCGAATAAGTAATGGTAAAATAATAAGTCCACCAACTAACAACGTTTATTTTGTTCTTTTTCTCCACTTCGGTCGAAATGACAAAAGATGTTTACTTTTTAAATAGGAATTATCTCTACATAATGACTGTTTCAAAAGTGGAAAATAAGGACAAAAGAAATACTTAGTAGTTGGCGGAGTTATTTTTTCACCTTTACTAAGTAGGAAACAACTGACCGCTTTGAGAATAGCCAGTAAGCATAAAAGAAAAGGAATGAAACAAAATTACATAAAATTAAATCCAAAGAAACTGTCGAGCGAGGACATCGCCCGTCATCAAGACTTCGACGCCCTGCTGAAACAGTTTGAAACGGAAAAAACCGTACAGCCTACCAAAATTCACAAAATGCGCGCCCTATACTATTACCTAGGTGCAGCCGCGGCAGCGGTGATTGGTTTGTTGGTTTATTTTAATTTAGGTGGCGCGGATTATACAACAGAATCAGCGGAATTTTTCGCAGCGCGCGACTTTGTGACATCGCCGATTGAGTCGGCAAAACCACAATTTACATCGTATAAAATCAATGCAAATAAAGGTGGCGTTTATGAATACCGAAGCGGTTCGCGTCTGGTCGTTCCGTCCGCGGCATTTGTGGATGACCGAGGTAAATTAGTGGAAGGCGACGTTGAAATCAAGTACCGAGAGTACCACGATTACATTGATTTTTACTTGTCGGGCATTCCGATGACTTACGATTCAGCGAGTACCATTTATAATTTAGAATCAGCGGGCATGATGGAAATTTATGCGGAGAAAGATGGTCAAAAAGTGAAGTTTGCACCAGGCAAGTCGATTGATGTGGAATTGCATTCTGCTATCAATGCCCCTGCTCATTTGAATGTACCACCTAATTATAATATTTATAAATTAGATACTGAAAATCGTAAGTGGGTTTATCAACGATTGGACAATATGGAGTTGGTGAAAGAAGCGCAAGAATTGAAATTGAATAAAAAGGACCCACTTTATGATGTAAAAAAGGCACACGCTGATAATCTGAAATTATTGGTAATAAATGAGGCAAAAGAATTGACAAAAGTTGACGCAACATTACCGAAGCCAAGTGAGCCATTGAAACCTAAAAAAGCCACTCGTTCAGATAACGTTTTTAATATGGATTTCAATGATTTGAACGCAGTAATTGACAATCGATTTTTATCAGATTCTGAAAAAGGGGAGGCGAAAAAAGCAGAAAGTGATTTAGCAGGTTTGTATCAAGACTATGAGCAAATGTTGTGGAAAGTGAGTCCCAAGTCAAGTATTTCTGCTGAAAAATTTGCGAAAGAGTATAACCAAGTTGACGGAATTACGATTGATAAATACAATGCTCGCGATTATGAATTTACTCTAATTAACGGTACTTCAGCGACGAAAGTTATTGTTACGCCAGTGTTGACCGGTAAAGATTACGAAAAGGCATTGGCCACTTTTAATCAACAATTTGCTAAATATTCGGATGAAATCAAAGCGCGCGAAGTGACGTTAGCAGGTAAGAAAGAGACGATTAAAAACCGTTTCGCAGAAGAGCAAAAAATTGCAGAAGCAGCTTTTGAGAATGACTTAGTAACTATGCAAGCTGCTGGCAATAGTCATCAAGCAATTGACCACATTATCAAGCGCAAAGTTGTGAACCGTTTTAAAGCGACAGAGATGGGCATTTGGAATTGTGACCGACCAATTCCGCCGTTTGAGCAAAAGATTAATGCACGTTTTATTGATAAACACGGTAATAAATTTGATGGTCGCATGGCTTATTTAGTTGATAAAAGCCGCAATACGATTATCCGCTTTTACACCACAGATAAGACGCCAATAAATTATAATAAAAACTCTGACAACCTGCTTTGGTTGTTGACAACAGACAATAAAATTGCAGTTTTCCGTCCTGATGATTTCAAACGAATTAACAAGCCGAAAGGTAATTACGAATTTGAAATGGTAGTAATTGATAAAGAGATTAAGAATGAAGCGGACGTGCGGAAAGTACTACATTTTTAATACTAGAAGCCAGAGGTTAGAACGCTGCGCTGTTAGAAGTCAGACACAAGTATCTGACTTTTGATAGTGAAATAGTCTGACTTATGACCGTACAAAATATACTCTTGTTTAAAGTCTATTATTTAATATTTCTAAGGAAGACAAGAGATTTTAAAGTCCTACACACCGCATGCGTAGGGCTTTTTTGTTTATCCTATCAAGCCCTTTACTTTTAGACTACGCCAACTCAAATGAAGCGTAGCCTAAAGGCTACACACTGGGCAAGCACCAATCATTTTGCAAGAAAACAATTAAAAACGCATCTTCTACAACTTCTTTTGTACCGTTCGTCAAAGAAAAACCTCCTTTTGTAAGAGAAATTCCCCCATTCAGCCAGTAACTTTTAGCTTTACCAGAACGTATTAAATTTGAACGCCTAACTTTTTTGGGCGTATAATAATAAAGAATACCCCATTACCATTAAAAACAGCCACCAACAATTTCATCAAAGTAAAACCTAAAACATGAGAGTAAGATTTACTTTTTTCTTCTTTTTTGCCTTTTGCTATCTGGCACAAGCACAACTCAACTTTACACAAATTTCAACCGTCGGTTACAATACCAATACGAGTGATATTTGGGGCTACACCGCACCCAATGGCACAGAATACGCGCTAGTAGGCTTGGGCAACGGTCTCTCTATTGTCAGCCTTGCCGACCCCGTCAATCCTGTGGAAGTGGCGATGATTCCTGGAGGACAATCCATTTGGCGAGACATCAAAACGTGGAAAGATTTTGCGTATGTTACGACAGACCAAGCAGGAACAACTGACGGTTTGCTAATCGTTGATTTGACCCAACTCCCTGATGCTGCACCATTTACCAACTGGAATCCAACGATGCCTGACGGCGCGACTTTGAATACTTGTCACAATATTTACATTGATGAGTTTGGAGTAGCCTATCTTGCAGGTTCTAATTCCAATGGTGGTGGATTGATTTTTTTAGATGTTGATACCGAGCCAGGTGTACCGACTATCACGGGCGTAGGCTCTTCTGAGTACTCACATGATGTATATGTGCGCGACAATTTGGCGTACAGTGCGGAGATTAACATCGGTTTTTTCAGTGCCTATGATGTGACGGATAAAACCAACGTGACTTTAGAAGCAACGCAATCAACTCCATTTAATTTCACGCACAACGTCTGGTTGTCAGATGATGGTTTGACGATTTTTACAACGGATGAAGTGGGAAATGCACCGATTGGTTCTTACGACGTTTCAGATTTGGATGACATTAAAGAATTAGACCAATTTGTACCCGCAACGACGGCAGGAGAAGGAATTGCACCGCACAATGTCCACGTTTGGAATGACTATTTGATTATTTCTTATTATCGAAATGGTTGTTTGCTCGTCGATGCTGCACGACCTGATAATTTGATTGAAGTGGGTTATTTTGACTCTTTTACTGCGCCAGGTTTTACCTTCGATGGTGCTTGGGGTGCGTATCCATTTTTACCATCACAATTGGTTTTATTGACAGACCAAACCAATGGATTGTTTGTTCTGGAACCCAATTATGTCCGCGCTTGCTACTTGGAAGGTATGGTAACGGATGCGTCGAATAATGCCTCACTTTTTGGAGCAACAGTCAATTTTGTAACCGAACCAACGACCGAAGATACCGACTTGGCAGGCGAATATAAAACAGGCATCGCGACGGCTGGTACTTATGATATTTTGGTGAGCAAACCGGGTTATGAATCACAGACCATTTCTGTTGATTTGGAAAATGGTGAAGTGACTGATTTGACTGTAGCACTTGTTCCTTTAACGCCTTTTGAAGTCACTGGAAATGTCGTTGATGTGGAAACAGGGACTCCAATTGCCAATGCACAAGTGAGTATTTCTAACGCTGATTTTGATTGGAATACGTTGACGGATGCTAATGGAAATTACGCTTTATCCGTTTTTGAAGGAGAATATGATTTTTTCGCTGGTATTTGGGGACATAAAACGACCGGGTTCTTAGGATTGGTTTTAAACGTAAATGATACTGATTTGGGCACAACGGAGTTGGATGAAGGTTACGAAGACATCTTTTCTTTGGATTTAGGTTGGGACATTGTTGATGATGCAATTCAAGGTAATTTTGAACGGATTTTTGCAGAAGGTTATATCGTACCCGGGCTCGGATTTCCAATTCAACCAGCCAATGATGTTGTCGATGATTTTGGCAATCACTGTTTTGTTACAGGTTCTAGTACAGATTTGATGGAAAGTGTTTTTATCGGTAGTCCAGGCGCTACGACCGCTATCATTTCACCAGAATTTGATATGACAAACATGAACGTGCCAACTGTTAGTATTTATACTTGGATGTATTCTCTTTTTTTGCCTCAAGGCGGTGGCACTCCGCCTCCAGGCGATGATGTTTTGGTGGTAAAAATTACCAATGGAGTCAATACTGTTATTGTCTTAGAAGATGTGACGGCTAATCTTTTTGATATCCCTTCTTTTTCAAAAACGGAAGTTAATTTGGATGACATCATCACGCCAACGGCAACGATGCAATTGATTGTTGAAATCGAAACCAACGAGCAAGGTGATATTACAGAAGCGGCGGTTGACTTCTTTCGAGCATTCGACGCTGACCCAGTTGGCATCAATGAAATATTTCTGGAAGACGCTACTTTGAATATTTCGCCCAATCCAACTTCGGGTGAATTTTCGATTAATTATGATTTAAAAAATACGGAAAGTACCGTGCAGTTAACCGTTATTGATGTATTTGGAAAGACGGTTTTTACAGAAAAAACAGATAATACAATTGGAAAAATTGTAGTCAAGGAAAATTTGCCAAACGGCGTTTATTTTGTGCAAATACAGGCAGGAAATGAAATCAGTCGAGGTGTGAAATTAATCGTGAACTAGATGATGAATGATGAATGATGAATGATGAATGATGAATGATGAATGATGAATTTCGAGCAATTTGTTTGTGATTCATCATTTATCATTCTTCATTTATCATTAGACTTTAAGAATGACAATTGAACGAGGAAGAAACGCCGCTACTTTTTGACTTATTGAGGCAAAAAACGAGGTAAATGTTGATATTAACCTAGTTTTTTAACGAAAATAAGACAAAAAAGAGCAAGTTTATTCCCGTGAAAATGTCATTCATAAAGTCTATTAAAAAGGTTTATCCAAACAATTTGCCGAGACCGCCCAATTTATCACCTAATTTATCTTTTAGCATATTTTTTGCCATATCTTCGATACCACCACCGCCAAGACCAAGGCTGCTCATCATACTATCTTGAGTTACTTCTCCACTGCCTTCTCCGCCGCCCATTTTACCAGCCAAACCACCAATAATGCTACTCAATCCAGTACCTGCAACCATACCAGCTACAGATTCTGGTAAGCCCATTTTAGACATTAAATTGCCCAAGAATTTTTGTTTAACCATCGCAAAAATTGGATTATCCGTTAATCCTGAACTTTTGCTGTTGAACATACTTAAAATACCACCAATATTACCACTAATTACTTGCTCCATTAAGCCAGACTGTAGGCTATCTGTTGCTAAAGGAAGTGCTTCTTTTGCTTGGTCAGCAGAAATACCAGTTTTATCAGTTAAAGTTTTGATGACATCACCGCCAATCGAATCCATTAGTTTATCTAACATAATAATTATTTTTTATTAAAAAATATTGAATAACCTGTTCAAAATTAAGACGCAGAAAAAGTAAATAAGACACAATAAAATTTATTTATTTTCTCAATTTCGAGCAAATTAGGTAATATTACTCTTTCTCACAAAATTTTCACATCACGATTTCATCTATTTATTTTTTAAAATCAAAAATTATGTTAAATTTGTAAAAATTTATAATTATGTCTAAAATCCGACATTTACTTCTAATCGCTTTTTCTGTGGGAATTTATCTTCCTTCAGGGCTGGCTCAATTCAGCTTTGGAACAGCCATTGTGTCGGATTGCGGGACAGATTCTCGCGAAATGGTACTCGTTGATTTGAACGATGATGAGCATTTGGATTTAGCAGTTGTTAATTTCTCCGCCGCTACGATGACCTCCATGTTTAGTGATGGATTTGGTAAGTTTAATTGCGGTTATCCAATTCCAGTTGGTAATTTTCCTACCGATATTGCAGCAGGAGATTTTGATGGAGACGATTATTCAGATTTGGTAATTTTGACGCAAGAGTCAAGTGATGAAATAACATTACTATATGGTAAAGGCGACGGTATTTTTGATGATTTGGCAAGCTTAGATTTTGGTAGTCCTAATGATATAACAATTGCAGATTTTAATCTCGATGAATTGCCTGACATTGCAATTGCTGAAGGCTTTTCTACTGTAAAAACACTCCTTGGACAGGAAAACGAGCAGTTTATTCTTGGCGGTACTGCTACTGTTGGGGATGCGCCAATCGTCCTTTTTTCTGCGGATTTAAATAGAGATGGGATTCCAGATTTGGTAACTGGTCATGGATTGAGTAATGATTTCTCAATTATTTTTGGCGATGGTACCGGTGAATTTTCTGAGCCTGTTTTCTATCCAACAGATGGGAACCCTTGGGATTTTAAATTAGTAGATGTAACCAACGACGACGATTTAGATTTGATTGTCGCCGTTAATGATGAAGTTTCGGAGATTGAAATTTATAAAGGAGATGGAATGGGTACCTTTACCTTATATAGTACGATTCCAACGCCTTTTCAACCATTAGGCATTGCTTTAGCTGATTTTGACAATAATGGCGTACAAGATTTAGTGGTTTCCGTTGACAATTTAAATGAAAATAATATCCTCCTTTATCAAGGAAATGGCACAGGTTTATTCATTGAATCTATGCAATTGTCTACTGCAGGTTTTCCAAGTCAATTATTTGCAGAAGATTGCAATAAAGACGGTTTGCCTGACATTTTGGTCAATGACCTCCGTGTTTCTGTGTTTTTAAATAATCAGATTATTAATGGAACGAAAGCGGTTGCCGCTACGGGACATTTTAGTATTTCCCCAAACCCTGCCAATACTGATGTTTTAAATATTCAATTGAAAAACACCTCAACAGCGAATTCTAACATCTTGATTATCAATAATATAGGAAAAACTGTTTACCAACAAAAACATCGTTCTTTGGAAAACATCACGGTCCCACTAACGGATTTTGATAGCGGTATTTATTGGGTGACTATTGAGAATGAAACGTTTGTAGCTTCAGAGAAATTAGTGATTTCGAGGTAGGCGAGCTGCCGGTTAATAAAACGGAAAAAGCCGTTCTTTTCTTGGAAAGAACGGCTTTTTTTATGCCTATAAATTCAATTGTTTCTTTGCGATAACTCACAACTCACAATTCGTAACCCGCTAAACAGCCACCGCATAATCAGAGATTTCCTGCATAGATTTAGACAAATACCCAATCACAATTTCTGCCTTAGTAAATCTCATGGCGAAATTCAAAACAAACTGCATCAGACCTATTTTTAATCCGTTGTATCAGCGTCAAAAATTCAGCCGTTTAGAAAATTTTGTCCAGCCTTAAAATCAGATAATGTATTTTTACAAAAAAAAGCCACTCTTTATCAAAAAGAGTGGCTTTTTTATTCAATTGCTTCCTTGCGAAAACCCGCAACCCGTTAATTAAACAAGTTATCGTAACTATTTCCATTATTCCCTCCTGACCGTTTTTCAGGTTGCGCAGCAGGACGGTTCAAGTCTAAAGTATCTTCATTTCCAGCAGTTTCGCCCATCAATAAAAGGCTACTTTTCTTTTCCCATTGTTCCAACATCCGCATGCCTTCTTCTTCAAATACTCCATTTTGTAAGTCCACAGAATCCATGAAGTTAGACGACATTTCCATCAAATGCTCCATCTCCCCTACTTTGTTCGCAACATCATCCGCAATGTGTTCCAAAGCAGCGTCAAACATCGCACGCTTATCCGGGTCACCCGAAATTACACTCATTGCAGATTTCATTGCAGAGTGCGAAGTCAAAATTACCTTGCGCTCTTGCTCTTTCAAAGTCACTTGGTCCCGCGTATCTTCTAAAAGCACTTCTGAGTTTTCGTACATGCGCTTAAGGATGCGATACATCACGTCCATTTTTTTATTCAAAGCGTTGTATTTCGCGTTGGTATCACGCATTCGGGCAGCTTTTCGAGTTGCCAAAATGGTGTTTTTCTCATCCCCTTTTGTTTTTGCTGCACTCGCCAATTTCATATTTTTTGAAATCTCCGCATCATTTGACTTCATCAACGCTTCCAACTTACGAGATTGACCACGCAATTTGCCAATTTGCTGACCCATTTTACCCAAGTTCGCTTCCAAATCCTCTACATAGCTTTTTAAAATACCAATCGGGTCAATTTTTACAAACATACCTGTAACCGAACGCATCACACTTTTGTACATGTACCAAACCATGTTGCGCATCTTCGGGTCAAGTACCATGTAAATAACGGCGGCTAAAGCGATTAACATTAAACTCAACGCTAAAATATTGCTGGTCAATGCCATGATAGCACCAATATTGCTGACCAATAAATAACCACCTCCCAGCACGATTCCCGCTAAGAAAATCGCACCTGTGACGCCTTCTGGGCGTTTCCAAAATCCCTTTGTCTGATAGTTAGGAGCTGTAGTTGCCATAAGTTTTCTTTATTTAAAAATTAGTGTAAATGTCTTCGACTAATGATGAATGATTAAAATCAGTTCTCTGAATTTTAACTGATTACAAAATTGGTAAAAGCTACTTTTTCACAAATTCATCATTTATGATTTATCATTCATCATTTTGCAGTCACTATTTATAAGCCTAAAGTTAACGATTTTCCATAGAAATTGCTCACTCTATACCTGATTTTTCGGACAAACGTAGCCCACAAAAGGACAAATTAGCCGTAAACCTCTTTTTTACTTGCTTTCAAAGTATTCAACAGCAGCGAAGTTACCGTCATTGGACCTACTCCACCGGGCACCGGCGTGATGTAACTACATTTCCCGGAAACCGTACCAAATTCAACATCTCCTTTCAAACGATAACCGCGTTTTGCCGTTTCATCCTCCACTCGATTGATACCCACATCAATCACAACAGCACCTTCTTTTATCATGTCTGCTGTGACAAATTCGGCGATGCCAATTGCCGCTATAACAATATCTGCCCGTTTCACTTCTTCTGCCAAATCTTTCGTCCGACTATGAGTGAGCGTTACCGTACAGTTGCCAGGATTGCCTTTTCGAGACAATAAAATACTCATCGGTGTACCGACAATATTACTTCGACCGATAATAACAGCGTGCTTGCCTTCCGTTTCAATACCATACCGTTCCAACATAATCATAATGCCGTGTGGCGTAGCAGGCAAATAAGCAGGCATCCCTTGTGCCATGCGCCCAAAATTAACAGGATGAAAACCATCCACATCTTTTTTTGGGTCAATCGCCAAGGTTATTTTTTCATCATCAATATGCTTCGGTAATGGCAATTGAACGATGAATCCATCAATATCAGGGTCGTTATTGAGTTGGTTCACAATCTCAATTAACTCTGCCTCGGTCGTATTTGCATCGCGGCGCACCATCGTTGATTTGAAGCCACATTGCTCACAAGAACGTACTTTGTTGCGTACGTATACCTGGCTTGCAGCGTCGTCTCCTACTAAAACTGCTGCTAAATGTGGGATTTTTCCACCAGCTGCTACGATTTTTTGCACTTCGATTGCCAATTCTTCTTTGATGGTTTGGGAGAGTTTTTTTCCGTCTATGAGTTGCATGTTTTGTGGTCTTTTTGTGTATCACCCCCAGCCCCTAAAGGAGAGCGATTCATTTTTCGATAACCAACATTGGCGAATACATGAAGCCAATGCAACTGGTTTTTGTAAAATTTCAAATTAAATATCAGATATACTCCCCTTGAGAGGTCGGGGTATTCCGATTCCGCAAATGTATCACTTTTTCAATCATTTCACCCAAAAACAAAAGGGCTTTTCCTACTGGAAAAACCCTTTATTGTTTTTTATTTTTTTAGTAACAGCGATTTTTTTTAGAATAGTACTTAATAAATCCTCTTTTTTCTTAAAAATTATTTTTAACTTTTTGTCGGTATTGCATTGTTTTTTCATTTTCTAAAACAGCTTTCAAACTATTTTTTAATACATAGAATAAATATCCTTCGTCCTTTCCACGAATGCCTACTCGATTATTAGATTGATGGATAAACTCCGCATATAATTTCCAAAGTGGTGCTTTTTCAGTAGCTAGATTTTTAATTTTTAATTGAAAACCACCATTTTTCTCCCCAATCCTACCCGCTTCTTGAACCAATCCCATCTCAATATTCACATTGATGTTTCGATGAATCCAATCTTCATAAGCTTCTTGTCCAAGGTTGCGGTCATTTTCGAGTGCTTCCCAAAGTGCATTGGCAAACGCGGTTAAATCACGTTCTTGCAAACGATATGCTTGTTGGAAAGAATGCAGTAATTTATCTTTTGAAGCAGTTTTTTGATTGAATTGCAGAGCATTGATTGCCGAGTCGGGTTCCCAACTCTGCCACATTCTTTCAAAAAAAAATTGCATTTCTTCCAAATCCATTCCTATTGCAAAGGCAAAACTCAAATGCAACTTCATCGCCGTACTCACTGCATCATCATACGTCCAACGTTTGCCTTTATTTTTGAGGCTTTCTAAGACAATATTAGAGGAAGCATTGAATTGCTTTTGGGCAATAAAATACACGACTGAGCCACCAAAATCGTAATCACGAAACATGTTCTCTACATATTGTATAGAATCATTTGGATACCATTTTGCATTAACAGGAAATTTATCGGGATAGGAGGGTTCTTGCCGAAGGGAGGGTCGAGATTCAAAGTATTGCCGGAAGTGCTCTTCCAAATTGGGTCTGAGAATATTAGACAACACTTCTGCGTTGCCTTTAAACCACAACCTAATGTGTGGTCCTCTCTCCCAACATCTTTGATAATAATAATAATCCGCGATTCCAGCCTGCATCACTACGTCCACATAGGGTTTGACGCCTTGGAGTAAAAATTCTTCCCAAGGTTCATTGTAGTATAAACAGACTGTCAACCACTTCGATGTTTGATTGACTGACATTGTTTGTTCAGTTTGTTTCTTTTCTAAATTTGAGACTAACTTACACAGTACAAAATCGAAGCCAAAACACGAAAATTCAAGATTTTCTTATTTTTTTTGTGACAGGGTATTTTTAAGTTTAAAACATGGTGATTTTAAAAATCTCCATGTTTTTTCACAAAAACGCTACTGCTTCACAAATCGCTGTACAAATCGCTCTTTTCCAGCCGTTATTTCACAAAAATAGACGCCCGTCGCTAAGTTCTTCACATTCATTTCGGTATTCATTTGCGTAATTGAACGCGTTTCTATAGCAATTCCTAAAGCGTTATATAAAGTACAAGAAATATCGTTGCTATTGACATTTTTTAAATTTAAAATCACTTTATCACTTACTGGATTTGGGAATAAATCAAAAGTAAAAGTTGTCGACTGCTCTCCAGTACTTAACGGTTCAACCAAAATATCAGTCGAAACTACGCGTAAGCCGCCACGACGATTGCCAACTACAAAATCTAGAAAACCATCGTTGTCCAAATCTGCTGCTGCCAATGAAGTTTCGCGCCCTTCATCTACCTGACCAACAAAATTAGACGACCGTACAAAAGCACCAGAGACATCGCCGCCAATGTTGTCATATTGCCAAATTTTGCCATCTTCATTTCCTAAAAACAAACGGAATTTATCTTCAAAAGGCACTAACAAAGGCGTAGAAAATGCCGTTACTGCTTGCGTATTATCCGTTGCGGTAATTTCTCCAAAAAAGCTGGAATTCACTGCACTTGAAGGGTCTGGGTCAAACATAGGATTCGTGGCAGTTCCTTGATTTGGTAAATAATTGATAAATTTATTGCGCTCACCAATCACCAAATCAGGCTTGCCATCTTGGTTCACATCCGCAATCGTTGGCGAAGACCGCTGCCCAACATTAATATCTTGCCAATGCGGAATCACCGCACCAAAAGTCATTGGATTGCCCGCGCCAGCCGTATTTTCTGCAAAGAACAACCAACCCGTATTTTCTCCTACTAAAAGGTCTAAATCACCATCATTATCCAAATCGCCAAACGTCGGTTGAAACGCATTGGTCGCCGAACTATATTGATTAAAACCCAACCAATCGTTATCTGTTAAAGTGAACGCAGGGGAAGTTGCAGCGCCTGTATTTTCAAAAAGAAACATCCGTACATCCAAGGTACCATTAGGTAAAAAATAGCCGACATTTCCAACGACAATATCCAGTAAACCATCACCGGTCACATCCGCAATTGCAGGGTAGGCATTCTCGCCCAAATCAATCATCGTTTCCGTCAAAAAATCTCGTTGTTGAAAATCGAAAACAGGGCTTTCTGTCGTATTCGTATTTTTATAAAACCAGGCTACATCGTAATTTGGTGAGTTGTTGGTTTCATTCGGCGCAGCAATTAAATCATTTACTCCATCAAAATCAACATCCATATAAAAAGCCGCAGGATAGTTAATATCTACTGAAACATCGTAATTTGGATAAGCTATATCTTGCTCATTCATCCATGCTTCGTCGAGCGTTCCTGCGTCATGTAATCGCACCATATTTGCACTAATCAAATCACCAATCAGAATCTCTCTATCAATGTCATTGTCTTCATCGAAAGTCAAAATCGTAGACCCTGCATGACGTTCATCTACAATTGGATTATTTGGTTGACCATTCACACATTCGCCAGGTATATCGCTCAAAGTAATTTCAGGACTCAACCCAGATTCTTGAAAACCACCCCAGCAATCTTCTTCCAATTCAAAAATCAAAGAATCGACGCCATATCCATTTTCAATCGACATATTTCGATACCAAACCACATGCGAACCGCCGCCATCAAAACTCAAGACATCCAAATCACTATCATTGTCAATATCATCCAACGCAGGATAGTCAATATTAGTAATTTCAACATTGGTATGAATACCGTTTGACAACTGGAAAGTTAACACATTAAATAAGAATCCATTGTAGAAATCAACCGCTTCAAATTTTAAAACATTGTTGTCAAAATAGCCCCGAAATACCTTCATGCCTGGCACACCTTCGGACGCAGCGCTCGCAAAAATATCAACCGCGCCGTCTGCATTATAATCGCGCATCAAGACCCAATTGCTCAATTCTGGAAAACTTCGCTGGTACGCTGGCGCATATTCATAATGCGGAACACCACTTTCCATCACTTGTAAATAAGTACGGCTCACCCCACCTTCTCGGTCAAAAACATACAAATCTTGCAAGCCATCATTATTAAAATCAACTTCCGAAAATTGCGGTGTATTGTGCCCTCCTGCGAAGCCATTGACCCTTGATTCACCATCAATTGTGACAGGAATTGATAAATCATCGTAGAAATTTTGTGCTTGTATAAAACAAGGCATCAAGAGTGTTAATAGCGTAATTTTCGATAAAAAATGCTTCATTAAATAGATGTTTTTATTTGAATGTTGTGTGTTTTTCGTGTATAGGAACCTACCCTTATGGTCGCCCAACGTATAGCAGAAACGCGACATTGGGCGACCACAAGAGTATGCCCTTTACACACAAAAAACAGCACAACAAGAATATTTTCCGTAAACGACAAAATTAAGCACTTCCTTCATCAATCGCTCCGATTTTACAAAATCTGTCAATAAAATTGCAAGAGTTTTTAATAGACTTGTTACCCTTTAAAATGCTTGTATGAAATTTAGATTTTTTTGCTAGTTTTCTTTAAAAAAATCATTGAATAGTCCCTCTATTGAATGATTTTTTAAAGGAAAATAGCGAAAAAAGATATTTTCAGTCGAGTATTTATTAAAGGGTAACAAGTCTAATGAAAAACAATCTTATTTTCGACTCCCCAAGGGCGTCCCAACCCCAATCATTGGAAAGAAATCCTCCTCTCTCGAAAACGCCATTGATACTGTCACCCGAAAACTTTCACTAAAGGGCAAAAAGTAAAAACCTGCGCCATATCCAGCATGCCATTCGTTGCTATCGCCATTATTACCAAAGACGCGACCACGGTCATAGAAAATTTCCAAACCGCATTTAATAGGCAATGAAGCAGATTGTTTTTCCAAAAACTGAAAACGTAAAGACGCATTGAAAAACAACAAAGATTCATCGGAAAAACGGTTTTGAAAGTAGCCACGCAAACCATTCGTCGCACCCAAAGCAGGTCGTTTGTAAAATGGAACATCTCCGTGAGAAGTTTCACCACCAATTTTAAGACCAAAGGTTACAGGAAGGGCTGTTTTTGTAGAAAAATAGTATTCCAGAATACCTTCTAAAACCCCGTAATTTAAATTTTCATCATTAAGAATCGTGGCGTTTTCATATTTAAAAAATGCGCGCGTTCCATTATACGGTTGAATTCTTTCGTCTCTAAAATCCAAGTCTAAAGCCAAAGAAACGGGTAGCATATCCAACGTTTCAAATTTACCAAATTCTTCTGCGTCAGAATTCAAAATTGTGATTTGGTCTAACACTTCTGATTCAGTACTTTCTAAACCAACCATCAAATCAAGGGAGCTATTTTTCCAAAATTCACGCCCAGCCCCGACTTTCAGCCAAGATTTATCTAAATTAATTTGATTAAACCCTTCGTCCACCGCTTCGTCATTTTTCACCGTTTCATTGCCGATTCCAAAATAATTATTTTGCGTTGAAGGATTCGACCACCCACCATCAATCAATACATCCCAATCTCGAATCACTTGATGAAATCGACTGAAATAATACAGTGATTTATTGTCTTCTGAAGTTAAGGTTACACCGAAAAAATGCTTTGTAGCGTAATCGTCCTTCTTATAATTTTGCGTTACCAATGTTCCGCCAATTGCTGCACCAAAGCCATTAAATCTATTATAATTCAAGTGAAATTGTGGAATCAACCGTTTGTATTCAAATCGCTGTCGGTCATATTCGTAAAGGTGTTTATTCCAATGGTTGACGACTTTAGCATCTCCATTTAAATCGTAAGTTGAACTGCTACCTTTGTCCCAGATTTTAGTTTTCAAAGTTGCTTCATCTGTAAAATCATCATCGCCCGGCCCACCAAAAACAGCTAATTTTACGCCTTTTTCCCCGCCTCCTTTTATTTCAAAAGTATCATCATTGCCTAAACCAAAAATTCGGACCTGCTTCGTTTCTCCTGCTTTAAACGTTCTTTGATACAACGCTTCCTTGCCTTTCTCCCCATTTTTATCATCATACATTTCAACTGTCAAATCGCCATTTTCTAAATATTCTGCTACGAAAATATCCTTTTTATTCGACCCCGTCACTTCGACTTCTTTCGCCAACAAAGCATAATATTCCTCCGCATATTTATCCAAATCTTGCAAACGAACTTTCAACTTTTCCGCAATTTCTTTCGCGGCGAACGGCTGAACTTCTGCCGGCATTTTCGCCACAGCAACATCAATATCTCCCGCCGAAACTTCTTCCTGAATATACTTTGCCTGCTTCATCCACGTCTCTCGGTCAGCTTCCGTTGCCACAAATCTATCCAAGTGCCGCGCCTGATACATGAGACTTTGCATTCCCTTGATTTTGTTCCGAAAACCCTCCACTTGCTGCAAGCCAAATTGTCGATCCGCCAACCACGGTACGACTCCATCTTGCTTAGAAAAAGCATGATCGCGGTCGCGTGGAATAGGTTGATATTTCGTCTGTTTTTTCTTTTTAAAAGCTGCCCATTTCCAATTGTCCTCTTGCCTTCCCCAATCACCAATCAAAACGTCCAAAAGCCGTGCCCGCACGTAAGCTTTTTGTGACACTGCATGCTTATTTTCAGAAAACAATTCGTCAATTAATTTATTCGTTGTCACTATTTTATCTGCATTTCCAAAAATCTCCCCGTCTTGATTAAATTTACCTGGTTTTTCCTCCAAAACACCAAAAAGGTTGCCGTACTCTACTCGAAAAGCCCCCAATTTAGCATCATCAGGCAGCACATACAATTGCGGTGAAGTATGCAAAACATCCAACTCCCTCATCAATTCATCAACAATCAGCAGACTGTAAGGATGTTCGGTCGAAATTTGGTCGCGCAAGACATCTGCTACAACAGTACCCTGCAATCGGTAATTTAGCTTTTTCGTTAGGTCTTCTTTAAAGGAACGAAAACTATA
Organism: Saprospiraceae bacterium; assembly: GCA_047629355.1. GTDB lineage: Bacteria > Bacteroidota > Bacteroidia > Chitinophagales > Saprospiraceae > CAYUNA01. The sequence goes on along the minus strand of JBLHWU010000088.1, from coordinate 2,064 downwards.
AATCGTGCCATTTTCCGACTTTAATTTCAACTTCATTTTGTAGATTGAATTGCCTTTAGCAAAAACAGTCAAACCGCTATAAGTCGTATCCAAATTTAAGTAAGGAACACTGACTGAAGTTGCCCAAGTCGTCCGATAATGCTTACCAAACCAAAACTGTTTCCAGCCACCACCCTCATAGTTTGTACTGGCAACAACGGACGTCGCTTCATCAAAAGAACGACTCATTTTCTTAGCTGCCTGCCCTTCCGGACGGCAAGGGACATAAGCAGTATTGTATAAAATATTATCCGCTTTTGGCAATTCTCCACCACCACAGATAGCATGATATAAGATAAAATTTTCCTGTAATGCCAACACTTCCTTATTTTGAAAACGCCAGAAACCCGCTTGAATTTCGCCATTATTTAAATAGGTCAATTCTAACAATCCAGCCTGATTTTCACTTAACCAAGTATCTGAGTCTTCCGCTGCATACCTCCCTTTCATCGGTGCCCCGCTGTTAAGTAAGTAGTTTTTATCTTGTCGAATTATTTGCTGATTTTTCTCATGTCCTGCCGCAAAAATGAGGTTATCATATTTGTAAAAAATATTATTTAAAGTCTCGACATATTTGGTTAATCGTTCATTAGAAATATCGTTGACGCCACCAATATTTTTGCTAAAAGCCGTTTTAAAAGACCCTACCAAAGGTAGTGGTAATAAATGTGTACCCAATGAAAAGTTGCCACCATAATTTCCTAAAGAATAAAATGGATGATGACCAACGAGCAGCACATTTTTACCCTTATTTTTAATAATTAGCTCTTCCAATTCCTCCGCAAATTTCTCTGGTGTTGCTACGTCGCAGGCTGCATCTGAGGGGCGAGGCTTATCAAAAGGATGATTCCACCACTGCGAGTCGATGCCCACAATCGTTAGGTTTTCATTGATTTCAATAGCTTCTGGACCAGGGCATCCGTCTTTTGTGACCCAATTGATGCGTTTGTAACCTTTCGACTTTCGATAGTCTTTCAGCCGATCTTGCAGGTTCTCCAAACTTTTCTGTCCACCGCGCTTGCTGGCGTTCCAATCGCGGTCACCCGATACCATAAGGATGCTTCCGCCTGGATATTCTTCAATCAAATCCATCAATTGCCGCAACGGTTCAAGAAGGTCATCGTTGTTGGCGTCTCCTATTTTTCGGTCAACCAAATCCCCGTTTAATACCAAGGTAAAAGGGGCGTCGCCTTGTGCAAACAGGTTCGCTAAGTTTTTTTGAAATAGAGGCTGATTGGTAATGTCCACAAAATTACCCAGCACATAAATGCGGTGCGCATTTTGAGTGGATTGCCCGAATGACAAAAAAGGTAAAAACAACAGAAGGATAAAAAAGTGCTTATTTTTCATATTGACAAGTGATTCTTTTTTTGGAAAGGGAAAGGTAAAACATTCAACGCATATATAAGTAACAAAAGTTTTCTAAAACGTTGAAAAATGGGAAAATCATAAGATTTTCAAGCTTTAAAAAACACAGTACACGCTGCCCGTAGCTGCGCGAGTACTGTTTTGAAGAGGAAAAAATTCCGAGTATATGAAGCGTGACGAGTGAAAACTTTCTCAAATTCCACAAATCACCTACTCTTTTTTCATCATTTATTGCCATGATTACTATCAGCTAATTTTATGATGCGGGTCATTTTTTTAGATTTACTTTCGGCGTATCTTTGCACTGTACTTGAGAAGGAGGAAATCGATTGAAAGATTACAAAAGAGGAATTTACAGTTTTCAAGTTTCGAGAGAAAATAAGGAAGAATTTATTTTGATTAGACTTTATGAATGGCGACTCTGGATAATTCGCAAACTATTGATTATCAATTATTTGCAATTCTAAAAAAGATACTCATTCATAAAGTCTATTAAAAATAAGATGTTAATATATTTTTGAAGGAACGGTCAGGGTATTAACTACTGCAATGCCTCATTAATTTTTCACAACAAAATTAAATAATCTCTTAGCTTTTGAAAAACCTTTAAATTTCCATTTAAGAGGTTTAGCTAATTGGTCATTATGAAAAGTGATA
>JBLHWU010000087.1:0-24866 GCA_047629355.1 Saprospiraceae bacterium | reverse complement strand
TCTGGGGTATAAAATTCTTTGAATAAACGTGCCATAAAATTATTTTTTTCGCAATGGTACAAATAAATTATGGCTTAACTTATTAAATCGTTTTCACTAAGGTTGATTTTATGTCTAAATTTGTCCATATCTATGTTATTTTTTGACATAAATAGCCATCTTTTAAAGATAGATGGATAAATTTTAATAATTACTAAGTGAACTTTAGCCATTTGCTACTGGCAAAACAATCGTAAAAGTAGTTCCCTTCCCTTCCTCACTTTCCACAGCTATTTGCCCATCAACCAGTTCAATTAACTCCTGGCAGAGGTGCAATCCCAAGGACAAACGGCCATCTTGCTGCTGATTGGTTTCTAGCGTACAAATAGTAAATAGTGTCTCCAGTTTTTCCTTACGCATACCTTCTCCATTATCAGAAACGCTAATTTTTACTTGCTGTCCAATTCGTTCTGCCGAAACCTTAACCCAACCTCCGGGTTTCGTAAAACGAAAAGCATTAGAAATCAAATTTCTGAATACCGTTTCTAAAATACGGGCATCTGACTCAATAAATATATCTTCGGAAACACTGGATTTTAAAGATATTTCTGCAGTTTCAGATAAATTAGCATTGTTTTTAAAAACGATATTGACAATTTCGGAAAGGTTGATTTTTGAAAATCCAATTGGTAAATCATTCCGCTGAGACAAGGCCCAATGCAACAAATTGTCAAGCAAATGATACAGCTCTTGTGCCTGCTTTTCTAAAAAATCACCCACCTCAATAATCCGACCATACTGCTTACTTTCCAAAAGGTAACTCAATGATTTTGATAAGTTTTGAAAGCTTAAAACAGGATTCCTCAAATCATGTCCGAGAATGGCAAACAGTCGGTCTTTGGTCTCATTAGAAGTTTGTAGCGAAAAGTTCAAATCCTTTAATTCTTCCTTTTGCTTTTCTACAACTGCAGTTCGCTTTTCTACCAATAATTCCAGTTTTTTTTGCTTCACCTTATTTCTTTGCAGCCTCCATTTGAACGATAAATACATTAACAGTAAGGCAGTTCCAATACCCAATAGTTGCCAATGAGTCTGCTCATAAAAAGGAGCAATTACTTCAATCGGAATGGATAATTCTTGCCCTATCCATTGACTAGAATAATCTTGTGCCTTAATTTTTAATTGATATTTTCCATAGGGAAGTCTATTTAAACGGATGAAATTTTCGTTTTGGTAAGTCCAATTATTGTCTAAGCCTTCAACCTTAAAAGCAAACCTTGTATTGCTTACATTTTTATAATTCAAATAAGAAAAATGGATAGTCGTCGAAATCGTATTAGGCGTAATTTTGATAATTGGATGTTGGATAAAATCCGATAGCTTATCTTGAATCGTATCTCCATCTGTTTGATAATAATTGGTTAAAATAAAAGGTGGTTCTTCTTCTTTAACAATCTTGACATCTTCTGGATAAAATGCCGTTACGCCGTTCAATCCTCCAAAATAAATTTTCCCATCAGCCGCCTGATAATGCGAACTAATATTGAATTCATTATTGGTAATACCATCTGATTCCAGATAGGTTTGAATGTTACCAGTTGCTTTTTCAAAACGAATTATTCCACGCTCACTCGACAGCCATAAGTTACCAGAAGTATCGGGATAAACTGCCATTAGTTGGTCGTCAAGCAGACCCGTTTCTTTATTGATTTGCCGCGTTTCTCCAGATTCCATATTCCATTTCACCAAGCCATGACTTGTCGTCGCCAACCAAAAAACAAAACCTTCCCGATAAAAATGTTTGATGACCATTTTTGGAAAGGGTGCAAAATGGTTGATAATTCCACGGTCTGCGTCTAAGATATACAGCCCGTTTGTGGTCGCTAACCAAATCCCTTCTCCCGCTTCTTCTAAATAGGTAACTTCCTCCTTTTTTAACTCGCCATATTCATGATAATCAACACTGGCTTCTACACTTTTTTCTATTGGATTGTATCTCAAAACACCTTTCAAAGTTCCAAACCAAAGATTATCTTTACTATCTTTAAAAGGAATAAACAGGGGATTTCTACCATACCCCAATTCATCTTCTTCCCGAACATCAGTAAAAGTAGATTCACCTGTTTCGGAGTTATATATTTCAAATTCTGATCCATAGGTACCAAAGAGCAGGTGAATATTATCTAGTTCAATAAGACCCCGTTTCTTGGACCTATTTTTAAAACTCAATCTTTTAATCGAACCTGTTTGCTCGTCAATTTCGGTTATTTGACGATAGGCAATTACGATTAGCCGACCGTCAGATAATTTTGTGATTCCACGGGTGCTAAACGACATTCCCGTATTTAGATATTGGTCAAACGGATTTAATTTATAATCCAAAATGCAGAAGCCCTGATTGTTCCCGTACCAAATTTGATTGGGGCGGAACAGCACTTCTTCCGTAACATAATTATCGCCAATTGATTCAGCAATAACTGGATAAAAATCATAAATTAACTTTTTTTCCTTATCAAATAAAGCAATATTTCCTGATTGAACCGTACAGTAATAGGCTTGGTTTTGATAAGGAAGAGTGTATATGATCGTCTCTTTTGACAAAGGGTTTCTATCCTTAATCGCTGTCTCATAATTGAATTCTTCCAATATTTTAGCTTCGTTTCTAAAAGTGCTTATGGAAAAAAATCCCTGCTCAAAAATTGGTGGCGTCCATTTATACTCCTCGCTATTGTTTACAGGAGAAGCCAGATGATTTCTACTTAATCTATCGTACTGATTAATAATTTTACCATCAGGGTTTATCGTGATAATATACTGTTTGGTGAGAAGATAAACATTTCCACTAACTTCCATTTTTGGAGAAACCCTTGCCTCTCCATAGCTGTCATCTGCTATTAACAACGTAAATTTACCATCGTATTTAAAAATTTGCCCCGTCGTCAGCGTAAGGTAAAGCACCCTATTTTTCATCTGTTGAATCCCATAAATAAGGTCTTCCTCAAAAGGAATATGTTCTTTGAAATAGTCTTTAAAAGCATGTATTGTATAGCTTTTATCTATCAAATAATAATTGTATCCCTTTTTTATCTGCCCTTTTTCTTTCATAAAAGAAACCCAAACATGACCGTTGACATCTTCGTAAGCATCTCCACAATGGCTGTTATTTTCCTCATTTTTTTGATAAAATACTTTGAAATTTTGACCATCAAAACGATTCAAACCTCGTCGGGTCGATAACCAAACAAAGCCTCCGCTGTCTTCCAGAAAACTGCCTACTAAATTGTCCGACAAGCCGTCTTCTGTTGAATAATTGGTAAAACTGGTGATGTACTTTTGCGAAAAAGCGGCAGGTAAGCAACAGATAAATAAAAAAATGAAACTAATAGTTGCGCTAAATGGAAAGCGGTTTGGTCTTCGTTCGTTTCTATCTCTGAAACAAAAATTGCGGTTGAAACATATTTTTAAAAGCAGGCAATTCATTAATAACAAGACTGGAATTTTGATTAAAAATGTAAAAGTAGGAATTTTAAATTATAAGTACTTGAACCCAATTAATCGAACATCTAAAAAGTATCTTTTTCCGTTATTTTCCTCTAAAAAATACTTCAATAAAGGGATTATTTAAGAATTTTTTAGAGGAAAATAACGGAAAAATCTGACTCCTTTGATTGTTCGATTAATTGTGTAGAGGTACTTAAATAACGCGTAGTAATTAATTCTACTTTAAGACTTTTAAATCCAGTGCAAAACCCTTTGTCAAAGCACCTCCACTAAATTAATCATTTAAAACTCATTATTTGGCGAAAACATCATTCTAACCGCTGATTCTACAAATGCTCGGATATCATAATTTAAAAAGCTACCGCCGTCTCGCCCCCGAAAATTCCATCGCCTCGCCCTTCCCAAAGCCAAAGCTAAAACCCAAAGTCACAAATCGTCCACGCTGCCCCCAACTATAGGAATAATTGTTCTCCTGAAACACCTCCGTTTCCTGAACCCGCGAAGCAAAAACATCTCGAACGCTCAAATTAACGATCGCTTTTCCTTTCAAAATTTTCTTACGCAAGCCTAAGTTTGCAAATAAATTATCAGCGGTTTCGCCCTGTACCGTTTGAAATTTAGATTGATATTGTCCCGATACTTCAAAGTCAATATCAGCAGGCAATTTGAATTTAGCCGTCATTTTAGAAGACCATTGTTCGTCCTGAAAATCGAAGAAAACTTCTTCTAAAGCACCTTGTCGATTAAAGTAATTATAGTTAAAATCACCATTTAAAGTAAACCATTTTGTGGGATTGTATTTACCATTTATTTCTAAACCCGTGGATTGCTTTGTACCAATATTCTCTGGCGAAGTTGTTCTGACATTGTTTTCAAAAGTAGCAATTCGTTCGACTACTTCTGTGGTATATCGGTGATAAACGCCGATGTTGAAAGACATTTTATTGAAAATATAAATGCTTGAAATTTCGTAAGAATCGGTAAATTCTGGTTGCAAATCTGGGTTTCCTTTTCGAATATTAAAGTTGTCGCGGATGTTGAAAAACGGATTCAAATCCCACAATCGAGGGCGGAAAATTCGGCGCGAATAGCCCGCTTGCAAGGACACTCTTTCCGAAATTTTATAGGAAGTAGCAGCACTTGGAAATAGATTCGTGAAGTTTTGATTGTTAGATTCATCGGTATTAACCAACAACGTTTTTAAGTCCGTATTTTCTACTCGAAGTCCTAACTTTAAACCCCAGCTTTCATTTTCGTAAGACCCTGTTCCGTATACACCCAATACCTTTTGGTCGTATTCAAAAACATTGGTCAAACTAGCATCTGGCACCCATTCGTCACCCACTAAACCCGAAACGGCAAAGTCATTACTTACATCATTTAACAGATATTGCGCACCTGTTTCCAATGTCCATTTCTTGGCAAACGGCCTGGTATAGTCTAATTTAAAAGTATATTTTGCTTCCGAAAAATTCGTGCGGGTCTGTTGGTCACTACCTGCCTCATCTCCTGTAATATTAAAATTTTCAAACTCCGACGTCAAGTCTTTTCCAAAAAAATTACCCAGAGCACTAAATAGCAAATCGTGATTTTTATCGTCTTCAAAATCTCGTTTGTATTGTAACTCATATTGGTATTTTGGATTGGTCGCTTCCGTCGTTTCTTCTCGGTACCATTCTGCGACGGTACTGCCAGTTACATCGGTTTTTCTAAAATCAGTTCGCGAAGGTTGGTCTTCCACTTCGTAAGCAAAATTACCAGAAAGGGTGATGACATTAAATTTATTAATGTGGTAATCTGTCCCTACAATGAAGTTGTAAAAGTTCTCATTTCGAAAATTGGTGCCTTCACTAAAAATAGTCTCGTTGCTCACCAGGTTCTGATTGATATTGCGTCCATCACGCGGCAATTCCCGATAGCCAACACCGATTTGACTAAAGAGATTAAACTTCTCCGTACGGCGATTCAAACTCAACCCAATACTATGATTTTGGGGAATTCCAGTATTGATAGAAACCGAGCCATTGATACCTTTTCGTTCCTCTTTTTTGAGTACAATATTAATAATCCCTGAAGTTCCTTCAGCTTCATATTTCGCAGAAGGATTGGTGATTACTTCAATTTTCTCAATCATTTCTGCCGTAATCGTCCCCAAAGCATTGCCTTCTTCACTAGCTAAAATCGACGGTTTTCCATTGATGAGAATTTGCACGCCCGTACTTCCTCGCAGGCTAATTTGTCCTTCAATATTCACATTCACAGAAGGCACATTATTCAACAATTCCAAGGCACTCGCCCCCGTGCTACTCAAATCTTTTCCGACGTTAAAAACCCGTTTGTCTAACTTGAACTCCATAGAAGATTTTTCGGCTCGAACGACTACTTCATCCAAGGTTTCGCTGTCTTCTGAAATAGAAATAATTCCTACATCTGCTTTTCCATCCACTACAGAAACCTCGGTAATCGTTTTGGTCAAAAAGCCAATAAAACTAATTTCTACTTCTAAATCAGCAGTGTTCACTGGAATTTTAAAGCGACCATCCAAATCTGTCGTCGTACCCGAAATAACCGTTTTGGTATTTTTATCCGCTACCATTACGGTCGCAAATTCAACGGGTTGTTGGCTATTTATTTCCACCACAACTCCTTGCACGATGATGCTATTTTTTTGTGCAAACACGGTGTTTGTCGTTAAACTAAGTGCTAAGATTAATAGAAAAATGGAATAGATATTTTGTTTCATGGTATTTTTTTTTTAAAAGAAGTAGTGTGTTTTTCAAAAAAGCAACTTATGAATAGAGCGGCAAAGCGCTTATTTTGTTGCGATTAAATCATGGTGATTTTAAAAATCACCATGATTTGGACTTAATAAAAACTGCTAAGTGAAAACGATTTAATAAGTTGGACCATAATGCACCGTAATTTTTTCTTCTAAAGAATTCAAAAAATCGTTGCATAGCCTTCGTTACGGAACTATTTTTTGTGTTTTTTAGAAGGGAAAAGGACAAGCATAATGGCCCAAGTTATTGAATCGTTTTTACTAATCAATATATTTTCAAAATAATCGCGCCAATACTTCTTCCTTATAACTCGCTCCAATCGGCAACTTCTCCTTTTCCAAATGCACCATATTCCCCTCCAAAGCAGAAACTTTGTCTGTGTTCGCAATAAAGGATTTATGAATGCGAAGGAACGAAGTAGTCGGCAACATCATTTCCAACTTTTTCAAAGAAATCAGCGATAAGATGCGCCCTTTTGAAATCGTATAAAAAGCCGCATATTCTCGCATACTTTCGATGTAAAGAATGTCGATATATTTTATTTTAAAAACCTTATGTTCTGCATTGATTAAGATATAATCTTTCTCGTTTTCAGGAGCAATAAGCTTTGTTTGACTTGATTTTAAAGCAATTAAAGCTGCTGCTTTTTCTACCGCTTGGGCGAATCTCTCAAAGGAAAATGGCTTCAATAAATAATCCGTCACGTCCAATTCGTAGCCAGTGAGGGCATAACTTGGATAGGCAGTTGTGAAAATGACAACGGGTTTATCTTGCAAGATTTTTAAAAATTCTATCCCATTTAATTCGGGCATTTGAATGTCTAAAAACATCAAATCAACGCTGGTTCCTTTTAAAACTTTCATCGCTTTGAGTGGATTTTCACACTTCCCCACGACTTCACAATGCGGTAGTTTTTCCAAGAAATTTTCCAGCAAATCTCTCGCTAATTCTTCATCTTCAACGATGAGACATTTTAGGATTTTCATAGTAAATCTATTTCAAGGTTGACGCTATAAATCGCTTCGTCTGATTGAATATTTAATTGATGCTTTTTAGGATAAATTAAAGACAATTGCCGTTTTACATTTGGTAAGCCAATGCCGCCAACACTATCTTTTTTATAGGATTTCGGCGGTGAACTATTTACTACTTGAAAGTTTATTTTACTTCCTTTTACCGTCAATTCAATCTTTATCCACCCGTTTTCTAAGTCTTCAACATGACTGTGTTTAAAAGCATTTTCAACAAAAGGAATCAATAACATTGGAGCAATTTGCAATTGAGAATCATGTCCTTGCAAGTCTATCACCACCTTCATTCCTCGGCTATCTTTCAATAATTTTAAATCAACAAAGTTTTCGAGGTACACAATTTCCTTACTCAATGGCACTTTTTTATCGTTGCATTCATACAACATATACCGCAACATCCCAGAGAGTTTGAGCAGATTTTCAGGTGTTTTTTCTGGTTTCAAATAAGACAAAGAATAAATATTATTGAGAGCATTGAATAAAAAATGCGGGTTAATTTGAGACTTTAATAACTTCATTTCCGTCTCTAATTTCTCATTTTGCAAAGCCATCGCTTCCTTCATCTTTCGATTGGCAAAAATGCTAATTTCAATCAAGGCACTTCCAACGAATGCCAAAATAAACGGCATAATATGATTGATTTCTTTAATCAAATTCCAAGCCGTCGTCCTTTTCGGGCGATTTTGAGTTTCTGGACGCATCATTTTTAGATAAGGATCAATCAACCAATCGAACACAATTGCCACAATTATCAACAAAGTGATGCCCGCTAAAATATAAAGAACTCCCTTATTTTTTAAATAAAACTTAGGCAACAACCATTTGATATTGATACCTATAATAAGCGTCACACCTGCCAAAATTTTCAATCCTCGATAGAAATTGTATTGACCAAACTCTAAGTCGTTGAAAATCAATGGAATCAACATCCAAACTCCACCGAACAGGAGTGATTGAAAAGCTATTTTGCTAATAGTGTTATTTAAAAATGAATAATTCATATTTAGATTTTTAAACTCAAAATCGACTACAAAGGTAGTGCCTTCTCTATCTAATTTTCATTTCCAATCTATGAAACCGCCAATTTTCTCAATGAAAAAGACAATAAACAAAATTCAGATAATTTGAAGCTATTTTTTACTTAAATACTCGTTTTTCACCTTACGTTTAGATAAATCACCTGTTCGTTGATTATACTTTTAAGAAGTAGAATTACCCCTGATATTTGCATTGTCAAATAATTCAAAAACAACTTAAAATATCCAATTATGAAAATTACCTAATTAATTGCTACGCATTCCTTAAGTAACGGTAAAATACTTAGTACTAAACCTATTTTTTAAAATCATAAAAACATATCAATCATGAAATTATCAATCAAATTTTTCGCGGCATTTGCCCTTTTATTAGTACTCAATTTTACAGCGACGGCCCAACGAGGCGGCAAAAAAATGAATGCTGACCAAATGGCAGAACGGCAAACTACGCATATGGTCGAAAAGCTGAATTTGGACGAACGACAAGCTGCGAAAGTTCAAGAATTAAACTTGAAATATGCCAATAAAGTCCTTGCTGCAAAAAAGAACAACGAAGGCACCCGGGAAGCTATGCAACCAGTCAGAAAAGCAATTGAGACTAAAAAATCGGCAGAAATGAAGCTGGTTTTAAATGCAGAACAATTCGAACAGTACAGCAAAATGCAACAGAAAAGAGGGAAAGGTGGCAAAGGAAAAAGAGGCGGAAGACAAAAATAAAATAGCTAATATTATATTTTAAAACCGTTCTTTCTGGGCAGTACTGTAGAGGTGCTGCTCATTTTTTTTGCTTTTTTTTAACCGTTTCCTATTCAACAACTTGTTAAATGGCTGTTAAGCAAAACGAAAATTTACTCCTCGCCTATTCTATCGTTTATCTTTGTGAAAAATTGAATTTCTATTCCATAAAAACACCTATTATGAAAAAGAGTATCTTCACTTTATTTATTTTGCACTTCGCATTATTGAGTTTTTCTCAAACTAATTTGACCAATGAATTAAATTACGAAGTGAACTTTCTTCCTTCTCCTTTTTCATTGAATCAAGAGCAATTAACAGAAGTTCAGACGATTGTTGACCTCAATAAACATTACAAATCATCGTGGATTCGAGAATTTATTACTGTGGAGGTTTCTGCGATTGAGGAAGGGAAAGAAATAGTAGCAATCGGCAAAAATGATACTTTTACGAGAGCACAGAAAGACTTGATGACTAAAGCGGACGCAGGTTCAACCATTAAAGTTGAGGTTAAATATATACCTGAAAATAACTTATCTCATAATGATGCGAAGAATTTCAGTTTTACTTTTATTGTCAATCCTGAAAATGAGGCAGAATATATTGGTGGAGCGCAGAAACTGAATCAATATTTGAAAAAAAGTGTGATTGATAAAATCCCAACTGGAACTTTTGAGGGATATGATTTATCCGCCATAAAATTTACGATTGATGAGGAAGGAAAAGTGACAGATGCTTATGTATTTTGGCCTTATCAAAATGAGGAAACAGATGAGTTGTTATTAGCGGCTATTTGCAATATGCCCAATTGGAAACCAGCAACATATGCAAATGGTAAACAAGTAAAACAGGAATTTGCTTTTACGGTTGGCAATCATGAAAATTGTGCAGTTAATCTTTTAAATATTAAGGAAATTGAAGAGTAGGGTTTTTAAGAATAAAAAAAAAGATTAAGAATGTTTAAATTATGGATAGCAAAAAGACGCATTTTTTAGTTTTTCAAAAACAAGAATTCAAAATGCTTGTTATAAATGATATTCAAAATCTGGTTAATTCCTGATAAATTTCAATCATAAAAAATGTCTAACCAACCGAATCAACCGCGCTACGACGAATATTCCAACTTTGCTTTTCATCCCTATAATATCCTGTTAATGTTGACTTTAGCGGGTGTTTGTGCGTTATTTTTGGCGTTTTCTGGAGCCTATGTATACAATGGAGTTCAGTATAACTTGCCGCCAGTAAAGCTGCCAACTTTGTTTTTTGCCAATACACTAATTCTTCTGGGTAGCAGCTACACGATGATGTGGGCCAAAAGAAGTTACCTCGATGATGAAACCCAAGATTATAAAAAGGCACTCGTTTGGACGATGGTCTTATCCTTTATTTTCTTAGGGATGCAGTTCGTAGCTTGGTCACAATTATTCTCAGACGACGTATTTGTCAACTCCAATAATTCAGCTTCCTACCTTTATTTATTATCAGGTGTGCACTTTGCGCACGTTATTGCAGGATTGCCATTCTTAGGACTATTTTTGTGGACAGCCCACAAACGAATGAAAGAACCAGTTTCTGTACTTATCTATTTTTCAGACCCTGAAAAGCGTTTAAAATTGCGACTTCTAACCATCTATTGGCACTTCTTGGATGCGCTTTGGGTATTTTTGGTCATTTTTTTATGGGTCAATTATTTAATTAGATAAGAGAATGCGTATCTTGTGGCAAATTTTTTACTCATTCAAATCTCTTTCTGATGAAAAAAATTGCTGCTCTTCTCGCATTTCTCCTTTGTTTTCAAAATGGTTTTACACAAATCATTGAATCCTCCTGTGAAACGCCAGATTCTATTCTTACATTTTATGAATTCGATGCTAAAATACTGGCTGCCAGACAAATGCAAGGTGACCCAGCCTACACCAATGAAACAGAAATAGACCCAGATTTAACCAATTTCTATTTAGAAAAACTTGCCGCCGTGCACCATGCTACTAATTTTGCCACAGGTGATTCCGTGACGAAATGTCTGCCTATCCACGTTTTTCCAGAAGCAGTTCTCAGTTGGTTTGTGATTAGTCTCGACAATAATGAGGCTTGGGTACAAGCGCTTGAAATGGGTATTTCCCCAACAGGCTATGACCTTTTTGATAGCCTTTTCCTAAATTTAGAATTGGAAGTCAAGGTTATCATTGGATCATCCAATCCTATTACGGTCATTTTGGAAACAGAAAATTGCTTACATTTAGAAGGAGTTATCAACGCTTTTCAAGAATTGAATGGTGTCAATTTTGTAGAACCTGATTTCTATATTGGTGATGGCAACAATATAACGGCTGAAGTAGAAAATGGCTATACTGACTTAATTTTTGAGCACGCATGGGGTGATTGTCCTTCAGGTTGTATATTTTCACATTTTTGGCAAATTAGGGTCTACGATGACTGTTCGGTAGCGTTTATTGATAGTTGGGGCGAACCAGTGGATTTTCCTTGCGAGTCTATCATTATCAATGATATTGGTGAAAATAACTCGTTGCCAAAGGTTAGCATTTTTCCAACAATTGCTAAAGATATTTTAATAATCAAAATGGAGGAAACAACCTTTACAAATGCTTTCTTATCTATTTATTCTATTGGTGGAAAACCCGAAATTCAGGGAATTTCTTTTGAAAATGAATCACAAGAAGTTGATATTTCTACCTTATCGAAAGGCATTCATATTTTGATATTAAATATTGACAACCGGACTATTACGAAACGTTTTTTGAAAATTTAAGATGATAAATAAAATATTAGGCATTGCAGCCATTCTATTATTAATTGGTGGCTTTTATGGCTATCAAAAATATCAAAACTATTTTGAACCCAATGTTCCAAGTAGCTTGTCCAATGAATTTGTAGAAATTCCAACAGGTTCGTCCTATCAGGAAGTGGTTCAAGTTTTGCAAAAAGGTGGCTTTCTTATTGACACTGCGAGTTTTACCGAGACGGCAAAGTTGATGAAATATCCGCGTCCTCAAATGCGTGCAGGACGCTATAAAATTGAACCCAATTGGAACAATAAAGAACTCGTCAGGCATCTTCGTAATGGCAAGCAAGTCTCTATTAAATTGGTCTTAACCAACGACCGCATGACTGAAAATGTCGCTGCCAAAGCTGCCCGGTTCATCGAGGCAGATTCTTTAGCCATTGTTTCCCTTTTTCAAAATAAAAGCTATCTCAAAGAAATTGGCTATACACCTGAAACGTTGATGTCGCTGTTTATTCCCAATACTTACGACTTTTTTTGGAATACTTCTGCTAAAAATTTTATGGCACGAATGATTAAAGAACACGACAAATTTTGGCAAAAAAATGACCGTTTAGCGAAAGCAAAAGCTATCGGAATGACGCCCGAAGAAGTCTATACGATGGCGTCAATTGTTGAAAAAGAAACCAATCACAATCCAGAAAAGGAACGTATGGCTGGCGTTTACGTCAATCGAATTAAACGCGGTATTTTGCTGCAAGCTGACCCAACTTCTGTGTTTGCTCGCAGTGATTTTAGCACCAAGCGGGTGACGGATTATCATACCAAATTTGATTCTCCATACAATACATATTTGTACACAGGATTACCACCTGGCCCGATTGCAATGTCTTCGATTGCCAGCATTGACGCAGTTTTGAATCGAGAAAAACATGATTATATTTTCTTCTGTGCGAAAGGGAACGGGACAGGGCAACATAACTTTGCGAAGACGAATCGAGGGCACGAACAAAATGCGAGGATTTATGTCAAGAATTTGAAAAAACGGGGATTGCGGTAAATTTCTTAGCATTTAGCTTCTTATGCGCACTGCCTGCGGCATCGCGGAAGAAGTTTTTGGAAGTGAAAGAAGTTTTACACAACCTTTTTCACCCTCAAACGCCCTTTTAAACAAAAAAATGCCTGAAAGTTAATCAAAACCTTCAGGCATTTTTATTGCCCACTACCGCTCTGTGAGCCGTGAACCAAAAACCGTGCGCTATCTAAGCATTCTTACCTACACAATTCAAATCTTCAAACGCCTGCTTCAAACGCTCCACAAAAGACAATTCCGCTACGCGCAACCATTTTCGAGGGTCATAGTTCTTTTTATTTGGAATATCGTCACCATCAGGATTACCGATTTGCGTTTGCAAATAGCCTTTTTTACCCTCATAATAATCACGTACACCATCCCAAAATGCCCACTGCATATCGGTATCAATGTTCATTTTAACCGCACCGTATTCAATTGCTTCCCGAATATCTGCTTGGCTTGAACCAGAACCACCGTGAAAAACAAAGTTAATCGGCGTATCACCTTCCAAACCAAATTTCGCTTTCAAATGTTCCTGCGAATTTTTCAAAATGATTGGCTTCAACTCTACATTCCCAGGCTTATAGACCCCATGAACATTTCCAAATGCCGCTGCAACGGTAAAACGGTCACTAACTGCACTCAATTTTTCGTAAGCATAAGCTACTTCCTCAGGCTGCGTGTACAAGCGCGAGCTATCAATATCCGTATTATCCACACCATCTTCTTCGCCACCAGTTACGCCCAACTCAATTTCTAAAGTCATGCCCAATGGTGCCATTCGCTTCAAATATTCTACACAAATTTCGATGTTTTCCTCAATCGGTTCTTCCGACAAATCTATCATATGCGAACTATACAAAGGATACCCATTGGCTTTATAAAACGCCTCGCCTGCCGTAATCATTCCATCCATCCAAGGCAACAATTTCTTCGCACAGTGATCCGTATGTAAAATTACTGGAATACCATATTGCTTTGCCATAAAATGAACATGAGAAGCACCCGCAACTGCACCTGCAATCGCTGCTTTCTGACCTTCATTCGACAAGCCTTTTCCAGCATTAAAAACTGCACCACCATTGGAAAATTGAATAATCACAGGAGAATTCAAGTCCCGCGCCGTTTCCAAAACTGCATTAATCGTATTTGAGCCAATCACGTTGACCGCTGGCAATGCGAAGTTGTGTTCATTCGCATAATTCAATAATTCCGTTACTTCGTCGCCGTGTAATACACCCGCACGAAAGCGTCCCTTTGTAGAAGTTGACATATTTCTATTTTAGAAGTCAGAAATCAGAAGTCAGACCGCTCCGCTGTCAGAAATTAAACCTTTAATTGATTTTTCTGACACCCGACAATACAATGGTCTGACCTCTGACGTCTTTTATTAAATAATCTTGTTTGCTGCCAAATATCGCTCTGCATCCAAGGCCGCCATACAACCCGTTCCCGCTGCTGTCACTGCTTGTCGATAGACATGGTCTTGTGCATCTCCGCTGGCAAAAACACCGTCGATATTCGTCTTACTACTGTCTGGTTTGGTAATCAAATATCCAGAATCT
Organism: Saprospiraceae bacterium; assembly: GCA_047629355.1. Lineage (GTDB taxonomy): Bacteria > Bacteroidota > Bacteroidia > Chitinophagales > Saprospiraceae > CAYUNA01. The sequence continues at coordinate 10,420 of JBLHWU010000087.1, read as the reverse complement.
TCCATATCCAACCAAGGGTTAAAAATCCCTGTATTTGGCTTGTGACCAATAGCTACGAAAAATGCTTTTCCAGAAATTTCGCTCACCTCGCCCGTTTTATTGTTCTTCACTTTCGCCCCTGTTACTTCATCTTCTCCTAAGATTTCCAACGTTTCGGTATTCCAGTGAATTTCGATATTTTTGGTATCCATCACTCGTTGTTGCATGATTTTAGACGCCCGCATTTCATCTCGACGAACAAGCATGTGTACTTTTGGGCTTAATTTTGACAAATAAGTTGCCTCCTCAGCCGCAGTATCTCCCGCACCCACGATAATCAATTCTTGACCTTTAAAGAAAAAACCATCACAGACTGCACAAGCAGAAACGCCTTTATTCATTAGTCTTTGCTCCGACGGCAAACCCAACCATTTTGCACTTGCGCCCGTAGAGATAATCACAGTATGTGCATGTACCTCATCGCCGTCACTCGTCCACAATTTATGAACTGGTCCCGAGAAATCAACTTTATCAATCTTTGTTCCGTAGTGAACTACCGTTCCAAATCGCTCTGCTTGCTTTTTGAAATCTTCCATCATCTGTGGTCCCATCACGCCATCTGCGTAGCCAGGATAATTTTCCACATCTGTCGTAATCATCAATTGTCCTCCAGGCTCTTCTCCCGTGTACAAGACTGGAAAAAGATTCGCCCGTGCTGCATAGATTGCTGCGGTATAACCTGCTGGTCCTGAACCAACTATCACGCAATTGTGAATCTCTTTAGTTCCGTTATTTGCCATTTTTATTTGAAATTAGTCTTTACAAAATGATAAATGATGAATTATAAATGATGAATAAATTTTGTGGTGTATTCATCATTTATGGCTCATTACACACCATTCAAATAAGTTTTATAAATTGGTTGTGCAAAATTCGTGCAAAAGTAACATTTCATTGGTTGAAAATCAAGTCTACATCAAATTTTTCAATTAGGTAACAGTAAGAAAGGTTGGTTAGTTGAGATTCTCTATTTTTTATATTAGAAAAATATCGCAAACAGACAATTATTTGGAATTTTTAGAAAGGAAAAAATCATCCTAAGTTTTCACAAAAGGCTTTTTTTAAATTAGGGAATCTTCAATCCCACAATTGCCCAATCTTCCACCCCATCATCAAATTCCAATAACGTGGTAAATCCCTCTCTTTCATGCGCCCGAATCGACCGTGTATTCCGGGTCGCTATTTCCGTAATAATATAATCAAAATCACCTTTCATTTCCTCCGCCATTTTTTGATACAATCCACCAAAAACACCTTGCCCTCGACAAGTTTTAGCCACACAAACTTGCCCCATCACCACATACGAAAAGTCAGACATCGGCTGTCCTTCAACCATCAACTTATCTATTTTTTCAAACATCGGAACTAATACTGGAATATCATCTCGCAATTCCGACAACATCACCAAGGCATAGGCAACAACTTGATTGTCCGCTTTTGCAATGATGTGCGGATGCGGCGAATTCATTCTTTTTAATAATCGAAAATCATGCTCGACGGTAACGAAACCTTGTGCTTTTATTTCTTGTGGGGAGAGGTTTTTGGGTCGATTTTCTTTTTGTAAGATTAGAATCTGGTCTAGGTCTAGGTCGGAGTTGGCGGTGGTGAAGGATATTTGCATATTTTGATTTTTTCAGTAAAACAACTCTGTTAAAAATTTGTTGATTACGTAAAAGTAATAGCCTCTTTTACAATCTGATATTCATAAGAACAAATCTAAATTTTGCCATGAAAAAAATATGCTTTTTAATATTAGGAATGTATATCTTGCTATGCTTTTATGGATGTGTGGATACCAAAGACAAAGAAATACATTTAATACCAGAAGACTTTTTAGGCATCGTTTACATAATATATAATCAAGAAGATGGGGTAGCTTCCGAATATTCTAAATCAGGCAGACGAATTTATAGAATCCCTCCTTCAGGAATTCTAAAAACACAGTTAAATTCCAATCCGGAAGGATTTATAAAGTCTGATATGAAATTTTATTTTACTAATGATAAAGGTCAAAAAATCAAAGAATTACCATGGTTTAGTCTATTTGCATCACATCACTCATTGATTCCATTTGAAGATGATAGTCTATTGGATTCAATAATTGTTTCAAGACTTAATTATGTGACGAGTAGTATAATTAAGGATTCACTAAATACTAATCGAAAACAAATCGGATACACCGCGTACGTTGTTGAAGATAAACGAAAAATGAAAAATTTGAGCTATCCTAAACTAACTATTGAGGTATTTGAAAAAGAAACAAAAATACCTCATCATTAATCCGAATTAAGCTCCTTATCAGAAAAAGCTCTCGAAGAAACAATATCATCAACCAAGCTATCATCAACATCACTCCAAGAATCAGCTAATTCGTACAGCAATTTCTCCTTATCTGTTTTAGGTTTAATTTCTGGTTTTGAAACGCTTTAAACTTTCCGTCAAATAAGCAATCGGCTCTAATTTAGCCACAATATCCAAAGATTCAAGTAGCGGAATGTATTTATTAATTGCTAAATTTTTCATTGCATTAATTTAAAATTTCAACAAATATAATACTTTTTCAACCCGACAAACAATTCAAAAATTGAAATAATTCCTCGAATCCCAATCTGCGCCTCGTAACCCGCAACCCGTCATACCAACATCTCAAACAACATCGGATTATCATTCAACGTCTGATAATTCACCCCCTGCGCCTTCATTCTTTTCAATAAAGCAGCATAATTTTCCTTAGAAGTCACTCGAATTCCGACCACCGCCGGTCCCGCTTCTCGATTGTGTTTTTTAGTATATTCAAAATGAGTGATGTCATCGTCTTCCCCCAAAACATGATTCAAAAAGTCGCGCAAAGCTCCTGCTCGCTGCGGAAACTTAATCACAAAATAATGCTTCAAACCTTCATATAACAGCGACCGTTCCTTGATTTCTTCCGTCCGTGTAATATCGTTATTACTTCCGCTAACGACACAAACGACATTTTTACCTTTAATCTCTTCTCGATAAAAATCCAAGGCCGAAATCGTCAACGCCCCAGCAGGTTCGACCACAAAACCTTCTTCATTGTACAGTTGTATAATAGTCGAACAAACTTTACCTTCTGGCACTAAAATCATGTCATCCAAAACCTCTTTGCAAATTGCAAAAGTGTACTCCCCCACTCGCTTCACCGCTGCGCCGTCTACGAAAGTATCCATCTTTTTTAGCTCAACAATTTCCCCTTTTTTCCAACTCCGGTACATCGCAGGCGCGCCCGATGGTTCCACGCCAATTATCTTCGTTCGGGGCGAAACTTGCTTAAAATAACTCCCCAATCCTGACAACAATCCACCGCCACCAACCGGCACAAAAATATAATCAACATGTTCCTCACAGTCCTCAATAATTTCCAAACCAACCGTTCCCTGCCCTTCAATTACGGCTCGGTCATTGAACGGATGCACGAAGGTTTTGTCATTCAATTCCGCATCCTGCAACGCTTCGGCGTAAGAATCATCGAAAGTATCACCTATCAAAACGACCTCCACATATGCCTTTCCAAACAGCTTAACTTGCCGCACTTTCTGCGACGGCGTCACATTCGGCATGTAAATTTTACCATGAACTTTCAACTTAGAACAGGCCAAAGCCACCCCTTGAGCATGGTTACCTGCACTTGCACAAACAATACCCTTTTCCAGAGACTCCTGCGGCAAAGTCGCCATTTTATTATAAGCTCCACGGATTTTGTACGACCGAACGACCTGCAAATCTTCTCGTTTCAAAAAGAGCTGACAGCCAAATTTATCCGACAAGTTATAATTCAATTGCAAGGGCGTAGACAACGCAATCCCTTTCAACCGAACCTTCGCTCGATGGATATTTTCAATACTCGCTAATGTCGTTTTTGAAATTAATTCAGTCATTTTTTGAATGGGTATTGGGTATTGGGTATTGGGTAGGACGTGAGACGCCCAGAACCCAGTACCCAATACCATTTTTAATTGGCTTCTGGTCGCAAACTACGAACCGTCTTGCCTGCACGCCACATTTCGCTATCTTCCAACTCTTTCAATTCAGCGTCCAATTTTACGCGATAATCCGCTTGGCTATTGCTATCAATAGAGCGTTGTGCTTCCTCACCAGAGGCGACGCTATCGTATAATTCTTCAAAAACTGGCGCAACGGCATCACGGAATTTATCTTTCCAATCCAATGCCCCTCGCTGTGCCGTCGTCGAACAATTGGCGTACATCCAATCCATTCCATTCTCCGCCACCAAAGGCATCAAACTTTGCGTCAACTCCTCTACTGTCTCATTAAATGCTTCCGATGGCGAGTGCCCACGCGTTCGCAAAACATTGTATTGTGCTTCAAAAATGCCTTGAATTGCACCCATCAAAGTTCCCCGTTCGCCCGTCAAGTCACTGTAAACTTCCTTTCTAAAATTGGTTTCAAATAAGTAACCTGAACCAATTCCAATACCCAAAGCCACCACTCTATCAAAAGCATTGCCCGTCGCATCTTGGAAAATCGCATAGCTCGAATTCAAGCCTCGACCTGCCAAAAACATCCGGCGCAAACTCGTTCCAGAGCCTTTTGGTGCCACCAAAATTACATCTACATTGTCTGGTGGAATGATGCCCGTTCGCTCCTTATACGTAATCCCAAAGCCATGCGAAAAGTACAAGGCATCACCAGGGTTTAAGCAAGATTTAACCAATTCCCATTGGGAAATCTGCGCCGCATCTGACAATAAATATTGAATAACCGTACCGCGTTTTGCCGCTTCTTCGATAGAAAACAGGGTCTCGCCCGGCACAAAACCGTGGGCAATTGCCTTGTCATAGCTCGCTGATGGTTTTCGCTGTCCGACGATGACATTGAAGCCATTGTCTTTTAAGTTCAACGCCTGACCTGGTCCTTGCACACCATATCCGATGATGGCAATTGTTTCGTTTTTCAATGTTTCCTTAGCTTTCACCAAAGGAAATTCTTCTCTCGTTACGACGTTTTCTTCAACGCCACCAAAATTTAATTTTGCCATTTTTTGTTAGTTTTGTACTCTGTTTCTATTTATTATACAAAGGAAGTTTGAGGGTGAAAATAGTTTTGCAAAAAATTATTTTCACCCTCAATTCCTCCCCACGTTGCCGCAGGCAACGTGCATTATTTCTTATTTGCAATTCAATTTTATTAAAGATTAAACCAATACTCATCAAAAAGAGCATTATTAGTAATTCCAGATTTCTCCATTGTTGAGGAGTCTTTTAAATGCTCTATAATTAGGCATTTAGATCCATTCTTAATACGTTCCTAGAATGAAGGTAAATTTGAATTTCCCATATCTATTGATTTTTAAAATAATATCCAGAAAGGTTTAGTGTAGAAATACCCATTCTTATCATTCCTCCACCTCTTCCAAACTCTTCAAGTACTTACTCAACCGTTCCATCGGCCGAACCACCGCAATCCTACCCGACCGCACAAACTCATAAATCCCCGTCTTCTGTAAATCCTTCAACAACGCCTCCGTTTCATTGGGATGCCCTGTTTTTTCAATCACAATATACTCTTCTTCGATTTCCAGAATCCGTGCATTGTGTTTCCGTACCAATTTTTCCATGGCATTGCCTTTCAAAAAATCAGCGGTTGGTATTTTATAGAGCGCAATTTCTTGGTAGACTAATTTTCGATTGTCATCATAAAATGCTTTGACGACATCGACTTGTTTTTCAATTTGTGCCACCAATTTTTGCGCCATTTCTTTCTCTACATTTACGACAACTGTCAAGCGGTGAATGCCGGGCATCGACGACTTGGATGCAGTGAGACTTTCTATATTGATATGCCGTCGAGTGAAGACTGAAACGACTCGCGAAAGCAAGCCTGTTTGGTGCTCGGTGAAGACGGTTATGGTATAATCTTTCATTTTTTTTCTAATTTAAAATGGCTGTTTGATGTCAAAAAATTCTTTTAACACATAGCGCAGATAGAAAATTCACATAGACACATAGCTTTTTGAAACTTAAAAATAGCTATTCAAACTTTTTCTAAACTTTACGCTTATTTCATAACTTGTATAGCTAAATTTTGCTCCAAAAAGCTATGTGTCTATGTGAATTTTCTATGTGAACTATGTGTTTTAAAAAGTGTATTTAGAACGCTATCTACAATTGACTTCTTTCCAAAACAACTTCATGCACACCCGCACCTGCTGGCACCATCGGAAAAACATTCTCTTCCTTTTCCACCCTACAATGCAACAAATACGGTCCATCATACGCCAACATTTCCGCAATCCCTGCTTCCAATTCTTCAGGTTTAGAAATCGTTTTCCCAGCAACGCCAAAACCTTTTGCAATCGTTACAAAATCAGGGTTTTTCAATTCTACACTCGAATATCTACGGTCGAAAAATAGCTGCTGCCACTGTCGCACCATCCCGAGGAAATTATTATCCAATAAGACAATTTTCACCCCAACATTCCACTGCGCACACATTCCCAATTCTTGAATCGTCATTTGAAAGCCACCATCGCCAATAAACGCCAAGACTTCCCGATGCGGTTGCGCCAGTTTCGCTCCAAAGGCAGCCGGTAAACCAAATCCCATCGTTCCAGCACCGCCCGAAGACACCCACTGATTGGTCGATTTATAATTATAATAGCGCGCCGCAATCATTTGATGCTGCCCCACGTCAGTTGCCACTACAGCTTGTCCATCCGTCATTTTTGAAATGGTATGAACTACTTGTCCCATTTTTAATTCATTATTTTTCGACGCAGAAATATCATGTCGAATCACCTTTTCAAATTCCTCTTTTTCAAACCAATCAAAAGATGCCACCCACTCCGTATGTTCCTTTTTTTCCATCAGAGGTAACAACTGCGTCAAGGCATCTTTCGCATCCGCATGAACAGGCGCGTCTGCGGGTACATTTTTATTAATTTCCGACTTATCAATTTCAATATGAACAATCTTCGCTTGCTTAGCATATTTGGCCAAATTACCAGTCACACGGTCATCAAAGCGCATGCCGATGGCGATCAAAACATCGCATTCATTTTGCTTGACATTCACCCCATAATTCCCATGCATGCCCAACATTCCCTTGTGCAAGGGATGTTCATTTGGAATCGAACTCAATCCGTGAATCGTGCAACCTAACGGAATCCCTGTCTTCTCCACAAACGCTTTAAATTCATCTTGTGCATGCGCAATTTGAATCCCATGTCCTGCCAAAATCAGCGGCTTCTTTGCTCCATTTATCAACTTCGCTGCCTTCTCTAAACTACTTTTAGTTGGCTTCGGCATTGGATGATAACTCCGAATAAATGTCCGTTTTTCATAAGCATAATCCAACTCCGCCATCTGCGCATCCTTCGTAATATCAATCACTACTGGCCCCGGTCTTCCGGAATTGGCGATATAAAATGCTTTTGCAAAAATGTCTGGAATTTCCTCGGCTTTCGTGATTTGATAATTCCATTTCGTCACGGGCATCGTACAATTCACAACGTCCGTTTCTTGAAAGGCATCTGTTCCCAACAAGGCAGAATAAACCTGTCCAGTAATGCAAACCAATGGTGTCGAATCTAAAATCGCATCCGCCAAACCCGTCATTAAATTCATTGCGCCTGGTCCAGAAGTTGCCATGCAAACACCCGTTTTTCGAGTCACCCGTGAATAGCCTTCCGCTGCGTGAATCGCACCTTGTTCATGGCGTGGCAAAATGTGTTTCAACCTATCTTCGTAATGATACAATGCATCATAAACAGGCATAATAGCTCCGCCTGGATAACCAAAAATAGTATCTACGTCTTCTTCCAAAAAACAGCGCAAAACCGCTTCTGCTCCTGTAATTCTCACTTTTTTGGGTGACGCTTGCGTCTTCTTTGCTTTGGGTGGCGCAACCGCTATTCCGTTCTCGTTACCTTTCATAATTTGCTGATTTTATTGTGTTTAGGGCAATTGTATTTTATTGGCTAAATCATGGTAATTTTAAAAATCACCATGATTTGGATTTTCCTTTTTAAAACTCATCGGTCACACATCCTTCACTCGCCGACGATACTGTTTTGGCATATTTATATAAAATACCAGAAGTCGCTTTGATTGGCGGCGTTACCCAATTAGCCCGTCTTTTAGCAATTTCTTCTTCTGATAAATGGGCTTCAATGACATTTTTTTCTGCATCAATTGTAATCGGGTCGCCGTCTTTCAACAAACCAATCAAACCGCCTGCTTGTGCCTCGGGTGTGATGTGTCCGACGACAAAACCATGTGTTCCACCAGAGAAACGACCATCCGTAATCAGGGCTACTTTTTGCCCCAAACCTTCGCCCATAATTAAAGAAGTTGGCTTCAACATTTCAGGCATTCCAGGCGCACCTTTTGGTCCACTATATCGAATGACTATGACATCACCTTCAACGACTTTTTTAGCGCGAATGGCATCATTGGCTGCTTGTTCGTTTTCAAATACTTTGGCTTTCCCAGAAAAAACCAAACCTTCTTTACCTGTAATTTTAGCTACCGAACCTCCTTCTGCAAGGTTCCCGTATAAAATTTGTAAATGTCCGCTTTCTTTAATTGGAGAAGCTACCGGATAAATGATTTTTTGACCTTCTGATAAAGCCGTACATTCCTCTAAATTTTCACCAATCGTTTTGCCTGTTACAGTCAAACAGTTGCCATCTAAAAGTCCTTCTTTCAACATCAATTTCATCACCGCGGGCACGCCACCGATATTAAATAAGTCCTCCATCACATACTTCCCAGAAGGTTTCAAATCCGCCAAGAAAGGCGTATTGTCGCTAATCGTTTGAAAGTCGTCAATCGTCAATTTTACATCGACAGATTTAGCCATTGCAATCATGTGTAAGACCGCATTCGTCGAGCCACCCAATACCATAATCACGCGCAACGCATTTTCAAAAGCAGCCCGCGTCATGATGTCGCGAGGCTTAATATCTTCTTCCAAAAGATGGCGAATCGCCTTACCAACTTTAGCACATTCCGTAGCTTTTCGGCTACTTGTCGCAGGAATTGAAGAATTATAAGGCAAACTCATACCCATTGCTTCGATTGCAGAAGACATCGTATTGGCAGTGTACATTCCTCCGCAAGCCCCTGCGCCAGGACAAGCATTTTTAACGACTGTTTTGAATTCTTCTGCCGTTATTTTACCGACACTTCGCTGTCCCAAGGCTTCAAACGCAGATACAATATCTAACTTTTCACCCGCCACACAACCTGGACTAATTGTACCTCCATAGACCAAAATACTTGGTCTATTCAATCGGCCTAAAGCCATCATAGCACCTGGCATATTTTTGTCGCAACCGACTACCGCTACAATTGAGTCATACCATTGCGCCGACGCTACCGTTTCGATAGAATCCGCAATAATATCCCGCGACGGCAAGGAATAGCGCATACCGTCCGTACCCATCGACATTCCATCACTCACGCCAATTGTATGAAAAATCAAGCCGACCAAACCTGCCTCCCACACGCCTTTTTTAATGTCTTTTGCCAAGCCATTTAAGTGCATATTACAGGTATTGCCTTCCCATCCTGTACTCACGATACCGACCTGTGCTTTTTTCAAATCTTCGTCTGTCAAACCGATACCGTATAGCATGGCTTGCGCGCCCGGCTGTCCTTCGTTTTGAGTAATTCTTCTACTATATTTATTGAGTTCTTTCATGTATAACTTGGCTGATTAAAAATCAAATCTAATTTTTGTAAAATAAGATTTGTAAGATTACAAATCATTAATTGTTCCAATCAGGACAAAGGTAATAGTAGAAACGAATCAATACGAACCAAAAAACGGGGGCTTTACGACTTTTAGTCTTCTTACATTTTACTTAATACCCTGATTATCAAACTATTGCAAAGCAGCTAAAGCGATACTCTTAACTCAAAACAGGCAAATCTATTTTAAATTTTAAATTAGTATTTTTAAAAACATGAAATTGATGCGTTTTCTTTTGTTATCCTGAATCTCATGTACATTACCCTATAACTTTGGGTCATTCTTAATAAAAAAGGAAAGAAGAAAAGTTGATTAGTAACGGTGAAAGAATAACTTCCCCAACTCCCCTGTATTTCTTTTGCCCTTATTTTTTACTCTTGAAACAGTCATTATGTATAAATAACTCCTATTTCAAAAGCAAAAACTAAGACCAAAATAAACGAGGATAGTTGGGGAACTTATTCTTTCACCGTTACTTAATTTAGAGCTTGTTTGGAAATTTTATAGCCAAAAAATCTATTTTTCAGAATATAATTTTGTTTTCAATTAAATGATTCTTTTGAGACAAACAACATTTGGGGTACATTTTTGATTGAGTTAAAATAAATATACATCAAATAAAAATTGGAAATATGATTCT
>JBLHWU010000086.1:0-24992 GCA_047629355.1 Saprospiraceae bacterium | reverse complement strand
TTTTGAAAACTCAAATTGTCATAACCTGGCGAAACCATCGAAATAATTTCTCCTTCACAATAGGGCGAATCATTTGGAATCGCCGTAATCGTCATATCTGGCAAAGAATCTACGCGCACCAAAACAGAATCAAAAACGATACAAGAACCAACTTCCAAAGTTGCGACATACCAAGTTGTAACGCTTGGATTGGCGGTCACGGTAACATCAGTTGTGCTGCTCAAAGAATCTGTTGGCGACCACGTCAAACCAACACCATTTGTAGAATTATTAGCAGTGAACGTTACGGATTCGCCGAGGCAAATATTGAAGTTATCTTCTGCAATATCTACATCCGCAGGAAGGACATTGATGGTCGAAGTCGCTGTCTCGGTACAGCTGCCATTGATGCTGGTCGCAGTCAAGGTGTAAGTTGTCGTCACATCAGGCGTTGCGGTTGCATTGACGATATTTGGATTGTCCAAGCCAGCAGCAGGACTCCATTCGTAAGTCGTGCCTGCACCTGGTGCGGCTGTTGCCAGAAGCACACTTGAATTTTGACAAATCAAGGTATCTGTTGTCGTAATTGTTGCTGGTGAAAATGGTTCAACGGTTACCGTCAATTCATCGGTTGCAGAACAGCCAGAAGTCGCAACGGTTGCGGTGTAAGTTGTCGTAAAAGACGGCGTTAAGTCTAAAGTTTGTGCATCTGGAATTGACTGCGTAGGTGTCCATTCCAAACCAGCATTTCCAACATTATTATTGGCAAAAAGCACGATGTTTTCTCCTTGACAAAGTTGATTGTCACCGCCATTTTGAATTTCAATATTGACCTCTGGAGAGATAAGTTGTAGAAAAACTTGGTCAGTCGCCGTACAAGTTCCTAAAGAACCCGTCACGGTCACCATTTGACTGTTACTAATAGTCACTGTTGGATTGGCACTGTTTGGATTGACAAATAAATTGGCTGGCGACCAGATAAAAGCTGCTGCACCCACTGTATTTAATTGAGTAGAATTAATGCCTTCACAAACAAAAACGGTATCAACGCCGCCGTTAATATCAACCACCAATTCTTCTGTCAAATCAATGCTAAATGCTGCCAATTCAATCGCGCCACAACCATAGTCTGCCACCAAAGCAATCTCAATGGTTTCCGTTCCTTCCGCAACATTATCCGCGATACTCGTGAGGGCGTAAGTCAAACTGGTTTCTCCTGCACTTATCGTAACTTGATTTGGAAGATTCAAAAGGTAATCATCATTTTGCGTCGCCGTTCCACCAATTTCTACATTAAAAGTTAGATCAACTGGCGAAGGATTATTTAATGAAATGACCAATAAGTCACTCACATTCGTACAACCTTCTACCAAATAATTGATACCCGTATTGAAGTTCACTTGCAGCTCTGGCACACCCGCCGAGGAAGGTGCGACGAAGAAACCTGAATCATCATTTTGGTCAATATCCGCAATTGCGAATTTTACAGAATACGTCTGACAGGGCGTTACTTGACGGATAGCAGTCATTGGTTTTGGTTGCCCCATAAAGCCCGTTGTCAAGCCATTGTAAGCGATACTTTGACTGTTATTGTTGTCTCGATAATGTTGCCAATTGTCGTTGGCATTGATGGTTTGTACTTGTACCAATTCACCTGTAGTTGGGATAGTTGCGATGTTTTCTTGACCATTCAAGCCCGGCTCGCCCGTGATGCCTGGGCCAGAAATCAAAATTCCGACTAAGTCATTGCTAAACTGTGAAAACTGCTGCTTGTATTCCTCTGAACCCATCACATAATCAAATGCCAAACGGTCAGTTTTGACAAAAATATCCATTTCAACAAAACAGGCATCGTCGGTTGTCATGCCGTTTCCTTGGTTTTGATTCAAAAAATTCAAATCAGGGTCGCCGCCCAAATTCAAGTTATTATTCGCAAAAAATGACGCTGGATTCGCCGCTTCTGCTGCTATTCCTGTCGTCAGTAAAATACCGTTCTCTAGTCCTAGATTGGTTGCATCGGTTGCATTAAAAGAACCGTATGCATCGCTTTCACATTGAATATTCGTCACTGTAATATCCATTAATGGACTGGTAAAACTATTTGCCAATCCTGCTTCATCCAATCCGCTATCCACGGTTAATGCTGCATCATTTGGGCAATCTTCCGTTGTACATTCCCATTGACCAACAAAACCGCTAAACGTTACGCCCTGGTCAGAATCAAACAAAACGGTCAAACATCCACTCGACGCGGCTACCTGATAACAAACACCCATTTGTGCGCCTCCATTACTCCCCAAACCATCCAATTCACCAAGTAATGGTGAGTTGGTATCAGGACCATCGTAAAAGGACATTTCATCAAAATTATCCTCAATTGAATATTCCTCCAAGGTAAATAGAATACAGCCATGCGGGTCAGTTGGACAAATCGTAAACGTTAATGCTTCATTATTGCTATAATCGTCATCTGGTCCACCGGAGTCATATAAGGTACCTGAACAAACGTCTGCCGTCATGTCCGTTATCAGGAAATCAGTCATAATTTGCTCTTGGATACAGAGTTGAAAACTACCCGCATTTGGCGTTGCCGAAGCGGACCAATCGTTGATTCTCAAAAAATAACTCAACCCTGGCGTCAGTCCTGCCAAAACAGTTGAAATGCTTGTTTCTCCATTCGCTGCACTGACACAATCCAATAGAACCAATTCATCCACGCCACAATCTCCTCGATAAACTGCGATTTGTGGATTGACAATCGACGGTGTTCCTGTGCCGTCCGCAATACCCGTCAGGATGATTTCGTAATTGGCAACCGTTGGAACTGCCGTGAACGAAAACCAAACATCGCGCTCGGGTGTCGCCACAAAACAGCTCGGAAAGTTATCCATGCCAATATTGCTTTCAGTGGCATTCACGTTATTGTAAAGTCCGGGTGCTGGGCAAATGGGCGCGGCGCCAAGGTTAACCAAACCGCCACAATCATCATTCATCGGTTGGGTAAATGCAGTCACGCTACAGAATAAAAGGGCAGTAAACCAGTAAAATTTCTTCATTTTGTTGTAAATATATTACAGCTAATTTGGATAGGGAATATTTAAATTGCTGATAATCAGTTTTTTATAAATTGGTGTCGCAGTTCTGGAATGGAGTAAAAACATATAAATCCCTATCTGCCCCAAAAATAGCGGTCTCTTTCAAATTTTTATGAAAAAGCGGTTTTTTTTCGTGTCATAAACTTGGCAAAACTTGTTTTGAAGTGGATTTTTCGTTAAAAAAAACGGAAAAAGGGAGTATAATTTTTTTTTATGGTGTATTTCGGTTTCATTTGGGGCGGGTAAAGTTTTGCTATTCCATAAAGCACTATAATTTACTGAAATTTGGAAAGTAACTCGAATCCCTGGTGTAGGTGCGGACCCTTGTGGTCGCCCAATGTTGCGTTTTTGCTACACGTTGGGCGACCACAAGGGTCCGCCCCTACACATGGAAAACACCATCACGCAAAATTTCTATATGAAGCTATTTTTTATAAAAAAATCACCATTCCCTCCTTTTCTACTTTTGGAAAAACAGCTTTCGTTTCCACTTAATCCTTTTTTTTTAATTTTTAAATATACGTTTTTTTGTTTAATGCTGTTTTTTATAAAAAATGAAGCCACTGCCCAAGAAAACATAAACTTGTTAAACCAAAAGATTGACTTGCTTTTAGAAGAAAATACTTGCTCGGAAGCACTCGAAAAAATTGAAAAAATCATTGATTGTAAATTTTCCTATTCCAATGATTTTTTACCAACAGAAAAATATACGAAGGCATTTAAAAATACGCCTGTTCGGCGAATACTAACGATGCTTTTTAAGAATACAGCGATGACTTTTTTACCGCAAGGGAAGCGCATTATTTTAGCCCCAAAAATAGAGGGAACATTAACGGAAGTAACTCCAAAAAAGAAAAAAAAATATACCCTCAACGGCTATCTTCGCGACGCCCGAACAGGGGAGGAATTAATCGGTGGGACAGTCTTCGTCTATCCAATGGAAGTGGGTGTTTATTCCAATGAATACGGTTTTTATTCCATCACAATTCCTGAAGGAAATTACCAAATTGAATTTTCGTATTTGGGATATAAAACTAAAGTTGAAAGTTTGCAGATATCTAGTAGTCAGCGAATTGATTTGGAATTGAAATCTGATTCAAATGAATTAACTCAAGTCGTTGTCACTGGAGAAAGTGCTGAGAAATCTGGTTCGTTACACGAACAAAACCAAAAAATTGATTTGAGTAATTTAACTAATATGCCCACACTTTTGGGCGAATCGGATCTAGTGCGTAGCCTTGAATCTTTGCCTGGTGTACACATGACAGGCGATGGGAGTGGCGGCTTCAGTGTACGTGGGGGGAATAGTGACCACAATCTTGTTTTATTGGATGAAGCACCGGTGTATCACTTATCACATTTGTTGGGTGTTTTTTCTATTTTTAATCCAGATGCGATTAAAGATGTACGGCTGATGAAAGGCTCGATTCCGACGGAATTTAGAGGACGGTTGGGGTCTGTTTTAGACATTAGAATGGACGAGGGAAGCAACAAGAAATTCGGGATTGCAGGCGGTGCAGGTCTGTTGATGTCGCGCTTAAAATTAGAGGGACAATTATTCAAAGGCAAAGGCTCATTTATGGTGGCAGGACGGCGGACTTATTTGGATTTATTATTTAAACCATTCATCACTGTCCCGCAAAATGACCTTTTTTTTTACGACCTTAATAGTAAAGTGAATTTTAAATTGGGAAAAAATGACCGCTTCTATTTTTCTGCTTATAACGGTCGGGATGTCTTTCGCGGACAAGAAGATTTCTCGGTTGTCTGGGGAAATAATACGGTCACAGGGCGTTGGAATCACCTATTTAGCAACCGTCTTTTTTGCAATACATCCATTATTATTAGTGATTTCGATTTCAAATCTTCAACCGATTTGTCGGGTTTATTTAATGCAGATGTACAGTCTAATTTTGCTTTACAAACAAAAATAAACGACGTTAATTTAAAGTCCACTTTCCAGTTTTTTCAAAGGCCTGATTTGAGTTTAAAATTTGGAGGAAGCCTCATTTATCATCGCTTTTTACCAGGGAATTTGATTGATAATAATACCGGGGAATTGACGGGTGGAACCTCTCGTCGTTACGCTTGGGAATCTGGCATTTTTGGCGCTGCCGATTGGCAAATTAATGACAATTGGCAGGTGAAGGCGGGGATTCATTTATCGTCCTTAGGTGTATTGGGTTCAGATAATTATTTCTACGATTACGATGATTTTGGCAATCCGATTGATTCTGCATTTTACAGAAAAGGCGAGGTTATAAAAAACTGGGAAGGTATTGAACCGAGGTTGTCTATTACCCGAAATTTTAATCAAGATACCGAAGTTACTTTTACTTATAACCGCACCATCCAATACCTTCAATTGTTGCCGTCTTCTTTTGTGAATAATCCTGCAAGTGCTTGGTTGCCAAGTAGTAAGAACATCCGTCCGCAACGGGCTAACCAAATGAATTTAGGGTATCATCGTCAATTTTTCGATAAAAAATTGGTGGGATCTGTTGAAACTTTCTTTACGCATCGCATCAATCAAATTGCTTATCGAAACGGGGCAAACATTGATTTGCAAAATGACCTCGAAGGACAAATTACTATTGGAAAGTCTTGGTCGTATGGACTCGAATTTGCGCTCAAAAAGCAAGCAGGACGATTCAAAGGTTGGTTAAGTTATACCCTTTCAAAAACGCAAGACCGATTCGCAAAAATTAATGATGGACGAGCATTTGATGCCAATCAAGACCGACCGCATAGTGT
Organism: Saprospiraceae bacterium; assembly: GCA_047629355.1. Lineage (GTDB taxonomy): Bacteria > Bacteroidota > Bacteroidia > Chitinophagales > Saprospiraceae > CAYUNA01. The sequence goes on along the minus strand of JBLHWU010000086.1, from coordinate 19,164 downwards.
CTCGGTGGTCGGTGTTTGGGAGGTTCGGGAAGGCTTTTCGGTATCTGCGTCGTGGAGTTATTTGTCTGGTAAATTAGTGACAGTTCCGATTGGAAAATACGAGGTAGGAGAGCAAATAATTGACGTATATGGCGACCGAAATAACTATCGGTTAAATCATCATCATCGGGCGGATATTTCGGCAACTTGGCGGAAGGAAAAAGAGAATGGTTTTAGACAATCGTGGTCGGTTGCCCTATACAATGTGTATTTTCATCGCAATCCTGAATACTTATACATCGACCCATTAGAAAATACAGCGCAAGAGATTACGTTGTTTGGATTGATTCCTTCGGTGACTTATAATTTTGAATTTTGACAAGAAAAGAAGTCAGAAGTCAGACCATTTCATTGTCAAAAGTCAGATTTGCGAAGTGCTTTTTCTGACTTTTGACAATGAAATGGTCTGACTTCTGACTTCTTTTTTTATACATCAAACGTCATCTCAATCTCTGCCGTTTCTGGGTGTGCTTGACAAGTCAAAACGTAGCCATTTTCAATTTCATCATCATCTAAAGCGAAGCATTGGTCCATTTTTGCTTTTCCTTTTGTCACTTTCGCCATACACGTTGCACACGCGCCTGCGGTACAGGAATATGGAGCATCGTAGCCTGCATCTAATAAGGTATCGAGTAGGTTTTTCCCTTTTGGTACCTCAATCACAACTTCATTGCCATCCAATTGACAGGTCATTTTTGCACCAGTCATGCCACCTTTAGAATTGGCTTTTGCTTCTGCGGTATCTGCGGCACTGACAAAAGCTTCAAAATGAATACTTTTCTTATCAACACCCTTTTCATTTAGCAAATCTTTCACCGAATCAATCATCGTTCCAGGACCACAAATGAAGTATTCTGTGCCTTTATTTCTATCCGGATTCTCTTCTAAAAACGCACTTACGATATTTGCATTGATGCGCCCAGTTTTCCCTGCCCAATTGACTTTTCCTTTAGAAAACAAGCCTTTTAATCCACCTTTTTTCTCTTTAATCGGTTGGCTCAAAATATGCTCGCATTTCAATTGACCTGCATATTTCTTTTCTAAATTATCTAAGGAGTTTTTGAAAATAATTGAATCCTCATTGCGGTTACCGTACAGCAAATTAACGGTACTTTTTGGTTCAAATTCCAAAATGGTTTTCAAAATAGACATCAATGGCGTAATACCGCTACCTGCACCAAAAAGGTAGTAAGTTTTGCAAGCATCTTCGTTCAATTCACTAAAAAATCGACCCTCTGGTTTCATTACATCAATGGTGTCACCAGTCTTTATTTTATCGTGAACAAAATTGGAGACTTTACCTCGATTGACTCGTTTAATGGTCACCGCAATATCTGCATCTACAGGGCTACTACTCATCGAATACGCTCGTCGAACATCCTCGCCACCAATGTCAAATCGAAGGGTTAAATACTGTCCTTGTTTGTATTTAAAATCTTTTTCTAGAGTATCGGGTACATCGAAAGAAACGGTGACTGCATCGGCAGTTTCTTTTCTAATATCTTTTACTTTTAAAGCATGGAAATTCTTACTCATTGCTGTATTTTTTTAGAAGTCAGAAGTTAGAAGTCAGACCATTTTACTGTCAGAAGCCAGATTTATTAAGTGCTTTTTTGACTTTTGACAATAGAATAATTTGACTATTGACTTCTTTTTCTAATTTTTATATTAGATTATTCTTTGTTATCAGAACAATTTTTGTAAATTTGATTTAGTATTTAAATCAAACGTCAATTTTACATTTCGGTTTTGAAATAAAATGCAAATGTACACAACAGTCGTTTGTTTTCGACAATTTTTTATAAGAGCATTGTCAAAATTTATCAGACACCCGTTAGATTATAATCCATACACTAAATTTTTTCACAATAGAAACTATAGAACAAATGCTAAAAGATTTAAAATACCTCCTTGCATTAATCCCTACCGCCTGTGCCTACATCGCTGTTTTGTGGGGTGGCGCATGGTCATTCGCTGCCTTAATATTTGCTTTTGTGGGCATTCCTTTGTTGGAATTATTCAGTTTTAATAATGGAGACAATTATGGGTCTGAACGAAAACCGTCGAAATTGCTTGACCGCTTTTTTGATGCCATGGTTTATGTCAATGTGCCCTTATTATATGTCTTAATTTGGCTTTATTTCAATCGAATTGCCGCTGGAGGACTAGAGGTATACGAAATGGTTGGCATGACTTTCAGTGTCGGTATCGTCGTTGGTTCATTGGGTATCAATGTGGCGCATGAATTGGGGCATCGGAAGACTTGGTATGAAGAATTGATGTCTAAAATGTTATTATTGACCGTTTTATATACCCACTTTTTTATTGAGCACAACCGAGGGCATCACTTAAATGTGGCGACGGTTGAAGACCCTGCGACTTCCCGTTATGGTGAAAATATCTACGCTTTTTGGTTTCGGTCAACGGTCTATGGTTATTTGGATGCATGGAAATTGGAGGCTGTAAGATTGAATCGGGCAGGGCAGTCAATCGTTAGTTTGAATAATGAAATGTTGCGTTTGCAATTAATTCAAGTCGCGTATTTAGCGGTGGTTGGATTTGTTTTTGGTTGGCAAATGGTCTTGTTTGCAGTAGCGATTGCGATTGTTGGATTTTTACAATTAGAAACGGTCAATTATATCGAACATTATGGGTTAGAACGTGAAAAGATGGCGAATGGTCGATATGAACATGTCAAACCACACCATTCTTGGAATTCTAACCACGACATGGGGCGCATCTTTTTATATGAATTGACGCGGCATTCTGACCATCATTTTAAAGCATCAAGAAAGTATCAAACGCTGCGACATTTTGAAGAAGCACCACAGTTGCCAACAGGTTATCCAGGGTCAATGTTAATCGCATTGGTGCCGCCATTGTGGTTTAAAATGATGAATTCAAGAGTCAAGACGGAGGTGAATAGGGTAGCATTGGCATTGGGTTGATTGGTTTGAAAATAAAAAAAATCGCAATGGTAATTTAAATTTTCATGCGGCTAAAAAGGGGGCGTACTAATTTAGTATTTGTTCTTTTACTTTGTCCCTCAAAAACCTACCCGCGCTGTGTTTTAAGAAGCTCGAAAATCTTACGATTTTCTCGCTTCTTAAAATTTAAGAAATACTTTGTTCCACGGGATTTGTCAAAGAACCTAATAAATTAAACATTTTATGCTGTCTATTTCCTTCTAAAAAACTTGAAACCAAACCAACAATAATTTTGCTTTTCTTATTGTGAATTGATTTATATCCTCTCAAGAGTCTGAGTTTATTTAATTCGCATTCCTAAGGAATAAGCATTAAATAAATCATCAGGCGCTACTGTAGATGACCTAATCAAAATGATAGTCGCTTCTATTGAAGCGTGTATTCTGTGCTAAATAATTGCGGTTGAGCAATGCGGCTCAACGTTTTGTTAGCTTCCTTTTCTTTTTTTATATCTTCAACAAACTTATCAATTTGTTCTTTAGTCACGTTTGGCATACAAATAATATGGGTTATATCATCTTCTGTTGCCAATTGCCACTTATCTTTTATGGCATCTGATGTTTTAGGAAGAACCACTGTGATGGCACCTTTATTACTCCATGCTTCTACGCCCAATTTTAATAATTCTTTTTTGCAATATTGAGCGACCTTCAAGCTTTGCAAGTAACGATTTTTTAATCCTTCCAGACCCATTGTCTTGATGGCATACCATAAAAATAAGGAGCTATGTCCATTGCGAGAACCCGTAATCGTTGTGTCTAAAGAACCAATATAAGAAACGCCTTTTGCAATTCTATCCCTTAAGGAACGTTTGGTAACAATAACACCACATGGAATAGGAGAACCGATAAACTTATGTCCGCTGATAGAAATACTATCTGCTCCATCTTCAAAATCAAATGGTATTCGAGGCTCGATGAACGGACCGTATGAGCCGGATAAAGCAGCATCGCAATGTATGTAATGGTCTTGGATAGCTAATTTTTTCAGGATGTTTTTGACCTTCACAACATCATCTTTTGCTTCCTTCATCGTTGTCCCAAAGGTAGTTAATACAATTGCAGGCTTGTGCCGATTGAATTGAAGCGTGTTTTCAAGGTCATCATAATCTATTTCGCCATTTTCTTGGGACCGAATAACAATACTTGGGATGTTTAATAGATTGATATTTTTCTTTACACTATAGTGGGTAGATTCTGAAAAATAAACCATTGCCTTCGGATACAATTCTCTTGCGATATAGAGTCCATACAGATTGCTTTCTGACCCTCCGTTGGTAACATACCCCCAATAATCTTTCGGGTTTGCCCTGAATAATTCAGCAAAAAAATTAATTACCTCTCTTTCCATTTCATGCGTCTGAACTTTATAAGTGCTATCTTCAAACGGGTCTCCGAGATTATTTATAGGATACTTTAAAAATTCATACAGTTCTGAATAATCGAAATCCTTAGATACGGGATAACCTAAAAATAAATTACTTGCTTTTTTTATTCTATATAATAGATTGTCTAGCCGTTCGCTTTTAGAAGTTGCTGTTATTGTGGTCATCGTTTCTTTTTTTCGTAAAGTAATTAATACCACAAAGCTAAGTATATAAAGAATTAAAAACTATCAGTTTATTTATTTAAGATAACAAAACTAATTAATTGAAATTAGTAGTAATTTTGAACTATTATTAAGTTAATTATCATTTAATTTCAGTAAAATAATCTCTTATGGATAAAATTGATAGAAAGATATTAATACATCTTCAGGAAAATGCCAAACAAAATACGAAAGAAATTGCCAGTAAAATAGGCTTAAGTGTAACACCGACTTATGAAAGAATCAAAAAATTAGAACAGCAACAGGTCATTAAATCCTATGTTGCGCTGCTTGACAGAGATAAAATTGGGAAACAAGTGGTGGCATATTGTCAGGTTACTTTACTGAAACATCATAAGAAATTAATAGATAGCTTTAAAAACAAAATCCTGTTGCTTCCTGAGATAATGGAGTGTCATCATGTTTCCGGAAATTTTGACTTCTTATTGAAAATTGTGGTCAATAACATTCCTGATTTTCATCAATTTATTAATGAAAAACTTTCAGTTGTTGATGGTATTTCAACAATACATAGTTCATTTGTCATGAATTCGATAAAGAGTACTACGGCTTTTGAATTGTAATTTTATTTTTTAGTGCTTGCCGCTAACATTCTTGTGGTATCAGTTTTTGCTAATGATTTGGCCATCTACGACCATATACTACTGCCTCCAGAGTCACAACCCATGGCTTTATCCATGCTATATTTTAAAGGAATATCAGCGATATCAAAAGGAGTTGCATCCTACAGATTCTCTAATTCTACCACTCACTAAGTAACGCATAGCAATTAATCAGGTAATTTTATAAACATCTTTCTTCGCTATTTTTCTTTAAAAAATTCTTCAATAACACTGGCTATTCAAGAATTTTTAAAGAAAAACTATCGAAAAAATCTTGTCTAAAAATTTTACCTAATTAATTACTACCCGTTATTTATCAGCACCATAAGTTTGCCTTTTTTGGTAATCTGTAAAATCTCATCGAGCAGCTTGCGTTTTAATGGAATCATGGCTATTCTTGGCTTTTTGTTCCTAGTGCAACAACCCTTAAATAACTACCTACTTAATTTGAGAAGTGAGAAAATCCTAAGATTTTCGAGCTTCCTAAAACATAGTGCGCCTCGCCTTCGGCGAGGCGGGTGAGGTTATTGAGGGGTGAAAATGGTTTTGTAAAAACTGTTTTCACCCCTCAAACTCTCTTTGTTTTATATAGGTAGTTATTTTCGGGCTACACCACTAGGAACGTGAATTAAATAAATGCAGATTCCTGACAGGATATTTTGTCCTCATTTTTCACTTTAAAAATGCTCATTATATCAACATAAATGGCACTTTTAAAGCAAAAAGGGAGAACAAAACCTCACTCCCAAGAATCTGCATTTATTTATTCCGCGTTCCCTAGACGGTTACATGGTATTCAAAATGAGGTCAAAAAACTCATTCTCCAATCCATCCTATAATCGCATTAGCGACAAATCGTGGTTCTGGTGGTAAGGAATAAATATCTTTCTCATAATTTTTGTTATAAGGTGATATATTCATGATTTGACCATCTACGACCAATGTGCTACTGCCTCCAGGGTCAAATCCCATGGCTTTATCCATGCCATATTTTAAAAGAATATCAGCCATGTCAAAATGAGTAGCCCCTACAGATTCTCTAATTCTGCCATTGACCATCAGCACCATAAGTTTGCCTTCTTTGGTAATCCCAACAGCTATTTTTGGACCGCGCATATCTGTGAAATCTAACCGGGCAGCTTGCGTTTTAATGGAATTAGCTGTTTTCCAACCTTCTTCTTCCATATCCAATATTTGTTTTCCACCGGCTATTAGCATAGGACCAGCCTCAATAGCGTAAGATATCTCCTCCCAATTGTAAGGATTTATTTCTGGTTCTACTAACTTTATATTTAAGGGCATTCCTTCTTGAAATAGGCCGGTAGAAAACAATTTTGCAGGAATCGACAAAGTAATGCCGACCGGAATTAAAGGCACAATTTCTTTAGCCTTTGTCTTAATAATCTGTTTTACGGTATTTCCTGCTACTCTAATGATGACATTACTGTCGCCTACTATGTTCTCTTCCGTATAAGACAAATCATAATAACAAGGTTCTGCACTACTATGCTCATTATAGTTGCCATTGCCAAAGACCATCTTTTCTTGTTTCCCCTTGACAATAAAACCTGCTTTACTATTTACCTTTCTTATGTCAACTTTCCCATTTTTATAAATAATAAATGCGGGTTTATTAAAAAGTGGCGGACAAAATACCCTGTTTTCCATGATTAACAAACCTAAAGGAGAGCCAATATAGGCTTCGGGTAAACCTAATTTTCCAACCAACTCCGGGTTTAGAATATAACCGCCATTCCAAGCTAATTCTATTTTATTCGAATTATTATTTTTCTTTTGGTACTCTTTAATCAGCGCAGGAACATTTTTAGGCTCCTTATTGGCTATATGCGCTGCAAACTTCCATTTATGCTTTTTGGTATCAATTTCCGCTAAGACACCGCTCCAAGGTAAACCGTCTTCATAGACACCGCCAGCAAAGGAGGATTTTACTTTTTTAAGGACTTTAGTTTCTTTTAAATTCTGCTTTATTTGTTCTAAAAGCTTAGCTAAAGGTATCCCGTTTTCGATAGCATCTTTAGAAATGATTTGCAAGAGTTCTTTTTCGCCAAGCGTATCTCTAAGAGTTATATATAATTCACTTTTTAAAACCTTATCAAAATCTTTTGAAGTTTGAATAGGTGTAGGATAAGCCAAGGTAGTCCTTACCCCAGCTGGGACAAATTGAATAAAACCACTATCTTTTGGGATGCCCATAATTTTAGCAGTCATTTCAGATATAACCTTTCCGATGTGAAAATGGTCAATTTCTATAATATCCGTCATCATTGCCGCATGCTCTCCATTGGTAATGATAAAGCCGTTTGCTTCTTTGATATTTCGTAAAATCTTAATTGCCTTTGGACCCATTTGAGGGAAGTGAACACCTTCAGACCATTGTTTTGTTTCTATGATTTGAACGACTCCTGCTTTGTATAATAAACCTAATTCTGGCTCTTTGTCGCTTTCTAAATACTCCTTAATATTTGCGCTCGAAAACCATTTTGTTATTCTTGGTTCGTGTATAAAAATATACACTTTTTTCAATTCCTGACCCCTCATTTTAAGTAATTCTTCCGTAAGTTCTTCTTCTATCGTCAATTTCAGTTGCGCGCGAATAGGTTGCAATACAAAATATTCCAACTCATGCTTTATAAAACGCCCTGGGAAATAACCTTTAGGAACATTATTTTTCAAGTTTTTAGTCAATATTTTTCTATCATCAATTCCTAAAAATTTACTGTTGGTGAGCTGAAATAAAGCCAATTCCCAATCGGCAAAAAATTGTGGCGCCAAAGTTAAATCAGCTAAATGTTTTGGTTTGAAAACATCATTATAAATCATGTTGACCAAACCCGTTACCTCTTGGTAGGTAAAAGCTTGATAGGCATACGATTTCTTATTCCTGTGACGATATGCCAGCGCATGGTCATGTCTTATCGAAATTTCGCCATCAACATATTTAAAAATATCATCGATAGCATTGTAATATTTATGAATGAGTTCTAAATTGGTATTGACCAAATCTGGAATATCATTTTCCATCATTCTCGCATAATTCATCACTTCCCCTCTAATAAGTTGTTCTTCAACTCTGAAAAAACTGGGGTCAATTAAAGATTTTAGGTAAAGCATAAACGACAATCGCCCATAACCTGGTAAATAATGTCTGGTCTTTGTATTAAGAATGGCATCGAGGTCATCATTCTCAAAATTAACCAGCTCTCTGTATTTTTTCAATAAATTGACCACTGGTAGATTCACCTCACTTGAAATCTCTCGGAGCTGCAAATGCATTCTTTCTATAACATATTGCATGTTTTTTTGCAACGATTCTAAACTATAGCGCTTATTAATCACACTTCTATTATGAGTCACCTCAACCATTCTGTTTTGAGGATAAAATACATGGTCGCATATTTTTTCTGCCAATCGTTTTGGAACCTTAGACCCACTGAATTCTAAAACATTTAAACGCAAGGACTCCTCTAAATGACGGCCTATCACCGCATCGTACACTTCTCTTGGTTCATATTGTCTGCAAAATATGGGGGTGCCACAAGCCGCCGCTTCTATAATTGGTAAGCCTCTGCCTTCTGTTTGGCTGGGTAATAAAATCAAGGAGGCGACATCATATAATTGCTCAATATCTAATGGCTTTTTGTGTTTTTTTCTAAAGTCATTTTTATCGAATTCACTAAACAAGAAGCCCAAAAGTACGCGTGATTTGAATTCTTCAGGAAGCTCCTCCAAGAAGTTTTTAAAATCCTTTTTTAAATCATGATAATAGCCCTGTTGCCCATGAGGTATCGGTCCAGAAACAATTAAGGAGAGTTTTAATTGTGGATTATCAATAAATTTTTCATAGAATGAATCATAGGAAAATAGGCGTTTAACAAGCTTGAAATTTAGTTCAATAGTCTTTCTGCTAACGACCCTTGTTGGCTGTAAAAATACAATATTGTTGTTGACAAAATCAAAATTCTGAATGGTCTTGTAGCCCAACAATATGGGTTTTAAGGAACGTTTACTTTCGGTATGACGCGCGGCTGTATGCACCGTTATCGAATCTTTTTTATTAGCAAAAATAGTAGAGACTTGCATAAACGCTTTTATGATACCGCGCTTACTCATTTGGTGCATTTTGGTATCTACCGCCGTTCCGAGTAAAGCAACATTGGCTGGATTATGACCATTGACATCAATGAGGTGACTTTGCTGAATTTTATTAATATTCACATTCATCCACGACCGACTTTCCCACGGATAAATCATTTCAATGACCGAGAAAAATTCACCGACATGTGCATTATGAAAAAAGAAATCTCTCGGACCTTTTTTTAGTCCTTTCTTTTTTATGTCTACCTCTTTATTTCCACCTTCCCAGTAAAAATCATGATTATTATTAAGGACAGGAATACCTAAATGTTCTGAAATTAAAACCGTCGCCAAGGCCAAAGAAACATTGCCGGGATTAGAGCAAACATTGATTAAGTACAACAGCGAAATATCGTTTTCTTCAATGTAGCTACCCAGTTTTTCTACCAATACTAAAACTTCTTTCCAAAACTTACCAATAAGATTATTATACGCCTCACTTCCACGCTCCATTTTAATCTTAAAGAAGTCCTCATACAAGGGCCACGCATCAAAAGCTTCCATTTCTGGAATCACTTTTCTAAAAGCATCTTTTGGAATGATCTCATCTGCTTCCTCTTTTATATCCCCCGCAATAAAGTGAATAGGGATATCAGGGTATATATTTTTAAAGGTTTTGGCGTATTTTCCAGATTCTACCGTAATGCCATCTATGGTAAAATAAAAAGTAAGGAAAGCAATACCTCCTTTTTCAAGGTGCGCATCAAATGATGATGCATCACCTTTAAAAGCTGATTTTGAGTTTTGTTCTTTAAATTTATCAATAAATAAACCGAGGTCAAACCAGGTATTTATTTTTTCATTTTTTAATTTATTTAACATATCGCTAATCTTCGCTGCTTTTTTCTTTGTCATCTTTTATTTATTAGGGGAAGAGGAATAAAATGCTCTAGGAATGAGAATTAAATAAATCGTTATTCTTGACAGAAATATGTTTTCTCAGTTTGGGCTTTAAAAACTACATAAATGTTGATGTTTTTAAAGTACAAAATGAAGACAAAATATCCTGTTAAGAGTGATGATTTATTTATTTCTCATTCCCTACCCAGGTGAGGAAATTATTTTTTATTTTGAGGAAATGAAAAAATCAAGGCATACCCTGCGGGACGGTTTTATTTTTTGATGAAATCAAAATGAAAAAGAAACCGCCAGGTGGGAAGGGTATTTAAGTAACTCGTAGCAATTAATTCGGTAATTTTATAAACCTCTTTTCCGTTATTTTCCCTTTAAAAATTCTTCAATAACACTGGCTATGAAATATTTTTTAAAGAAAAACTATCGAAAAAATCTTGTCTAAAAATTTTACCGAATTTATTACCATGTGTTACTTATTTCTTTTTAAAATGTAAACAAGCCATTTAATTTTTCCTCAAGTACATCAAATGAGAAATGTTTTTTACCCAGGTTGAAGTTGTATTCACCAATTTCCAGACATCGTTTTGGATTATATATGATTTCAGACATTTGTTGAATACTTTGAGTGGTAAGATTACTGTCTTCTATCATGACCGTTTCAAATCCTTTATTCCCAATATCCTGCATGTATACCGGCTTGTAGTTATTTACAAATATGGGCTTTTTGGCAAGTACACATTCTACAAAGGCATTGCCAAAACCTTCATAAGTACTAAAATAAGTACAGGCTCTACCATGTGCATAAACATCTGATAAATCTTTATGATCCAATACTTTATGTGCCGAAAATATGATTTGACTTGATATGCTTAGCTCGTGGATTTGGTCTATTAATTCATTATAATACTCTTTATTTTCATCATCATTATTATTTCCTGTAATGACCAATTTTAGCTTTTTATCGTCTAGCTGGTCAATTAAAGATATAGCAGTTTCAATACCTTTACGTCTAACAATACGAGTGACTTGCAATAGTGCAATTTCATCTTCTGTTACGCCAATATCCTTCAGAAAAAATTTATTTTCTGGAGTTGGAATGCCATAAATACGGTCAAAATTCATCACATTAGGCACCAAGGTCGCATCAATATCGAATCTCTTTTTGAAGGTTTCTACACCAAACGTATTAATGACTGCGTGTTTAACATTGGGCAGTAATAATGGAAAGTAATCATCTACATACTGGTTAATTTCTGGATGAATAGAAACATAACGCTGGCCTCGTTCCCAATGAAAATCATGGTCATGCGTCACAATCGGTAAACCTGTACTCTTAATTAGTTTATTGATAGCAACACCCATAGATAGGTGGCAAGGTAGTGCTGAGGCATTTTCTGAAAGTATAGCCTCAATTTTCTTATCTGCAACCCACTGAAGCATGGCTTCATGAATCATATTAGAGGCATTTTCAACATGGTCAAGTAAGGGGTCGGGGTCTTTATCTGGTTCAAAAAATGCTTTACGTTGTCCCCACTCGGCTTCCACCGAAAAAAAAGACAAGGCTGGAAATAGATAATCATGTTCATAATCCATATCCCAAGAATCGAATTCTCCAGACATAATAAAGACTTCATGACCTAGCTTTTTTAAGATTTCTATCCATTTTTCTGTTTCAAGCGCTACGCCATCTACGCCACCAATTCTACCAATGATAATACCTATTCGCATGTAAATTAAATTAAGGTTTGTGTATAATAAGTTTTCAGAGAAAAGCAATTAATAAACTACGCAATTTTACAAGGTCTTCACGAAATGATGAATAATTGAAAATAGAGCTGTTTATTAGTTTGGTAATCAAACAAATACATCGCTACCTTATTATGAATTCATCATTTGGCGACGATATTGAGTTTACAGAAGATATTTTTTGTTTAAGGAATTTAAATAATCCTTTTGTTGAATGATTTTTTAAGTTTTTTAAACGGAAAATAGTCCTGCAAAATGCGTAAGTTATTATTTGTCTCTTCCCTTAATAAGTCATCTGTGCTACTCAGGTGAATAGAGATGATTGATTCTATAGTTGGTGGAAACGGTCTCGCATACCCGTCGTGACTAGCTTTTGCTGCTGATTGACGTAGATGCATTGTGGTGTGACCATAATGGGCATGTTAATTCGGAACGAAGTTACGAATTAATTTGGGAAATATACAATCCTAAATTCTCGAGGGTACAAGTTGCTTACTGATAAATTGCCGCCGTTAGTTAGTACGTCGCAAGGGGATTAGGGGTGATTCAAGGTCTGTAGTAAGCGGGATTATAAAAGTCGGAACGGACAAATGGATTGCAGTATTTTCTTGATTTAAAAATGCGTTGCCGAGCGAATCTCGGCGAGTATTACCCGTTATCTATAAGACTAATTGCATTTGCAAGTGAATCAAGACCCGCCACCTGCAGCCCCGGGGGAGAGAGGTTTGAGCGAGAAAAATGGTTTTAGAACCATTTTTTTTCCTTAAACACCCTTTGTTTTTCGAATCAAATTTAAGCGGCTTAAAGTAGAATTAATAACGATTTTAGTTAAATCATTTCGACCCGATTTCCCATATACCGACACAACACAGGTATGTATTCTTCATACGCGGTGTTTTTATATTTAAAAGAAATACTTTTCCTCCCATTTTGATATAGGCTAATCCTATGGTGATTGATTTGAATCAAGGAAATATCATCAAATTCTAGGACTTTCTTTTTATACGTCAACTGCCGATTTTTCACATCTATTTTAAATGGAGCTGCGGTTATGATTTCTTTTTGGTCAGTTAATTTATCCTTATTATCACTTACTGAGGGAGTGGCATCTTTCAAGATTGTTCTAAGCAAACGCGGATAGTCTGTGCCATTGTAGAGGCTTTGTTGATACCATGATTTTGGTCGAAAAATCATGATGCGTAGCTTCTTCAAAAATGACTCAGTTCCAAAAAATAAATAGTAAGGGTAATAAATAAATGGAAAGAGGACTATAAATATTGACATAAATATGATAACCAAGTCAATGATAGATTCTGTTTCAGCAGGATTTAAAACTCACCTATTATTATGGCAGCAAATATAAATAAAATTATGAATCTGAATATTGCTCCTAATTGCCTGAAATTCTTTTCTGAGTCAGCTTTTGCAACTATGCGATTGATTTTGGGATTTTCAACCGACGGGATAGTGACCGGTTGTAAAAAGGCCTCTAAACCATCTGCTTTTTCAGGGGAATAGAAGTTAAAAGTAACCCAGCCAATATCCTTGATGTTCAAGATTTTTCCTCCAAACAGATAACTTAGAATATCAGAATAAGGAATTCGGACCGGGATAGAGAGTTCTTTTGGGGTGGCAAGTTTTTTTAGTTTTTCTGCGTCTTTGTCTGGAATACGGAATTTCATATACTCTTTTGAGAACATCAATTCTATGTTTAGTGTACTGTGTTTTTTATGTATTTCTTACTGTCATGGTATTCGTAAAGGTCCCGAAAGTTATTTTGAACTATACTGGCACCGAGGCTTCATACACCGTTTTCTGTGATTCGCTTACTAAATTCATTAAGTGGTATGGAAGCAATCTCAGCTCCATCAGACGTGTTTACAACTGTGGCGGCTAATTGAGAAGCTTGAGAATCGGTAACGGTTGTGAATGGCTCTTTAATGAGCACTTTCTGGTAGAAGAAACTACTCGAATCTCCCGAATCCAGATTGATGAGTTGCTGGCAATATTCCTTGGTCTTATCAGGCTGTTTTTGCTAGTAATACCAATAAGTAAAAAAGGATAGTGCAGGTACATTATTTTTATCTTTTTGTAAAAGAGAACGAGCCAGTTCTTGGGCCTTGGTGTAATTTTTTTTATTTGAATTCCAGGACAATAGATACTCTTCAATGACTCTTCAATGACTCTTTCCTGCTCGGACTCCTCAAAATTTAGCGTATTGATTCATTTAATAAATTTTGACTCCTTGACAACAGAACCCGATTCTATAAAATTTTTCAAAATAATTTTCTTACCTATTTTTTTACGCCATCTTATTAATAAAATAACTACGAAAAAGTAAAATACCACTCCAAATAGTAAAGGTCCAATGCCGACTGAATCAAAGTTATCTATTATTACTACGTCAAATAAAGACGATATTTTTGTTAGTACTAAAATTAAGACAATCATGATAACAAGGAATATCAGCAGACGAATACCCCATAGAAACGTGTTCCGTTTGAATTTTTTAAATTTAGCCTTTCGAAGGGGACTGCCTGCAAGGTCTTCTATAACATCCTCAAAATCATTATAGTGTTCAGCCTTGTTTTTACGTAGACACCTCATAATCACGTAACTCAATTTTGCAGATATTTGCGGATTCACATGGTGAGGAAAATCCATTTCCAGCAAAAGCATTTTTTCGCTGAGTTCTTCAATGGTTTCCGATTGGTAAGGGTGGGTTCCGGTCAAGAACTTATAGAGCGTCACCCCAAATGACCAGATGTCGTTCTGTTTATTCGTTTCGCCAATTAGTTGCTCTGGCGACATATAGCTGTAACTGCCTTTAACCAGTTTTTCATTTGGGTTGTAATTAATCGTAGTGGATTCCCCGAAGTCAAGTGTTTTTATTTTTTTATTTAAAATAAAAATATTAGCAGGCTTTAAGTCTTTGTGAATAACAACCGGATTCAGCGTATGGGTATATTTTAAGGACTCTGCCAGCTGAAGGGCCATTTTTTCGATATCCCGCATTGAATACTTATTGACATCGGCCTCGTCCATTGGAATGCCTTCTAACAAGTCCATGACCATATAAACTCGAATGTCCTTTATCCCGATTTCATACTCGTCAATGATATTAGGGTGTTCCAGTCTCTGCATCAACGCAAATTCTTCTTTGGCACGGGATTCAAATCCTTTTTTATAAAGTTTGATGGCATAAAGCTTCCCGTCTTTCTGGGCCTTCCAAACGTTTGCGGAAGTGCCTTCGCTTAACTCACTAATTAGTGTATAGTCTCCAGCTTTGTTTTCATTTTGCATAACAAATATGAATTAAGAGCTAAGTCTGAGCAGTCATTCAAATGAACCGACAGGGTCCACTTGAATGACTACAGAGGGTTTGCTTGCTTCTCAAATATCAAATTAAGTAAATAGTTATTTAGGGGCACTGTCTTAAGTAACACGTACTAATTAATCAGGTAATTTATAAACATCTTTTTTCGCTATTTTCCTTTTAAAAATGCTTCAATAATAAAGGCTATTAAAGAAAAACTATCGAAAAATTTTACTGAATTAATTACCACGAGTTATTTAATTATAGTTATGGTCGTCACCACAAGTTTTATTAGGCACCGCACCTTTTTCTGACTTAAAATCACTATTTTTTAATCACTCGCAATTTAAATTCTATCTCATCCAGCTTAAGAGTTCCATCTGCTGTAACCGCCATCTTAGTAATGCGCTAATCATTCCAAAAGGTACCGTTACTACTATTTTCATCGGAAATAAACATTTTATCGCCTTCCCTGAAAATACGAGCATGAAATCTTGGGATGTTTTTATCGAAGAGTACAATACCACAATCGGGATGTCGCCCTAAAGAAACAGATGTTTTAATTCGAAAAACATCCTCACTGTTTTGTACCCGTCTGTCCGTTGTTTCCAGTTCGATAGCGCTTAAGGAAATCTCGGTAGAGCTAAAGCCTATCGTTTTTTTGGCGATTGTTTCGTCTAATTGAAAATCAGACACATCAATTATCTTTACATTCCTTTTAATGGTTTCGTCTAATTGTTCCGGTAATACTTCTGGCTGATTTTCTTTCTGAGCGGGAGCACTTAGGAAGTCAATTAATGATTTACTAATCTTATTCTCAGCTAAATTTATCTCTTCAGTAGAAAGAATACCTCCGCCTTCCTTTTTTTGGAGAATTTTTGATCTTACAAGAATACTTGTTATAAAATTTTTCTCCTCTCGGCTAAAATAATTTATATTATCATTCAGATGTTTTATCGCATCGCTATACTCACCTTTTTCTAGTTTTGACTTGCATTCTTTTTAAATTTTTGTTTTCATTCTCCTGTTTTACTAATGAAGCATTTAGCTAAGTTAATAGGCTAAGTAGCGGAAAAAAATAACTTCCCCAACTCTCCTGTATTTCTTTTGCCCTTAGTTTTTACTTTTGAAACAGTCATTATGTATAGATAACTCCTATTTCAAAAGCAAAAACTAAGACCAAAATAAACGAGGATAGTTGGGGAACTTATTCTTTCACCGTTACTAAATTATAATCACTTAGTTATTTATCATCACATTCTGTGCATACGCCGTTTGACGTTAAGGAGCATGGACATTATGCACTTTGTGCGTGCCCAAAACGGGCCTCTTAATTCGCAGCGAATCTACGAATTAATTTGGGGAATATAAAATACAAAATTCTAGAAGATACAAGATTCTTTACGGGCAAATTGCCGGCGCCAGTTAATAAGTCGCGAGGGCGTTTGGGGGATTCAAAGTCTGAAGTAAGGGAGACTACCAAAGCAGGAACGGACGAACCGTTGAATTGAAAAAGGTATACAAAATACCTTTTGTAAGCGTAGATAAGAGCCTACGTTGAATGGGTAAAATAGCACAACATGTTCAAAGTTTATGGGTAATAAATTCAAAACAGTAGATGCAGCCGCGTTCGATGGAAAGCGGGCGCTTTTACTTGGATGAACGAATGGTATGCAGTAAAAAAGGTCTGGGAGCTAAAAACTCAACAGATTTTAAAAATGGTCGATTTTTTATAAAAATGACCAAGTTTAACTCAGCATAAAGTGGTAAGTGGTAACAAGAGCTTGCTAAAAAATTAAGCAGCGAGAAAATCGTAAGATTTTCTCGCTGCAAAAAATACAATGCGCGCTGCCTGCGGTAGCTCGAGTGGGTTTTTGAGGGATAAAAGCGGTTTTGCAAACCACTTTTATCCCTCAAACTCCCTTTAGGAACGCGAATTAAATAAAGTTACATTTTTGAGCGCGCATTTTCGTTCCTAGTTTTTGCTTTAAAAGTGCGATTTATGTTGATATAAGGAGCATTTTTAAAGTGAAAAATATGGACTAAAATGCGCGCTCAAAAATGTAAGATTATTTATTCCGCGTTTCTTAGTAAAAACGATTTAATAAGTTGGACCATAATGCGCCGTAATTTTTTCTTCTAAAGAATTCAAAAAATCGTTGTATAGCCTTCTTACGGAACTATTTTTTGTGTTTTTTAGAAGGGAAAAGGACAAGCATAATGGTCCAAGTTATTGAATCGTTTTTACTTATGGGTAATCTTTATTTGTTCAGCTGTTTTATTTTGAATGGTAATTAACTTCTTTGAGCAAGAAGACAAAAGCACCAAAAAATAATTGTCAAAAATAGTACTGTATTTTTCATATTAGTTGATTCTTACTTTGTCTTCTTTTGGTCAACACTTTTGATAAATCCGACTAGCCCTTTAAAATAGTTTTCAGAATCATCGTACATAGCTGAATGACTGCCATTAGGACAATGTAAATATTGCCCGTTTTGAACTTCTGAAGCGATCCATTCCATATGTTTAGGATTCATAGTGTCGTATGCACCACCAATGGTTAATGTAGGTGTGGAGATTTTTGAAAGTGCTGCTTTAATGTCCCAATTTTTCAACTTAGCATCGCCCACAATACCGAACTCACTAGGTCCTTGCATCGTTACATATAAGTCTTGGTTTATATGAGCAAACGCTCTATTTATAGGCTCTGGCCATTCTTCCAGTGGCATTCGCAACAAGTGTTCAGGATAATAGTGCGTAAAGATTAATTCAAGGTATCTTGGGTTTCCATAATCTTCTTTCGCCTCTAAATCTTTAATTTCTTTCAATACTTCTGAAGGTAATTGAAGAGCCAGTACCTCATTGGCATATTTATTATAATCAGGAACAGAAGCCATCATATTTGAAACAATGAGACCTTTTAGGTTTTGTTGATACTTTAAAGCATATTCCATCCCTAAAATTCCTCCCCAAGAACTTCCATATAGGTAAAAATTATCTGCGTTTAACCCAAGGGCTTTTCTAACCTGTTCAACTTCATCAACATACCTGTCAACACTCCATAAACTAGTGTCATTTGGCTGGTCGCTATAAGCAGATTCCAATTGGTCATAGTAATAATATTCAATTCCAGCATTTGGAAAGTAAGAATCAAAAACTTCGAAATATTCGTGTGTGAGACCCGGTCCTCCGTGAAGTAACAATACTTTCATTGTTGGATTATTTCCAACCCTTTTAGTCCAAACTTTAAATTCTCCAGCAGACGTTTGAATCGGAATCATTTTAACCCCACCACTTAATTTATCATCACGATTCGAATAATCTAAATAACTACTTTCTTCGATATTCGGATGTTGCTTTTTCTCATTATTCGAACATCCTTGGAAAATAAATAGGGCAAAAACAAAGAATATTAAATTTTTCATGTTTTATCGTTTTAAGTTAGTTTCTGTTTGATAGTGAAACATAACGTTGAGTTTATGGTGTCGCAACTACCGCAGAGGGCAGTTGTAGATTTATATATGCCAACTAAGAGTTGAAACATATTGATTATCAGTTAGTTATTTTTTGTCATGTTGCCAATTAAATAATTGGCAAATATGTGTGTATGACAGTTATTCAACGACTTACAAACATAACAATTTATTTTCGTTTTTTTAACAAAATAAATATATAAATTTATGTTATATAAAACAAATGCGAAAAGCAGTTTTTTTTCTATTTTAAAGATACGAACCAAAAAAATAGAATATATGAGAAATACCGATAAACTTATCGAAATCTACTTTCACATCTGCGACTGCTATGATACAGATTTAGTTCTTCACTACCAAAGAATGAGCAATAATTATAGCCC
>JBLHWU010000085.1:0-25177 GCA_047629355.1 Saprospiraceae bacterium | reverse complement strand
AAAAAAACACAAAAAATAGTTCCGTAACGAAGGCTATGCAACGATTTTTTGAATTCTTTAAAAGAAAAAATTACGGCGCATTATGGTCCAACTTATTAAATCGTTTTTACTAATAAGGAATGCGAAATAAATAAAGTTAGATTCTTGAGAGAGCGGTTTTGTTCTTCCTTTTTGCTTTGAAAGTGCAACTTGTGTTGATATAATGAGCATTTTTAAAGTGAAAACTGAGGGCAAAATATCCTGTCAAGAATCTATAGTTATTTTTTTTGTGTTCCTTAGGTATTATCTTCTAAACCCTTTAGTTCTACATTAAGACTCTTGTTTCCTTCTTTATCAATGTGGAGTTTGAGGGGCAAAAATTGGGCGTTAAGCCCGATTTTTGCCCCTCAAACTCCCTTTGTTTTTGCACCAGATTTAAGAGTCTTAAAGTAGAATTAGGGAAACGAATTTAATAAATTGAGTCATAATGTGCCGTAAGTTTTTCTTGTAAAAAGTTTTAAAAATGAGTGTATAGCTCTCACGGACTTATTTTTTAAGGTTTTTAGAAGGTAAAAGGACAAGTATAATGGCGGAGTTATTTTTTTATCGTTACTAACTTGAAAAGATAATTCTTACATAAATTCTTCAATGCTGTAACATTCTGTTAAATTTGCGTTTCAAAAAGAAATTGTGTTAAGGTATTAAAGTGTTGATGGGTTCGTGTCAAATGGAATGGGAGGACATTAGTATACTAAAACTTAAACAGACAAATACATTAATAAATATACTAATGAAGGAAAAATTAAGCAAAGTAGGCACAAAAATAAAAACTTGGGGAAGGGAATTCTGGTATTTCATTTCAAGTATGTTATTTCTAAAAAACTTTGGAGGAATGCTGGGCATATTGCTGTTGTTTTTTGGAATTACGGTCTTGTTCTTAAAATGCTATACCAATCATGGTAATATGGTTGAATTGACTAGTTTTGTCAATATGACTTATAAAGAAGCCTTAGCAATAGCGGATGATAAAGACTTGGAGTTGATGATTTTAGACTCCATTTTCGATCCAAGGCAAGAACCTGGTACGGTGATTAGTCAAACGCCAAAAGCGGAGACTTCGGTAAAAGAAGGACGTACTATTTATTTAACCGTGACTAAGTTTATTGCAGATGAATTTCAACTGCCGCCGTTTTCTGAAAGTAGCTATGATTATAGTGTTTATTCCCGAAAACTGACTAAAAAACAGGTGAAATCTAAAATTGTCGAACGCGTTTTTGACGCCCGACAAGCGAATGAATCTATTGTACACATCAAATATAAAGGAGAGATTTTTGAGGATAGGGACATTAAAAGAGGTGTGAAAGTCGCAAAAGGCAGCACGGTGGAATTTGTAGTAACAAAACGTCAATCTTCCGTGGTGCAGATACCTAAATTGGTGTGTCAACCTTTCGATGAAGCGAAATTTTTGGCAACCAATTCCAGTTTGAAAATTGGGGAAGTAATAGAAGACAATACCGTAACCAGCCGTGCAAATGCTTATGTTTGGAAACAAGAACCAACTTATGCAAGTCAGAAAATGATTGACAAAGGCGCAGCCGTTAAAGTGTATTTGACGGAGAATTTGCCAGCAAGTTGTAATTAAAAGAAAGGATTATTGAGAGTTAACAACGGTTTTATAAAAACCGTTGTTAACTCTCAATAATTCCAGCGGCTTCGCCGTGAGCGAGGCGCAGTATTTTTTAATGGAGCGAAAAAATACAAATTTTATTCCTGCTGATAAGTCAAAGCAACATTCATATACAATGAGCGTTTTAGCTAAAACAATAATGGTTCTTTGACAAATCCCATGAAACACAAGTTTATTCTTCTTTTATAAAGGGGTTTTGAGGGACAAAATGGTTTTGTAAAAACCATTTTGTTCCTCAAAACCCCATCCGCGCCACCGTAGGCAGCGCGTAATTGTTTTTATAGAAGGGAGAAAATTGCAAATCTTCTCCCTTCTTAAAATTCAAAACATATTTTACTCCACGGGATTTGTCAAAGAACCAGAATAATTAAATAATGGGATACTGCAAAACTTGCAATATCCTATTTTCATTAATATCCTACTAACTATTTACCCAATGCGAAATTTTTATTTACTGATTACGCTATTCTTTTGCGCTCCGTTTCTACACGCTCAAACCCCTGAACTAGCCCCACTTGAAAACAATCCAACGCTGCGTATTATCAATCAACAGCAGCAATTGGAATGGGCTTATCAAGTAGAAAAATTGACTGGATTTAATCCGTTAACATCAGAAATGCCGGAGACTTTGGACGATTGTGACGATGATTATGGCTTTGATTTGGTGGAAGAAGGGGGCGAGATATTTTTATCTATTGATACGATTGGACTTGGTGGCGGTATTTTTGGGGATTCATTGGTTTTAGATATGGATTGTGGTTTGGTATTCTCAGAATCCATCCTTTTGGCTGGGTCGTCTGTGCAGTACAACGCAGCCTTATTTGATGATAATGCAGATTTAAAACAAGATACGGTTTGTGTAGATTTTTATCAAGAAGGTGGGGAGATTATCCCATTGAAAATCTCAGTTTCGATACGTCGAAAAGGGCAGAGTGTTGTTATGCCAGTGGAAATGATTGGCATTAATTCTACCGCTGAATTTTGTATTGATGAAAGTATGGTAGCGTTGCCGACACCGCTTCAGTGTGGTCAAATTGACGATATTTTAGATGATGGATATGATGGAAATGGCATTGCGCCACAAAACGCTTTTCGGGTTTCAGCCTACTGTTTTTCGTACTCTTCGAATGCTTTTCCGGGGACGGATTTAATTTCTTTTACCTTGTGTGATGAGTTGGGGATTTGCGATGTTTTTACCTTTCCTATTGAAGTGCCAACAACGGTGTTAGATGCAGGAGGTGCTAACTTGATTTTTGTGGATGATTTTTCTTATGATGGGCCTTATCCTAATCCAGAAATGTGGTTGGATGACCAAGTTTATATCAACAACAGTCTTGGTTTTGAACCCATTTCTGTAGGCGTTGCAACCTTCGATGGCTTGGATAGAAGCGGTACACCTTATGATATTGACTTTGCGGGCATTGGCGATAGACTGACTTCGCAACCTATTAATATGTCATATTATGATGATGATAGTGAGGTTTATTTTAAATTTTATGTACAGCGAAAAGGATATGGTCTAGCACCGAGTTTTTTGGATTCAATGCTTGTAGAATTTAAAGATGACAATGGCAATTGGAAAAAAGCAACAGACGGCTATCCGGGTTATTTGGGGACGATTTCTTCAGATTCAATTGAAGCATTCCAATATAAAGTGATTAAAATTGAAGATGATGATTTTTTTCACGATAGATTTCAATTTCGATTTTCTTCTATCGTATCTCCTGCGGGAGTGGGGGATTTGTGGCATTTAGATTTTGTCACCTTGCAGGCGAATAATTTCGAAGAATCATTTTTTCGTGATATAGCTTTTACTAAAAAACCGACAAATTTTTTGAAAACGTATTGGCAAATGCCATGGAATCAATTTGAAGGATTTGAAGCACTGGAATTGCAAGATTCTGTAGTTGGAGAACTTTTTAATCATTGGAGTGATGTAGAGAATGCTGATAATAATTCAATAACTTTTCTTGAAACAGAAACTAATACACCCGTTGGAATATCTCCTAAATTTGATTTGGAAGATAATTTAGCGCCTGATTCTCGAAAGAATGTCAAAGAAGAAATATCTGATTTTAATGCTTTAGTTAGTGATTTACAAGTTATAAATGCTGAATTTGAAGAGAAAAGAGTTGTTGAAGTAAAATACAACTTCATTATTACAACGAATAACCTAATCCCTGGAAATGATGAAGTCAAAACCAGCATCGTTTTTGACAACTGCCTCGCCTATGACGACGGTACTGCCGAAACCCAAGCCTTCTTCCCAGATGCACAGGGTGGTGAACAATTTGCCCAAAAATATCATTTGAATGTAGCGGATACCATTACTGGGGTGAAATTTCTATTTCCACACTTGACAGAGAACATCACTACCCAACAATTTAAATGGGAAGTCTATGATGAAATGCCAGCTCCGGATGTCGACCCGGTCTATGAATCAGCTGTTTTAAACCCATTTTACGTGGATGCCGTTCGAGATACCTTACAAGGCTTTACGACTTATCGGGCAGAAGATGAAGACGGCGAACCGATGGGTATTGAATTGCCTGCGGGCGACTTTTGGATTACTTTTATTCAGTTATCCGCAGCAACTCGTGGGATTCCGTTGGGTTTTGATTTGCATGATTCGGTGGCTGTGAAGACCAATTTATTCGCAGGAAGTGATGACAATTTCTTTAATTTCTTCAGCTTTCGCGGTATTTTGATGATTAATCCAATTTTGGGGGGCACTCCTTTTAATTCTCCAACTTCGGAAGTGCAAAAACTGACGAATGTAATGACGATTTATCCGAATCCAGCTTCGGATAAAGTATTCGTTAATTTATTGGAAGGCAATTATGACGATTTTGAAGTTCAAATTTTTAATAATTTGGGACAATTAGTGAAAGTGATTCAACTGGACAGCGAAATAAATGTTGATAATTTGGGCACGGGCTTGTATTTTTTAAAAGTCAACAACGTCCGAACTTTAGAAACCTTTCAACAAAAACTATTGATAGCGAAATAGTTATATAAAAATTGGGGCTGTATCAAAAGGTAGCGGATACCTAAGGTTTATTAAAAGTCAGATATTGAAGGTATTAAAAAAACTGAAGGTTATAAATAACGGTATCTGCTACCTATGCTATTTTGGACTTTTGATACAGCGCCTTTGTTAAATTATCAAAGCAAAACTTAAAATGGATATTAACGTAACAGAACTTAAAGCAAAATTAGACGCAAAAGAAGACTTTATCTTCATCGACGTCCGGGAACCACACGAATATGAGGAATTTAACCTCAACGCAAAATTGATTCCTTTGGGAAATATCATGGCGATTATCGAAGGATATGCTGACCAAAAAGACAAAGAAATCGTGATTCACTGTCGGTCCGGCGCGCGGAGTGGTCAGGCACAGCAATTTATGCAAATGTCAGGCTATACGAACGTGCGCAATTTGACGGGTGGGGTATTGGAGTGGCAGCGGCAGTTTGGATAAAAAGAGAGGTCAGAAGTAAGACCGCTTCACTGTCAGAAGTCAGAAAGCCGCCAAGTTTAAACTGGTTTAATCTGACCTCTGACAGCAAAGCGGTCTGACTTCTAAAAAAGGAAAAAAGCTGCAATTTCAACTAAGAAATTACCGCTTTTTTAATTTAAAGCCTTAAACAACTTCATTATTTAGGGTCACCTACTTACTCCACCACAATCATAAACTTATTCTTCTTCCCATTATCCACCATCAAATACCGCCCATGCAATAGGTTTTCGTGATTGATAACGGTCTCATGGTTGCTAATTTTGTCTTTGTTGACAGAAACTGCGCCACCTTTAATTGCCCGCCGACCTTCTCCTTTGGAAGCGACAATTGAAGTCTGTTCCGCAATCAAATCAATGACTGCAACACCATTTTCCAAAACACTTTTGGCAATGGTAAACGAAGGAATTTCTCCACCAACAACCGCCAAATCTTTCGCTGCTAAAGACAGCAAAGTCTCTTTGTTTGCCTTTTTATTAAACAACAATTCAGACACTTTTAAAACCGCTTCGTAAGCCGCTTGTCCATGTACTCGAATCGTCAATTCTTTTCCTAAGGATTGTTTTAAAATATTCGGATTGTTATCAAAATCAGCTTCCAAAGCTTCGGTTTCCGCCCGAGATTTCAACGTAAAATATCGATTAAATTTCTTAATATCTGCATCCGCCGCATTTATCCAAAATTGGTAGAATTTGTACGGCGACGTCAATTTCGCATCCAACCAAATATTCCCTTTTTCCGATTTTCCAAACTTGCTCCCATCCGCTTTCGTCAACAACGGCGTCGTCACTGCATAAGCCTTTCCATCAGTATTTTTACCAATGAATTCAGTACCAGTAGTGATATTTCCCCATTGGTCAGACCCGCCCATTTGCAGTGTCACCCCATCATTTTCATACAAATGTTGGAAATCGTAGCCCTGCAAAATCTGGTAACTAAACTCCGTAAATGAAAGCCCTGTTTCAATGCGTTTTTTTACACTCGTCTTAGAAGTCATGTAATTAATGGTGATTTTCTTGCCCAGTCGCAAAAAGTCCATCGCATTCATGTTTTTGTAGAAATCGTAATTGTTCCGAAATTCCGCCACATTGTCTCCGCCATCAAAATCCAAAAACTTGTAGAAATTTTCTTGCTGTGCCGCAAGATTAGCTTTCAATAAATCGAATGATTTTAACTCCCGCTCTTCACTTTTTCCGGACGGGTCACCAATGCGCCCAGTTGCACCACCCATCAAAACAATCGGCTTATGCCCAGACAATTGAAACAATTTCAAAATCATAATCTGCACAAAATTTCCAATCGTCAGGGCAGGGGCAGTTGGGTCAAAACCAATATAGCCAACCCGCTTCTCTTTTAAAAGATGCTGTTCGACGCCTGCTTCGTCCGTTGATTGGTAGTACATGCCTCGCCACTTGAGTTCTTCAATAAAATTCATATCGTATATTTTTTCGCGTTCCTAAGGGAGTTTAAGGGTCAAAAAAGGTTTTTACAAAACCTTTTTTGACCCTTAAGACCTCACCTGCGCTGCCGCAGGCAGCGCGTATTGTATTGAGTATTTCCACAAGTATTAGAAAACGTAAGTTCTAATTTTTGCCACAAATTTAAAATAAAGCCTTTATCATAACGTCTAAAAAGCAGTATTTTTTCAAATCTTCTGTTTTTAAAGAAATTTTGAATCAAAAAAGTTTCCTATTATTGCGGAAAAAAGAGGTCAGAGGTCAGACCACTTCGCTGTCAGCAGTCAGAATTTCCCAACTTTTGGGTATCTGACTGCTGACAGCGAAGCGGTCTGACCTCTGACTTCTCTCAAAAAAATAATTTGAACTTAGAACGTTTCATAGCTCAACGCGTAGCCGCCAACAAAGGCAAGCAATCCTTCTCCCGCATTATCCTGCGCATCGCCGTCGCGTCTGTGGCTTTGAGTATGACCGTCATGATTGTGTCGTCGTCGGTTATTAATGGTTTCAAGAACCAAGTCGAGGAGAAAATATTTGGCTTTTGGGGGCACATTCAGTTGACACACGCCTCAGGTTTTGGACAAGTCGGTGATAGCGAACCAATCAGCAAGAATCAGCCATTTTATCCAAATTTAGATACGATAAAAGGTGTTTCTTATGACGATTCTTGGAAATTTTTGTGGTGGGAAAATGAGGATAAAATCGTCGAACGAAAAAGCAAAGGCGGTATTCAGCACATTCAGACTTTTGCGTATAAAGCAGGTATTTTTAAAACCAAAAAAGAAATTGAAGGCATTATTTTAAAAGGGGTCGATAAAGATTATCGCTGGGACTTTTTTAATCAATATCTGGAAGAGGGGAGGGTGATTGAATTTTCGGATTCGACTGCTTCCAACGACATTTTGGTCTCTCGCCAAACCGCCAATCGCCTCAAATTAAAAGTGGACGACCGCCTTGATTTTTATTTTGGGAACAACAAGGATTTTCTAAAACGGCGCTTTAAAATTTGTGGTATTTATAAAACAGGTTTAGGGGATTATGATAAGCAATTCGCCATCATGGACATTCAAAAAATACGTGACATCAACAAATGGAAAGGTGATGAAGTTGGTGGTTTTGAAGTCTTTATCGACGATATGGCAGACCTTGAACTTCTGACTCAATACATTGACCAAGAGGAACTTCCACGCTTTATTTATGCCCAAAACGTTCGTCAAAGCCGCAGAGGAATCTTTGATTGGCTCGCCTTGCAAGACATTAATGACATCGTGATTTTGGTGCTGATGCTCACCGTTTCTATTATCAATATGGTCACGGCAATGCTCATTCTTATCATCGAACGCACCAATATGATTGGGACGCTAAAAGCGCTAGGTCAGCGCAGTTGGAGCATCCGAAAAATCTTCCTGTATTACGCCACTTATATCATTTTAATAGGCTTGTTTTGGGGGAATTTAATCGGCATTAGTCTCTGTCTTTTACAAGAAAAATTCGGAATTGTCACCTTGTCAGAAGAAAATTACTACCTCGCCGTTGCGCCCGTAGAAATCAATTTTTGGACCGTCTTATTCTTGAACATAGGAACAATGGTGATTACGTTGGCATTTTTAATAATTCCATCATATTTGGTGACGCGGATTAGTCCGGTGAAGGCGTTGCGGTTTAAGTAAATTTATACACATTTAGTAACGGTAAAAAAATAAATCCGCCATTTAGACAGGGCAAACTCCCCTCATTTTTCACTTGAAATCAGTCAAAGTATCAACAATTATCCTTCTTTCAAGTAAAAACTGAGAAAAATTATCCACTGTCCAAATGGGGAACTTATTCTCTCACCGTTCCTTAGTAAGTTTGAGGGATAAAATAGTTTGCAAAAAACTATTTTATCCCTCAAACTTACTCACGTTGCGGCAGGCAACGTACAATATTGATTATGGAAAAGGATAAAAAATCAATTTGGAAATACTTCATTATTCAATTAATAATGCTTCCGTTCTTTATATTTTTAAGTGGAGGAATTGGTAAAAGCCCATACTTTCCCATTTTGCTTTTATTGCTATCTGGTCGTGGTTTTCACTATTTTTCAAAACATATCCCTAATGCAAAGTTGATGACTGGTTTGATGTATATTTTCATCATTGCCGTTTTTCTCTTAATCGCCAAATTAGAAACTATAAAATAGCTGGAGGAGCATAAATTGTAATAAAAATAGCTGCTGCTGAATCATTTATAAACATGGAAAAACAAAATAAATCAATATATCTGCCTTTATTTCTTTGGCAAATCGCGCTAATTGTAAGCTGGTATTTAGGTCAAAATGGAATGGTAACTCCTTTAGCTCAGGGCTCATTAATGCTGTTTTTTACAGGAGGAATATTCTATACCATCACTCAAAAAATCCCAAAAGCAAGAACGTTATTTCTGACAGCTTTTTTGTTGATTTTTCTTTTAATTGTTTGGCTGTCTATTTTACCATCATTAAAATGAATATCAATCAGCAAAATACACAGCACTTCGGGAATCGACTCTTGGATATTGTCAAATTATTTCCAAAAAGAATCACTCGTCTCTTCCTTCATTTCTGGAACGGCCCACTCTTTTTTATTTCAAAAAATGCTCAAAACCAATTATTTATAAAAAGCATCGCCTTCTGGTGGTGGGAACTCAGCTGTCATATTCTCGAATTATTTGGAATTGCCGAATGGTATGAAGCCGCCTGCGGCATTTACAAAAAAGAAACCCGTCTTCTCAACGCTTTTGAGTTAGTGATGGCTAAAGAAATCTTCGGCAATACCATCAATTACGCCCGCGTTCGCATTGACGAAACCGCTGAAATTGCCTGCAAAAAAAGCCAACTAAAATACGTCAGTTTCTACACCATCAACTCGTGGGGACGCATGTCCGATTATATTTTTATCCACGAAATGGTACACGTTTGGCAATACCAAAAATTTGGCGCAGTCTATATTCCCAAAGCGCTAAAAGTTCATTTAACCAAAGGAATGGGCTACAATTATGGAGGCTTACTTACCCTCCAAAACGCCATGAACAACAATGGCAAATTCCTCGACTTCAACTTCGAGCAGCAAGGCGATATCGTCGCTGATTACTTCCGAATTCGCTGTGGCGACGAACCGATTTGGGGCAATGCAACCGACGAATATTTACCCGTTTACGAATATTTTATTGCCCAATTAATGGAATGATTTCAATAGCAAAAAAAGCTTATTTAGCTATGCTCAAGTTATTCTGAACTGTGTAATAAAACGAAAAATTGGAATTTATTCCAATAAATTTCTGTCTAAAAAAAGTACTCGACCTACATGAAATTCGTTTAATCTGCCCAATCCGTGTACCCATACTATCTAGTTTAACCAAAAAAACTTATGTTTGCACCTGATGATAAAATATTATACCAAAATAGAAGGGCAACTTGTCGAAAAGGAGAAAGCAGAGGAGGCTCATTGGATAAATATGTCGCCGCCATTTCAACCAGAGGAACTGGAAGAATTGGCATTACGCTATGACATTCCAATGGATTTTCTGACGGACCCACTCGATATTGACGAACGTTCACGCTACGAACGCGAGGAAGATGTGCGCCTAATTATCATCAATACGCCGTTGACCAATCCCATTGGAGAAGAGGTTGATGCCTTGTTTATTACCGTCCCGATTGGTATTATTTTGACTCCTGACCATGTTATTACCATCACCGCGTATGACAATCCTGTTTTAGATTTATTTTTAGAAAATAAAGTTCGGTACTTTAATCCAGCCAGTGAATCCTTATTTGTGTTACAAATTTTGGAGCGAACTGTTTACCGCTTTTTAAACTGCCTAAAACAACTAAACAAGCAGCGCAACGTCATTGAAAAAGTCCTGTATAACAGTAGCCGGAATAGAGAATTGAGACAATTGTTAAAGATAGAAAAAAGTCTTGTTTATCTAGTTAATTCATTGAGTGCCAATGAATTATTGAAAATGAAGATGAAGAGAACGGATTACTTGAAAATCCGTGATGACGAAGACCATACCGATTTATTCGAAGACATCATTATTGATAATTCACAAGCCTTGGAGATGGCAAACGTTTACACCAACATCCTCAATGGAACGATGGATGCTTACGGTTCTATCATTTCTAACAACCTAAATATTACAATGAAACGGCTAACCTCCATCACGATTATTTTGATGGTGCCGACTCTTGTAGCGAGCTTTTTTGGAATGAACGTCGAGATTCCATTCGATGAAACGAATCCATTTTACATGTTTATTATTTTGGGCGTTTCTTTGGCAGCAAGTCTGCTATTAACATGGTATTTTTCTCGAAAAAGCTTCTTTTAAAACAATGCTAATTGCTAATTTCCAATTCACTAAATCCACTTCCACCCTTCCTCACTTGAATCTGCGTCGTAATCCGTTCCTTCAACTCCTTCACATGCGAAATCACTCCAATCGTCTTCCCACTTGATTGCAAATTTTCCAAGGTAGAAATCGCTAAATCCAGCGTACTTTCATCCAACGTCCCAAAACCTTCATCAATAAATAAAGACCGAATATTGGTATTTCGCCCCGCCAAATCAGACAATCCCAATGCCAAAGCAAGACTCACTAAAAAACTCTCTCCACCCGATAAAGTATTCATCGACCGCACATTATCCGCTTGATAAGTATCCAAGATATCCAACTGCAAATCCTTATCATCTGGCTTCAAAATGAGGTATCGACCATTCAAGTTTTGCAAATGCTGATTGCCATAATTAACTAATTTTTTCAAGGTCAGTCCTTGTGCAAATGTCCGAAAAACCTTCCCATCTGCCGACCCAATCAATTGATTAATTGCCGCCCAACGAGTTAGTTCCTTTCGCTGGTTTTCAATGCTTTGCAATAAGTCCTTCGCCTCTTTTTTTCGCTCGTCATTTATTGCTAAAAGGGACTGATTACTACCAATTTGTTGCTGTAAAGTTTGAAAAGCTTCTTCTTTTTCTTCTAAACTGAGTTGCACTTTTTCTGCATCAAAATCCGCTATTCCTTTTGCCAAGGCTTCGGTTAAATCCTTTTTATTTGCTGTTAAAAACTGCGTATTTTCCGATTCTTTTTGCTGAATAATTTCGCTCTGTGCTTTTATTTGATTCGCTATCGTTTCTTCCAAAATTGCGCCTTTCAATTCAGAAATACTTTCAAAACCACTTGATGCTAATTTTTTTAATATTTGTGCGTGAACCTCTGCGGTCATTTTTTCTCCAGCCTGTAAATCTTTCTGCAAATCTTCCAACTGATTTCGTCCTGTTTTTAATTGCAAAACTACTTCCGCTAAGTGCTTTTTCGCTTCTTCCAGCGCTGCCTCTTTTATATCCAAATTTTGCTCAAATTTTGCCCGTTCCACTTCTACATTCTGCGTCCCAAACAACTCCTTTCGCTCCGTCTTTATTTTTTCCAAATCAGCTTGTTCTTCCTCAACTTCTGTACTCATTTTTTCCAATCTAATCGCTTTTTCTTTCACTGATTTTTCCGTTAAATTGACTTCTTTTTCCAACAGGCCAATCTCCTGAGTTAAAATTTGTAAATGTTTTTGTTTAACTTCTACTTGCGTCTTTTTTGTACCCAATTCTTTAAAAATAGCATTCCCATTTTCCAACTTGAAATCAATGCCGTAAACGGATAATTGCTCTTTCAAGCCTTCTGTATTGCTTTTAACTGAATTAGATAACTCGCTGATTTTTTTCTGATTATAGGCTGATTCTTGTGATTTTTGCTGAACAATCATTTGTTGAGCTACCGATTTTTCATGAACAAGTTTCTCTTTTTTGGTTAGCTTATCTAATTCCGTATTTATTTTTTGTAAAGTTTCGCGTAAAGTCTTTTTTGCTATAATTTCCGATTCAAATCCACTGATTTTATTTTCAAAAAACACCGCACTAACTGCCGAAAAATCTTCTGATTGGTAAGTAGAAACTGCGGCTGAAAACTGCTGCTCAATTCCTTGGATTTTATCCATTTTTTTCTCTATCCGACCTTTTATTTGGTCTTTTTCATTTCCCTTTAAATCCATGATTTTAGTCGTCAATTTTATCTGTTGCGTCAACAACGATTTCAATTGAATAGACACTTTTTCATAGATGGATTTTGCTTCCTGAAATTCCACTTTCGTTTTATCAATATAAGCCGTCAAATTTTGCTCCCGAAACGGATGTTCTGTCGAAAAACAAATAGGACATTTTTCTCCTTCTTCCAACTCTGCACGGTGTTTGTCATAATTCGCAATCACCAATTGTTGATGATAAATGTGCTCTTTAAAACTCAATTCCTTTTTCAGTCGGTCTTCTTCCTCTATTACATTTAGTAAATTCTGATTCAACTGATTATCTTCCGCTTCATATTTTTGCAATTCCTCTTGATACTCCTGATAATCTGCAAGTAGTTCTTGATACTCCGCATTTAATTTCTTTAACTCCGCTAAACTTTTCTTTCTATTTCCTAATTCCTCAATCTCCTCATTCAGCGAAACCAATAATCCCGCTCGTCCCAAAGAATAATTTTCGGGTAATTTTTTCTTAAAAAGTAGCTCTTGTTTTTCAATTTCAGTAGTGATTTCCAATAATTCAGCAGCCAGTTGCTGTTCCAACTGCTGCGATTTTTTTAAAATTACAACCAAGGTTTCCTCTTCCGCCTTTATCTTTACATATTCCTTATTGGTCAAGCCTGTTTTAAAAATCAGGCTTTCAATATTTTCATATTTATTTGGCAAATTTATCCATGCCTTATTAGTTGCTAACCACTCGTTTTCTTGCGCAGATTCTTCCTGTGTCTTGTTTAACTGAAGTTTAAAATTAGACAACTCCTGCTTTTCTTTTTGGAGTATCTTGGTCAAGTCTTTAGCGTCCCTTAATTTAATCTGTAAAGGACTTTCCTTTTGCTCAATTTTAGCATCAATCTTTACAATTTTATCGAATAATTGCAACTTTTCTGGACGGATTTTTTTTAAAATATTATGCGCTGCTCTTTCCTGTTTGAAAATTAGATTACCCTCTTTTTCTGAATTTTCTAAAATCTGAATAGTAGCGGTTATTTCTGAAAGCCTTGTTTTTAAAGAACCAATTGCGAGTAGTTTATCTTCAAAAACTGCCAGTTGAGCTTGAAACGGAACGGTTTTTACATGCGCTTCTAAGAGTTTTAAATCTTCTTGATGTTCTGCTTTTTTAGCCAAAATATGCGCTTGTTGCCCTTGCAAAACTACTTGTCGTTTTTCTAAATTTTGCACACCAACAAACCATTGTAATTGCTTTCTTAGTTCCCCTAAATCCTTTTTTAAAACGGTGCTTTCCACCCTTTGTTCTTTTAAAAATCCCTTCAAATCCTTCACATCTTCTTTATCCATCAACTGCAAATTCTCCATGCTTTGTTTTTTCTCTTTCAACTTTCCTTCCTCCGTTCGATGCTTTGAAAATGCTGCTTTTGAAATTTGAGAATAAATTTCCGTTCCCGTAATTCGCTCTAATAAATCACTCCGATTGCGGTCACTCGACTTCAAAAAAGCCGCAAAATCCCCTTGCGATAACAGCACCGACCGACAAAAACGGTCGTAATCCAATCCCGTAATTTCCTCTATTTTTTCATCAACTTCCCGAATCCTATCCGTTAATATTAAAAATTTTTGTGCGGCTTCATCCCACTTCCGAATCTGTCGCGTTGCTCCTTGAATCTTTCCATCCACTTTATTTCGCGCCCGATAAATATCCCAATGCGCCAAATATCGCTCATTTTTCACCTCAAATTCCACCTCCGCCATGCAATCCGTTGACCCATAAGACATCACTTCTTTTACCTCCTTGTTACGATGCACTTTACCATACAAACCCAGCGTAATTGCATCCAAAACTGTTGTTTTTCCAGCTCCAGTATCACCCACAATTGCAAATAAACCCGTCTCCAAAAATGGCGATTTCGTAAAGTCAATCACGGTTTCCAATCGGAGGGAATTCAGGTTTTTTATATGTATTTTTAGTATTTTCATGTCCTTCGTTTAATCTTTTCGCTTAAATTGCTCATTGCTCATTGCTCATTGCTCATTGCTCATTGCTCATTGCTCATTGCTCATTGTCTCCAACAACTCTCTAAACGTCATTTCCAACTCTTCCATATTTTCTGGCGGTTTCTCTTGACTCTCACATTTTTTTCTAAAAACATCCAGTGGATTCATCTCTTCCAAATCCTCCAATTCCGTTTGAATCGACAAAGATTTATGTTGTCGATTGGTTCTGATTTTCAACAATTCCAAATGCATTTTAGCCGTAAATTCGCGCAATTGCCCATCCAAATTTGGAATATCCGCCTCTAATTCAACAATCACTTCCACCCAAGATTTCAATCCATCTGAATATTTGGTATGTAATGCTTCTAGGCGTTCTTGCACATTTTCAAAAGACCCTGTTATCGTTTTCAATCGTCTAAAAATTGGAAATAAATGCGCCTGATTCTTCTCTAGTTCCTTCCCTTTAAAATGTAAAATATTCACGCCTTTATCATCTTTTGTTTCCGAAAAACTCAATGGAATAATCGACCCACAATACCGAACTTTCCCCAAACCACCAACTGTCTGCGCTCGATGAATATGCCCTAATGCTACGTAATCAAATACTTCTGGAAATTGCTCTGCTTTAATGTTTTGCTTATCACCAATATATATATTGTCTTGTTTATCAGTAGCTTCTGCGCCCGTTGCGTACAAATGCCCCATTGCGATAATTGGAATATTCTGCTTTTTATATTTTAAAACAGCCTCACCAGCTGCTTGGTAATGATTGAAAATACCTGCTTTAATGCGCTCAATCCGTTCCAAACCACCTTCTCCCGAAACACTCGCCCGAATATCCTTATCCCTTAAAAAAGGCACTGCCGCAACGACCGCTTCTAACTTCCCTTTTTTATCTTTTAATTCAATAATTTCATCCTGAATATCACCCGTCGCATTTCCGACCACATGTATCGAAAATTCTTTCAATAACTCCTTCGGTGCTTCGAGCATCGTAGGCGAATCATGGTTGCCACCCGTAATCACGATGTGGCGACAAGTGGTTACTAATAATTTCCTTAAAAAATTATAATATAAACTGCGGGCATAATTCGGTGGGTTGCCAATGTCAAAAATATCGCCCGCCACCAGTAAGCAATCGACTTGCTCTGTACCAATCAATTTCAGTAGCCAATCCAGGGCTTTTCGATGCTCTTCCAAACGGTCGTAATAGATGAATTTTTGACCTAAATGCCAATCTGAGGTATGTAAAATTTTCATGGGGACAAACTTACAAAAAGTTTTTTAACGGTGGACGGTTGACGGCATACGGTGGACGGAAAATTTGTTTATTAGGATGATTTTTTGGCTCATGGATGAATTTAGTAGAGGTGTTTTGACAAAGGGAGTTTGAGGGCTAAAATGTTTTTATAAACATTTTACCCCTCAAAAACCAACCCCGTGCCGCCGCCCCTTCATTAAATTCATCCATGAGCTGATTTTTCTTTAAAAGTGATGATTTCGTCTAACTTTTATGTTTTTGATTCTGATAAAAATAAATCAAGACTCCGAGTAATTTTTATACTGCAAAATCATCACTTGAAAACGTGCGCCACCGTGTGCCGTGCATCTTTAACCGTGAGCCGTCTGCACAAACTCCCAAGCTCGATATTCTGACCAATTAAACGACTTTCCATGCAACGGAAACCCGCAGTGTCCTCCATAAATCGGATTTTCTAAATATAGAAAAGCATGTTTTTCGCATAAATTTTTCGGCGAACATTGCGGCGTCAAAATCGGGTCATTTTGTGCATTAACTAATAGTGTAGGAATCGTGATGCCGTCCATAAAATTCACCGCCGAAGCATCTTTGTAAAAAGCGGCGGCATTTTCAAAATTATTAATTGGCGCAGAAAACAATTCATCGAAATCGCGCCAAACTTTGATTTTCTTGAAATTGTCTAAATCTGCAAAATCAGGATAAGCCGCTGTCTTTTTTACGATTTTAGCCTTCAAATACGCCATAAATCGTTTTTTATACAACCAATTATCGGTCCTATCTAAAATCGCCGCACTTGATTCTAAATCTGCGGGCGCGGAGAACGCCACACATTTCTCAATAACATCAGGAATGTTTTTACCATGAACGCCAAGGTATTTCATGTTGATATTGCCGCCCATACTGAAACCAACGAGTACGATTCTTTCGTAATGTTTGGTCCCTAAAGCATGATTGATAACTTTTTCAATATCGCCAATTTCCCCATGATAATAAAGGCGTTTATTGCGATTCATTTCACCACTGCACGACCGACACATCCATGCGAGAACATCCCAGTTTTGGGTAGCAAAAAACTTTGCCATGCCTTTCATATATTGGCGTTGAGAGTCACCTTCCAGACCGTGCGTTAGCAATACAAGGTTTTTACTATCCTTATCAATCCAGTCTAAATCGACAAAATCACCATCAGGTAATTCTAAGCGTTCGCGCTCATAATTGACGTTTTTGACTTTTCGAAATGCGCCAGGAATGATGGTGTGTCCGTGTTGATTTCCGAAGTAAAAGGGTTGTTTGGGGTAGGTTGAATTGTTGATGATTGGCATTAAATTATATTTTAAATGTAGCGGCGACTTTAGTAACGGTAAAAAATACCTCCGCCATCTATCAAGTATTTCTTTTGCCCTTATTTTCCATTTTTGAAACAGGCATTATGTATAGATAACGCCTATTTCAAAAGTAAACCTTTTTTGTCATTTCGACCGAAGTGGAGAAAAAGACAAAAATAAATGTTACCAGATGGCGGAGTCGTTCTTTCATCGTTACTTTAGTTGCCAAACTGCCTTCTTTTGTTGAGCAGCTTGGCGACTAAAGTCGCCGCTACAAGAATTTTTAATTTTTAATAAACTGCCCACTTCTCACTGTATGCCGCGTCTTCACTTTGACAAAATAAGTCCCCGAAATTAACTCAGAAACATCCATTTTTTCTACCACTTCTCCATCCTTTTGAAATTGACTTCGCAACACAACCTTTCCACTCACATCCAAAATCACCAACTCCGATTCCTTCCCAAATTCACTATTGTAAAAAGCAATCGAAATCTCCTCAACGGCAGGGGAAGGATATATTTTTAACGTCGGTTTCGCTTTGGCAAATACTTCATTGGTATTGATGATAACGGTATCTTGTGGTTCTACAAATACTAGAGAATCAATAGAATAGGACATAATCGACCGAGCGAATGTTCCGGCAAAGATTTCATTTTTAACAGGATTGTATTCCAAATCATAAATAGGAATAAATGGCATATTTGAGCCTACGCGGTCCCAATTTTCACCGCTATCCAAAGTTGCATAAACACCACCATCGGTACCCACAAAAATCACAGAATCTTGATGATTTGGTAAAATATAAATGTCATTAATTGCCAATTGTGGGAGATTAGCGGAAAGGTTTGTCCAGCTATTTCCATTATCGCTAGAGTAATGTAAATGTGGAATGTCTTCGCCATCCTTATACCCAGAATGAGCCACATAAACGCCATTTTCAACCGTTGGTGAAGCTTTCACTTCAGTCACATATCGCTCTGGTAAATCGTTGGTAATTTCATTCCATGTATCGCCGTCGTCAAGCGTATTCCAAACATTGCCATCGGTCGTTCCAACGTATAGAATCTGGTCATTCAAGGCTGATTTTGACAAAGTCGTAATTGTATGATAACGTCCTGCATCAGGCGCAGGGCCAATAGTATCGGTCAAAATATCACTAATTGGCTCGTAAAACGGGGTGACGCCTGCTGTTGATTTATAGACTCGGTAAGTCCCTGCATAAAAGTTCGCGGGATTCGTCGGGTCCATAATATAGGGCATATCCCAATTTCGCCGGTCAGAAAAATCAATACCTTCGTCTCCTGTCTCGTAACTTTGTCCACCGTCCGTGGTCATTGAAATATTACCGTTTTGTGTTTCTACATAAAAAACATCAGGTGTAAATGGATGAAAAATAGCTTGAAAACCATCGCCGCCAAAAATCCGTTCCCATTCGTTGATATCGTCCATGTTTCCGCCTGTCGTTCCATTGTCTTGCGCACCACCATAGTAAAAATCAGGATTGTGGGGATTGTAAGCTACTCGATAAAATTGCGTTGTCGGAATGTTTTCAATGTCTTCCCAACCATCGCCTGCTTCATTGGAACGATATAAACCGCCATCTGTACCCAAGTAAGCAAATCCATCTTGCGAAAATTGCAAATCGTGTTTGTCTGCATGTACATCATATTGCCACCACGGCGGTGCACTTTTAAACCAGTTTTCACCAGCATCCTGTGTTCGCCATAAATCGACACCCAACAAGAAAATATCATTGTCATCGCTAGGATTCACGCGAATCTGCCCAAAATACCAGCCAAAGCCACCCAATGCACCTGAATCTAAGAAGTTATTATCTTCTGAAGTTGGAATAGGCGTCCAAGTTTCACCACTATCCGTTGTTTTTAAAATTTCAAATAATTGTGAATTTTGACCTACATACATTACATAAACTAAGCCTGGTATTAGTTGAGAAATTGCTAAACCGGTACGGCCTAAATCATCCGTTGGCAAGCCACCTTCCAGCATCGTCCAATTGTCTCCACCATCCGTCGTTTTATAAATTTTTGCACCAGGACCCGTAATCAAGGACTCGCCATTGTTCCGAATTCTATCCCAGCCCGAAGCATAAATTGTCTGTGCATCAAACGGGTCAATCACCATATCAATAATACCCGCTTGGTCGCTGATAAACAAAACTTGCTCCCAAGTATCACCGCCATCCGTAGTACGATAAAGTCCTCGGTCGTTATTTCTTTCAAAAGGAATTCCCATCGTTGCTGCATAAATGCGGTTGCTATCCGTTGGGTCAATAATGATTCTTGTAACGATTCTTTGTTCGGTCAAGCCCTTGTGCGTCCATGTTTCCCCACCATCTTCACTTTTATAAATTCCGTCGCCAATGAATGGAAAACCTGAAATATTTTCATCCCCCGTACCGACCCACATATGGTCAGGATTATTTTGGTCAAAGGCAATCGCACTAATTGCCAAATAAGGTTGGTCGTCAAAAACGGGCTGCCAATCGCCGCCGCCGTCTGTAGTTTTCCATAAACCACCGTGTGAAAATCCCGCAAAAACGATGGCTTCATTAGTCGGATGAATGGCAATTGCATTGATACGCGCGCCGATATTGCCTGGTCCTTGGGTTGTCCATTCGTCATCGAAACCAGCACCATCTTTCTCCGCTGCTTCTTGCATTGCTGTGAAAAGTGCAGTTTCGTAGGCTTTGATGCTCAATTCTTTGTCAGGATAAGCTCTTTGGGTGAAAAAATGGTCACTTGGTCCGTGTTTAGCTTCTAAGCGATTATTAGAAATCTCTGACTGATTGGTTCCTTCATTTTTACAATTTGAAAAAAGTAAAATGAAGAGTATGGAAGTTGTAAATAATTTAAAAATGGAAACTCGAATCGAAAGCATAAGACGTAGTTTTGATATTAAGTAACGATAAAAAAATAACTCCGCCACTTAGACAGGGTAAATTTCCCTAATTTTTCACTTGAAATCAGTCAAAGTATCAACAATTATCCTTCTTTCAAGTAAAAACTAAGAAAAATTATCCACTGTCTAACTTGTCTAACTTGTCTAACTTGTCGGACTTATTATTTTATCGGTACTAATAATGAAGTGTAAAACTACGGAAAGTTCTTATTTGAAAGGAGAAAAGTTGCGTAAGGTAATGGTCAAAATTGGGTTATTACTTCTGGTAAGTACTTAATAACTACCAAGTAGTCGAATAGGAATAACCTCGGATGAAATCCGAAGAATGATAAAAAAGTATGTCGCAACTCTGGAGGAGTTAAGCCTTTATGGGGTAATATTCAACTCCTCCAGAGTTGTTATACCTTGCTTTACTTTCCACAGATTTCATCTGCGGTTATTCATATTCAATCCCTTCAGGATTGTTGCGTTTCATCAAATGCCCCCAAATTGCATTCGGGGCTACTCATATTCATCCACTTCGTGGATAGGTAATGAGGGTAGAACCTTCAATTTTAATACGTCACTTGAAATACTTGATTTCAAATTTTTCAAAAAAAAAATAGGAGCATTTCTTAGAGATGCTCCTATTTTTCCAAATTTCTACAACGAATTCAAAGCCAATTGATGATTCTCTTGCGGCAACAACAACCATAGTTGACCATAATGATGCCGCTGGGAAGCCAAGGTTTTTCCTTTTGGACCAACACCAGAATAAATATCTACATGCCCAGCACCACGTATTGCACCACCGACATCCTGCGCCAATAGTAAACGATATTCGTGGTAATCAATCTTTCCTTTTTTGTTATAAATTGGAATGGAAGCCAAGGCAACGCTACCAATTGGGAAATATTTAGGATCTGCAGCTATCGAAACACTCGCCATCAAAGGCACACCACCTGCACCTTTTACGGAAGATTTACTTGGTCTGAAAAAGGCATAAGATGGATTGTGATTCAAAACGTCTTGTCGAATATCTAAATTTTTAAGGAGGAAATTTTTCACGCCAGTATTGGATAAATTGCGGATTTTTAAATCATCTCGACGCGCCAAATAAGTTTCAATACTTCTATATCTTTTCCTATTCGAACCATCATAACGAAGCAGTATTTTTTCGCCCGTTTCTACAAATTTGATAAAGCCTGATCCCTGCAACTGCATGTAATAAACATCGACAGGGTTGGAAGCATAAGCAATTTCTAAACCTCGCCCTTTTAATACTCCTTCGCTATCAATTTGTTTTCGAGTCGGTAAAGAACCTTCCCAATTTTCTGGACTCGCATAAAAAGGATATTGATAAAGCGAATCTTTCTGCTTTTTTACCCGAACAATCGGTGTAAAATATCCCGTAAATTTGACGTTCCCTTTCTTATCTTTCCCCCAAGTTTGATGTGCGGTAAGCAGAGATTTTAACAATGCTGGATTGTCAGCATGGTTTATCAGCAACTGAATCGTTTCTTCCAGTTTTTCAATCGAAACATCCAAGCCAGCAATGCGCTGATTCTTCTTGGTTTTGCGCTTTTTCAAGGCATCCAATTGATTCGTTAAAGCCTGAATCATTTTTTCATCAATCGTTGGGAAGCTTAAGGTATCGAAAGAAGATTCCGTAAAAATAGAAGGCATCTTTTCGGCGTTTTTAATTTTGCCGTTGCGGTATCTTTGATGGGTGGTTTTAACTAATTTGCCAACTGCGGCATTGGGTATATTTGCTTCAACACCAATTTCACTTGACGAAGTAGCCGAATCTTGACAACCAATACTAACCGTGATTAGCACTGCTGCAAGCAATGTCAATTTTGAAATATTCATGGGAGATACTTTTATTTTTGTTTTAATACGTTCATCCTTCGCTTGCAAAAAGTAATCCAATATTGTAAATAACAATAATATGTAACTTTTAACAGTCGTAAAAAGACTGTTATTATTAGGATTTTTACTGTTCATAATCAGTTTGTTCAATAAAGTGTAGGTGTCAGGTTCAGGTATTTTATCCATAAAAAAAGGCACTAATGCCTAATTCCATTAGTAAAACGAAACACTTTAAAAAAAAGTTTAATTTATTTTTCAAAATCGGCGCAAAAGTACGTTTTTTATTATCTTTATTTTGAAAATAGAACATTTAATAAGCTGTTTCCAAATAAACTTAACTAAATTTTAACTGAAAGAAATAAAATTTGGCTCAATCCCTAAAATTTCCCTTCTAAAAAAGGACGTTTCAATTCAATAAATCCACTATCTTTGCTGCTCAAAAATTTTGACTTATGAAATATAGAAGACTAACCACGCAAGAATTGCAGGAATTGGAGGCTGAATTTATCCGTTTTCTCGCGGTCCAAAGCATTCCTGCGGACGATTGGGAAAAGATAAAAGTGAGTGACCAAAATAGGGTAGAGGAATTGCTCGAAGGGTTCAGTGATGTTGTGTTTGAAAAGACGCTAAATAATATTGAATATTTAGAGTTTAAAACGACCAATGATATTAAAACTTTTCACTGTCAGGCGGATAAAATCGTAATGATGGGTTTGTTTGTGGAAGGGGAAGCAGCTGTCGATTTTAAAACTCAGTTCTCTAAAGAAATGTTGATGGAATTGGGCAAAAATACCAATGCAGAATTGAAATTATACACAGCGGAAAAAGGCTATAAAGATGGTCGTGAGGCGGAGTTGTTTAAAATGATGGAAGGTGGTTGCTTGATTTCAAAAGAAGGGGAATTGTATAAAACGTTGGAAGCGTTGAAGCAGTGATAAATGATAAACTATAAATGATGAATGTGAGACAAGTGCCCACATTCATCATTCATCATTTATTATTTATTCTTATTCTTATTCTTATTCTTTACCCTCTTGGCTCTCCGCTTTCATCTGCGGGAAAAACAAGACTTCTTGAATCGAAGTTTGATTCGTCAACATCATCGTTAAACGGTCAATTCCGATACCCAAACCAGAGGTTGGCGGCATTCCGTATTCCAACGAACGCAAGAAATCTTCGTCCAAAACCATCGCTTCATCATCACCTCGTTCTGCCAAAGCTGATTGGTCAACAAATCGCTGTCGTTGGTCAATAGGGTCATTCAACTCCGAGTACGCATTCGCGATTTCTTTTCCATTCACGAATAATTCAAAACGTTCAACCAAGCCTTCTTCAGTACGGTGTTTTTTCGCCAGCGGAGTCATTTCAATTGGATAATCAGTAATATAAGTCGGTTGAATCAAGTGTCTTTCGACTTTTTCGCCAAAGATTTCATCAACCAATTTTCCTTTACCCATCGAATCATCCACTTTAATATGCAGCTGCTTACAAACGGTCCGAAGTCCCGCTTCATCCATTTTAGAGACATTGATGCCTGTATATTTTTCGATAGAATCGTACATGCTAATCCGCGCGTATGGTGCTTTGAAATGAATCAAATTATCGCCAATCTGCGCATCTGTCGTCCCGTTCACTTGCATAGCGATGTACTCGATACATTGCTCAACCATTTCCATCATCCAAATGTAATCCTTGTACGCCACATAGATTTCCATCGACGTAAATTCAGGATTGTGCGTCTTGTCCATCCCTTCATTGCGAAACATTTTTCCGATTTCATAAACGCCTTCAAAGCCACCAACAATCAATCTTTTTAGATACAATTCATTGGCAATCCGCATATACAAAGGCATATCCAATGTATTGTGATGCGTCTCAAACGGACGGGCAGCCGCGCCACCATGTATCGGTTGCAAAACTGGTGTTTCGACTTCTAACCAACCTTTATCATCAAAAAAACGGCGCATCGCTTGTACGATTCGACTTCTTTTAATGAAAATTTCACGGTATTGTGGATTGACAGTTAAGTCAACATAACGCTGACGGTACCGCAATTCTGGGTCGGTAAATTCATCATATTTGTTCCCTTCCTTATCGACTTTTACAATCGGTAATGGACGCAAAGACTTGCTCAAAAAGGTCAATTCTTTCACTTTCAAAGACAATTCTCCCGTTCCTGTAGCGAAAAATTCTCCTTCCACACCAATAAAATCACCGATATCTAGCAATTTTACCAATTTCTTGTACCGCTCAATGTCTTCTTCCGTATCGCCCAAATCTTTTTTACCTATATATAGTTGTATGCGTCCTGCTGAATCCTGCAATTTAGCAAACGGGCCACGTTGTCCCATAAAACGACCTGCCATATGTACTTTCTCTGTCGAACCAATCGCCGCCGCTTTTGCTTCATCAAAAAAGTCTTGCAATGCCATCGCTTCTCGACCGACACTTGCGTCAAATTCAATTGTTTCTGCAATCTTCAACTCCGCAACCAATGCTTCATCTGTCAAAACTTGCGCTGCCTTACCTCTATTCTTAAAAAAAGCATCCCGTAATTTTGCTGCACCAACTTCACCAACGTGTTTGATTTCTTCTAATTGTTTAGCCAGTTTGGTTTGAAATTGTTCGGTGGTTCTGTCCTGCGAATGCGCAGTCACCTCAAATTGTGCAGCGGGGAATGGATTGAAACCCAAGTCCTGAATTTTCTGCATGTTTTCCCTTCGAATGACTTCTTGTTCTGATAATTGCATATTGTTCTTTTCGAGAAGTCAGCCGTCAGAAGTCAGTAATCAGAAGATTTCATTGTTTTGAACCTTCTGATTGCTGACTTTTGACTTTTGACCGCTATGCTTTAATGTTTAATTTTTTTGCAAAAATAGATTTTTCAATAAAAGTAATGCTATTCGTGCCTGTTTTTTATAAAAACAAAGGTACTTAATTTCAAAATAGCAATTATTAGAATGAAAAAGTTCCAACAAATGTTTACGTTTGTGAATATTTATTTTTAAACCAAAACGTACCAACTAAGTACTTGGACATAAATTATGCGAATTAAAAGTTAAAAGATAGCCAAGAAAACAGCAGAAGCAGCGATTTTTCCATAGACATGGCTTAAAATGCCTTTTGTTGCTCTGGTTTTAG